>DATEWZ010000120.1:0-3100 GCA_035257485.1 Chthoniobacterales bacterium
GGCGATTGTATTGCTCGTGGATGGACAAGAATGCGGCGGGCACGACCGACATTTATCTTTCCTTCTCGGACGATAACGGCGCGCATTGGTCGCCGCGCAAAACCGTGGCCGATCAATTGTCGATCCTGGTTGATCGATTCAATCACTGGATGTCGGTCGATCCAGTCAATGGCGATGTGACGTTTTCCTTTTACGATACGCGCAACGACACAACCGGATCGCGCTACATGACCGACATTTACTTGACGAAATCGACCGACGGCGGCGCAACATTTTCTTCACCGAACACGCGCGTCTCGACGGTGAGCTCAAACGAGCACGATTGCGGCGGAACGTTTCCGTGTGCCGGAATTAATTACGGAAATCAGCAGGGCGACTACGAAGGACTCGTTTCGTTTGGTGGCGTGTCGTATCCGATTTGGACCGATAGCCGGCGTCAGCTCGATCCGATTTCGGGATGCCGGACCAACCTCGCGATGGAGGAAGTTTTCACCGCGAAGGTGAAATGATTTTCAGCCGCGGCTAAGTTCTTCATCGGCGTTGGCCGGTTGCTTCGCGCGCTTCGGCACAACCGCTACTTCTTTCTCCTCGTAATACACGAGCGAGTTGGGCGGAACGCTTTTGGTGAGAAAAACGTTCGCGCCGATGGTTGAGTTGGCGCCGATCACGGTGTCGCCGCCCATGATCGTTGTTCCGGCATAAATGCAAACGCCGTCCTCAATCGTCGGATGACGTTTCTTTCCGCGCAACGCTTGTCCCGCCGCGAGCGAGCGCGCGATGAACGACACGCCTTGATAAAGTTTCACGTGCGATCCGATCTTGGTTGTCTCGCCAACCACCACGCCCGTTCCGTGGTCGATGAAGAAGTGCGAACCGATCTCTGCGCCGGGATGAATGTCGATCCCAGTCCGGCTGTGCGCCCATTCCGTCATGATGCGTGGAATCAACGGCACTTTGTTGTAAAGCAGGTGCGCCATCCGATAAATCGCGATCGCTTCAAGCGACGGATACGCGAGAATGATTTCCTCGTAACTTTTTGCCGCGGGATCGCCCTCGTACGACGCATCGATATCGGTCCACAAAAGTTTCCGGACTTCGGCCAACTGCGAAACGAAAAAATCCAAAATCTCGTCCGCCTTCTTTTTCGTTTCGTCGCTCGCCGGAAAATCGCCGAAGCTTTTGCAAATCTCCGGTTTCAAACGAATCCGCAGACTCCGGATCTTGCTCTTGGTGATATCGGGTAAATCTTCGGAATCGGCGAGCGCTTCGCCGCGAAATCCGGGAAACATCAAGCTCATCAGATCGGCGCAGACTTCTTCGATCGTCTTGCGCGAGGGCAAGGTGGCGGCGGCATCGAGATAATTAATCCCGCCGGTCTCGCCGTAGGTGGCGAGGAGCTCGCTCACCGCATCTGCGCCGTTTTTGTTCGTCACGATCCAATTATGCGCGATCAGAGCCCAAAGCGCACGTGATTACTGGGGGCCAAAATTCGAAATCCGAATGTCGAATATCGAAACAAGTCCGAATCACCGAAGGCTCAAAAGCCAAGCCGGTCCCTTGAACATTCGATTTTTGAAATTGTTTCGGAATTCGGATTTTGAGATTCGAGTTTTGCTATTCAAGACAACCCATTGAAATCCCACGGTCGAAACCTAGGTTGAATGGAGATGACCAAACCGTTCTTAGTGGCCGGGATTCCGCCGGACGACCTGAATACGTTCCTTTCTGGCGCGCATTCCGATCCGTTCCGCATTCTCGGGCCGCATCGGATGGGGGACGATCTCGCGATTCGCGCGTTTCGCCCGGACGCTCGCAAGATCGACGTCGTCATGAACGGGTCCGCCTCCACCAAGGCTACGGCGGATAAACTTCAGCCGATCGAGGCGGAGAAGATTCATCGTGACGGATTTTTCCAGGCGAAAATTCCGAACGCGACGCGCGATTTGGATTATCACCTGCGGATCACGAATTGGGACGAATCGGAATACACGATGCGCGATCCTTACGGCTACGGGCCGATCATGGGCGAGGTCGATCTGCATTTGTTCAGCGAAGGCCAGCATTGGCAGCTCTACGACAAGTTTGGCGCGCATCTGCGAAAAATCGGCGACACGAGCGGCGTTTATTTCGCGGTCTGGGCGCCGAACGCGCAGCGGGTCAGCGTAGTCGGGGACTTCAACGGCTGGGACGGCCGCGTGAATCCGATGCGAAAACATCCCGGCGCTGGCGTTTGGGAATTATTTTTGCCCGGCGTCAAAGAAGGCGCGCATTATAAATTCGAAATCCGAACGCCCGGCGGCGCGCTTTTGCTCAAGAGCGATCCGTTCGCGTTTTTTAATCAGTGGGGAAAATCGACATCGTCACTCGTTTACAATCTCGAGCGCTACAAATGGAGCGACGGCGAGTGGATGGAATCGCGGCGCAAAAAGGAATGGCCGAAATCGCCGATGTCGATCTACGAAGTGCATCTCGGTTCGTGGCGGCGGAAAGCCGACGAGAACAATCGCCACCTGAGTTATCTCGAGCTCGCCGAGACTTTGATTCCGTACGTGCTCGAAATGGGTTACACGCACATCGAGCTGTTGCCGATAGCCGAACATCCGTTTGAAGGTTCGTGGGGTTATCAGGTCACAAATTATTTCGCGCCGACCAGTCGCTACGGAAATCCGGACGAGCTGCGGCATTTCATTGACAAATGTCATCAGGCCGGGATCGCGGTGATCATGGATTGGGTGCCGGCGCATTTTCCGAAGGACGCGCATGCGCTGGCGGAGTTCGACGGAACCGATCTTTACGAGCACATGGACCCGCGCCAGGGCGAACATCAGGATTGGGGCACGCTCATTTTTAATTTCGGCCGCAACGAAGTCCGCAATTTCCTGATCGCGAACGCGCTTTTCTGGCTCGACAAATATCACATTGACGGTCTGCGCGTGGACGCCGTGGCATCGATGCTTTATCTCGATTATTCGCGGAAGCCCGGTCAATGGATTCCGAACGTTTACGGCGGCCGCGAGAATCTCGACGCGATCTATTTTTTGAAACGCTTCAACGAAGTTTGTTACGAGCGTTTTCCGGGGATCATCACCATCGCCGAAGA
>DATEWZ010000121.1:0-2159 GCA_035257485.1 Chthoniobacterales bacterium
TTTTCTTTTAAACGGCGGCCGTCTTTATCTCGACATGGGCCACATCGAATACGCGTCGCCAGAATGTTTGCATTTGCACGATCTCGTCACTTACGAAATGGCCGGCGATCGTTTGCTGTCCGAATCGCTCAACGCGCTCGAAGCCGCCGATCGCGTCTCGTTCATCAAGAACAATGTCGATCATCACACCGGCGCGACCTTTGGTTGCCACGAAAATTATTTGATGAAGCGCGAGGCGCAGTTCACGCCATCGGTCCTCGGCACGTTGCTCACGTTTCTCGCCACGCGGCAAATTTTCACTGGCGCAGGCAGAGTGGGGCAGGCCAATCCGCTGGCGTTCGATTTCGAACCGCCGCAAGCCGAAACCCCGGTCGCGTTTCAGTTGAGCCAGCGCGCCGATCACATCGTGAATGACATTTACCAGTGGGTGCAATTCAATCGCGCGATCATCAACGCGCGCGACGAGCCGCTGGCAGATTACCGCAAATATCGGCGGCTCCATTTGCTCATCGGCGATTCCAACATGAGCCCATTCGCCAACGCGATGAAGATCGGCACCACCGCGGCCGTGCTCTCGCTGCTCGAGCAACGCCAGTTGCCGCGCAATCTCGTGCTCAACGACGCCGTCCGCAGCACGCGTGACATCTCGCGCGATCCCACGCGCAAATGGATTGTCGATCTTGAAAACGGCAAGACCATCGGCGCGCTCGACGTGCAATGGCAGTTCCACGATCTCGCGCAGCGGCATTTGCGCGGACGCGACGCGGAGACCGACTGGTTGCTCGAGACCTGGAGTTTCGTCCTCGAATCAATCGAACAAAATCCGCAGGCGCTGATCGGCGGCGTCGATTGGATCACGAAGAAATGGTTGCTCGAGACTTTCATGGCGTCGGAGAAAATCGGCTGGGACGATCCGTGGCTGCAAAGTTTGGATCTCGAATATCACAACATCGACCCAGCGCGCGGCTTGTTCTTCAACGTCACGCCCGGCAAACGCGTCGCCGAATGGAACCAAAGTTTTCAACCGGCGAACGCGCTGCGGGTTCCACCCGCGAACACGCGCGCATCAGGGCGCGCCCGCGCCGTCGCTTATTTTCAAGATCGACATCAACCCTACGTCATCAACTGGGACTCCGTCGCGCACGACAGCCGCGACTTTCTGGTCATGGGCGACCCCTTCGAAACCTACAACACCGAAATCGACAAATTCCTCGCCAAACCGCGTCCGCCGTCGAACGCGGAAGACCACGAATGAAGCGGAAAAGGAAAAAGGCGCCGCGGAGGACGCCTCAACAAAATCTCGGCGCGCTTTGGGAAGAGCACGTGCGACACGAGTTCGCAACCCACAACACGGAAGACACTCTGGCGACCATGGTTGAGGACGCCTATGTAAATCACATTCCTGTCCTGACTGGAGGGGTTGGCAAAGAAGAGCTCAGAGAATTCTATTCCAAACGTTTCATTCCGCAGATGCCACCGGACACAGAGATGGTTCCGATCTCGCGAACAATTGGTGAGGATCAGCTGGTGGACGAAATGATTTTTAAATTCACTCATACCATCCGCATGGATTGGATGTTGCCAGGCGCCGCTCCAACCGGGAAGCGCGTGGAAGTTCCGCTGGTAGCGATTGTCCAATTCCGCGACGGCAAACTCGCGCACGAACACATTTATTGGGACCAGGCGTCCGTGCTAGTTCAGCTCGGTCTGCTCGACCCAACAAGACTTCCGGTCGCAGGAGTTGAGACCGCTCGCAAAGCCCTCGATCCAAAATTGCCGTCGAACGCGCTAATGCGGCGATGAAGCCAATTGACGGTTATTTTTTGATTAAGCCGGAGGATCTCGCGTGGCGGCCGTCGAATCTGATGAAGATTCCGAACGCGGATTTTTTGGAGCGAACCAAGAGCGAGATTCTTGGTGCGCGCTTGTGGAAGCTGCCGCCGACAGCCGCCAACACGCTGCATAAACATCCGAAAGCCGAAGAATTTTATTTTGTCGTCGAAGGCACCGGACGAATGCGGATCGGCGAGGAAACGGTCACCGTTCCGAAACATGGCGGCGTTCTGGTCGGCCCGAAACTTCTACGACAAGTCTTCAACGATACCGACGAAGAAGTACTTTGGTTGATCGTCGGCGCGCCGGAGGAACTGGAATTCTTG
>DATEWZ010000122.1:0-2818 GCA_035257485.1 Chthoniobacterales bacterium
CCCGCATTCAAAAGATCGATTTTACCTGCGCGATTGTTCGCCTCCTGCTCATCCTCGGCCTGGTCTATCTTTTCACGACGGCCGGTCTCGCCGTCGCGATCGCGATCGCCACTTTTCTCCTCCAATATTTTCTGCTGCGCAGTTACGCCGCGAAAGTTGTCGATCTTAACGCCAATGAAAATCCACAAGATCGACAAGAAATCGTCGGCTTAATCAAGAAGCTCGCCGCCAACGCGCTCTTTTATTGTTTCCAGGGACAGATCACTGTCTTCCTGATCAGCTTTTTCGCGCGGCAGGCCAGCTCGGTGGCTGAAGTGGGCGCGCTCGGGCGCCTTGCCATGATCTTCACCGTCCTGATGAACATGCTGACGAATATTTTCGTGCCGGCGTTCGCGCGCTGTCAGAACAAATCCAAGTTGCGTTACCTTTATGGCGTCATTGCCGGCGGCGTTGTGCTTTTCAGCGCGCTCGTCCTTGCCGGCGCCGCGCTTTTTCCCGAGCAATTCCTTTTCATTCTCGGAAATCATTACACGCATCTTCATCGTGAGCTCGTCCTGATGGTCGGCGTTTCTGTCGTTACGGCCATCGCCGGAGCGCTTTGGCTATTGAATGCGTCGAAAGGCTGGATCAGTGGCTCGTGGCTTTACATTCCGCTCACGCTAGCAACGCAGATCGCGCTCATTCCATTCACTGATTTCTCCAGCGTGGCCGGCGTTTTGAGATTCAATTTGATCGCAGCCGTTCCGAGTTTGCTTCTCAACCTCGGTTTAACCTATCGCGGCTTTCGCAGCTTCGTTCCGGCGACAGGATGAACGCGCCTTATCATCTGGCGCGGCTGGAAGGGAAACTTGTACGCGCGTCTTACCGGCTCGCGTTGTCCGCGGTCGTTCAACGTCGCGTGCGGATCGAGCGCGATCTGCCGTTCGAAGTATTTTCCTACTCCGGCGAAAGCTCGCTTCCGGAGCAGGTCGCATCAATTCGTTCCTTTCTCGCGAACGCCGGTCGACCAAAACAATTCACGGTTGTCTCTGACGGTTCAATCAAGGACGCAAGCGTTAAACTCTTGCAAAGGATCGACAATTGCGTTCGCGTAGAGCGAAATGCGCCGCCGTTGCCGACGGGATTGGCGCAGAACGTTCACTCTTTTCTCAAGGAACATTTCACCGGCAAACAACTTTCCCAAATCATGGCGCTGCCAATCAATGGTCCGGCGCTTTACACCGACGCGGACGTTCTTTTTTTTCCTGAAGCAAAGCAGCTGGCCGAATTGTCGCGTGCTCAATCCGCCGCCGCGCTCTATCTGGCTGACTATCAACTTTCCGTCGACGGCCGCCTTCTGCGGGACTCGAAGGAAAAAGAGAATCCGGTGAACATGGGTTTCCTTTTTTTGTTTCAAAAACTCGACTGGTCGTTCGGCTTGGAGCGACTGAAAATGTTGACCGGCGCGCCAAATTTTTTCACGACGCAGACCGTGGTTCATTTGTGCATACACGCCAACCAGGCGAAGCCGTTCGATCCGCGCAAATTCATTCTTCAGGCGGACGATCAATTCATTTATCGCGACCGGTACGCGGGTGCGTCAATTGCGATGCGACATTACGTCAATCCGGTCCGACACAAATTTTGGGCGGCGGTCCGCCGTGGTTCTTCAAAATAACGTGGACAAACCGCTTCGCATTCTCGCCATCGTAAGTCTTCCGTGGGACCGGCGGCTTGGCGCGGCCCGCGTTTGGCGTGAGGTATCCGACCAATGGGAAAAAGCGGGCCACAAGATCGATAAATACTGTCTCGACGACGCGTTTCCAAAACCAACGACGTCCCGTGCCCTCTACGCCTGGCGACAAGCCATCTTTCCGTATCGCGCGGCAAACTTCGTTCGGCGCAACGCCATTAAGTTCGACATCATCGATTGCTTGATCGGGACGTTGCCTTTTTCGAAACAATCGCTCCGCTTCAATGGTCTTCTTGTTGGCCGCTCGATCGGACTGTATTTGGATTACGACAAGTTTATTCAGTCGAGTCGCGAACGCTGGCCCGATCGACCGCGCGGAAAACTGGCCGGACGCATTCTCTATGGGTTTACGACCTGGCTGTTGCGCCGAAACGCTGACCGCGCGCTTCACTATTGCGATTTGTTCAACGTTCCAAACGAGGAAGAGAAACGCTCTCTCGAAGAGCACTCTGTTCGAGCACCGACAATCGCTTTGCCCTACGGCTTGAACGACAACGAGCGCAAAGTGTTTGCGAACACTGCGCGCCCTGTGTCCGAACGGTTGGCCCGAAAAGAAATTTGCTTTCTCGGAATGTGGGGTCTTCGCAAAGGTTCGCGGGATTGGCCGGAGATCGTTCGTGCGATTTTGGAGTCAGCCCCTGACGCGCGCTTTGCCTTTCTCGGAACAATGACGGATGAACAAACGGTGCTCCGAGATTTGGGTCTCTCGCCGCGCGAATCGATTCGTTGTCTCACCAATTACGACCCGAAAGAGCTTCCCCAGTTGATCGCCGGCTGCGCGGTCGGACTCTTCCCGAGCTACATCGAGGGATTCGGGATTTCTGTCGTCGAACAGCTCGCTGCCGGGATTCCGACGATTGCCTATGACGTTCCAGGCCCGCGCCACATTTTCAAACGCGCAGGCGGGCAATTTTTGGTCCCGGCCGGAGATGTGAAAGCGATGAGTGATCTCGCGCTGGAGATTTTGGGGATGAATGAAAACGATTACCGCGCGTTGTCGATCAAATGTCGCGAAATCGCCGCCGAATTTCGCTGGGAACAAATCGCGGAAGACAATATCCGCGAGTATCGGGCCGCATTGAAAAA
>DATEWZ010000123.1:0-7438 GCA_035257485.1 Chthoniobacterales bacterium
GTTCCCCAAATCGCAGCGGCGCTCGCGCTCGCCGCCTGGCTCTTTCTTCCCCACTCAAACGGGCTGCTCGTCGTGTTGTGCTGCATCATCGGTATGGGCACAGTCGCCTACTTCCCAGCCTTCTTTACGCTGCCTTCGGAATTCCTGACTAGCGCTGCGGCGGCCGCGGCCGTCGGCTTCATCAACTGCACCGCGAGCATCGGCGGATATTTCGGGCCGAAAATTTTCGGCGATCTCAGTCAGCGGACGGGTTCATTCAACACCGGTTTTACGGTGATGATCGTGTGCTGGATCATCGGTTCGCTGCTGGTGCTCGTTTGTCCGCGCGAGACTGCGCGATAAGATTAGCGCGGCGTCACCTTGCCTTCACCGAACTCGAAAAATCCGTTCAACATTCGATCAAGGGTCGGTTTCGCTGTGGCGAAAGTCACGCCGGGGTCAAAGATCGCTCCCTGCAGATAACTCCCGTTGTTTACGTTTATGGTGAAGGAAACGCGGCCGGCCTCGGTTTTGGATTGATCTTCGAACGTCATGACGAGCCAAATAACTTGGTCGGTGGTCAAGGCGTGATCGGCGCGAAACTTTTCCGTTGGCACGTTCGAATCGGTGCAGACGATCAGTTTCTCCTTTTCGCCGCGACGCTTCACTTCATCGAGCACATATTGCCGGGCTTCGCTCGTCCATGTCACATTTAGCGTTCCTACACCGACGGCAAAGATGGCGCGGTAGCGATCGAAAGGGCGTTCGTGCTGCTTTTCATCACCAGTCGCGCTGCAAACAAGCAGAGTGGTGAAGACGAATGAGACGATTCCGCCGAAGCGCAGGCTTGTCATTTCTTGAGAGCGACTTCCAACGGCGCGCCGGTCTTTGCGCGAATATTGTCCACGCTTGAATTGGAATGAATTTCGGTGAGCACCAAGCCGCCGCCTTCTTTCACTTCGAACACGCACAAATCGGTAATGATCAAATTGACCACGCCGAGACCTGTGATCGGCAGCGTGCATTTTTTCAAAATCTTTGGGCTGCCGTCTTTAGAAGTGTGTTCCAATACCGCGACGACACGTTTTACGCCGGCGACTAGGTCCATCGCGCCACCCGGGCCTTTGATCATTTTTCCGGGAATCATCCAGTTCGCGATGTCGCCGCTGTCAGTCACTTCAAACGCGCCGAGAATCGCGAGATCGATGTGGCCGCCGCGGATCTGACCGAACGAATCGGCGCTCGAGAAGAACGCCGAGCCCGGCATGGTGGTGATCGTTTGCTTGCCCGCGTTGATCAAGTCGGCGTCTTCTTTGCCCGGCTCTGGAAACGGGCCAATGCCGAGAAGCCCGTTCTCGGATTGCAACGTGACGTTCATTCCTTTCGGAATGTAATTCGCGACCAACGTTGGAATTCCGATCCCGAGATTGACGTAGTAGCCATCGCGCAATTCCTGCGCGGCCCGCTTCGCCATCAAATCGCGCACGGGCGAGGAGGTTTTTTTGTTTGGATCGGCGCCTTGAACGGTGCGGAACTCGATTCGCTTTTCGTAATTCGCTCCCTGGATGATTCGATTCACGAATATTCCTGGCGTGTGAATTTGATCGGGATCGAGCTCGCCGATCTCAACCAGTTGCTCGACTTCGGCCACGCAAATTTTTCCGCAGGTCGCGATCATCGGATTAAAATTTCGCGACGTCTTTCGATAAATGAGATTGCCGGATTTATCGCCCTTCCACGCTTTTACGATCGACACTTCGGCGGTGATTCCGGGTTCGAGCACGTAATCGTAGTCGCCAAACTTTTTCGTTTCTTTGCCTTCGGTGAGTTTCGTGGCGAAACCGGTGCGCGTATAAAATCCGGGAATTCCTGCGCCGCCGGCGCGCAAACGTTCGGCCAGCGTGCCTTGCGGAATCAATTCGAGCTCGAGTTCGCCGGCGAGGACCTGTCGTTCGAACTCTTTGTTCTCACCGACGTACGACGCCATCACTTTTTTCACCTGGCGCGCCGGCAGCAGAACGCCCATCCCAAAGCCGTCCACGCCCGCGTTGTTGCCGACTATCGTCAGCCCTTTGACGCCGCTGTCGTGCAACGCGGCGATGAGATTCTCGGGAATGCCGCACAATCCAAACCCTCCGGCGGCGATCGTCATGTTGTCATGGAGCAGACCTTCGAGCGCGGCCTTTGCGTTGGGATAAACTTTGTCCATCTGGAAAAGATTGTGCCCGTTTTCGACCGCAGGGCAACACCGACAATCGCTTGCCGACCTGATTTTCGTCGGCAGATTGGACGTTCAATTTCATGGCTACCAAAACACTTGCGCATCAACTCGCGGAATACGCGTGCTCACTGAATTTCGAAGATCTCTCCAAGGACGTCGTCCACGAAGTGAAGCGGCGGGTGATCGATTCGCTTGGTTGCGCACTCGGCGCGTGGAGCGAGGAGCCGTGCGTAATCGCGCGCACAGTCGCGTCGGATTTTTCGGCGAGAGCTGGATCGACAATCATCGGCACGAACCATGAAGCGCCGCCTGATTGGGGTGCCTTCGCAACCGGCTGCTGCATTCGTTACTTCGATTACAACGACACTTATCTTTCCAAAGAGCCGGCGCATCCGAGCGATAACTTCGCCGCCGTTTTTGCAGTCGCGGAAAGCGTTGGCGCGAGCGGAAAGGACGCGATTGTCGCCGCCGCGATCGCTTATGAAGTGCAATGCCGATTGTGCGACGCGGCGAGCATTCGGGCGCGAGGATGGGACCATCCGACTTACGGCGCGTTTTCGACTGCGCTCGCGGCCGCGAAGTTGATGAAGCTCGACCCGAAGAAAACGCGCCACGCCATCAACATCGCGGGCGTGAATTGCGCGGCGTTCCGGCAAGCGCGTGTCGGCGAACTTTCGCATTGGAAAGGCGTCGCGTTCGCGAACGCGGCTAGATGCGGAGTTTATGCGGCGCTTCTTGCGCGCGCGGGAATGACCGGACCGGCGCCGATTTTCGAAGGACAAATGGGATTTGAAAAGGAGCTCGGCGTTTCGCTGGGCGACGTTGCGACTGTGTTCGACAAGAAACAGGAAGCGATGCCGGGCAAAGGTCCCGCGTCGATGATCTTGAAAACGAGCATCAAATATTGGCCGGCTGAATATCACAGCCAGAGCGCGATTGAAGCCGCGTTGTTTTTGCGCAAAGAAATTGGCGGCCCAGCGAAAATCCAATCAGTGCGGATCGAGAGCCATGATGCGTCGGTCGATATCATCGGGAGCGAACCGGAGAAATGGAAACCGGAGACGCGCGAGACTGCGGACCATAGTCTGCCGTACATCACCGCCATCGCGTTGATCGATGGCGAAGTAACGGAAAAACAATTTCAGCCGGAACGCTTCACCGATAAGACGATTTGGAAATTTCTCGAGAACGTGACCGTGCAACGCAATGACGAGCTAAGTTCGTTGTATGCGAAGGCGGTCGCGAACATTGTCCATGTGACTCTGCAGGACGGGCGAGAACTGACCAAGCGCGTCGATTATCCGCTCGGCAATGCGTTGAATCCGGTGAGCGACAAACAACTCGAAGGAAAATTTAATGCGCTGGTCGTTCCTGCGCTTGGCGAGGCGCGCGCGAAGAAGATTGTCGATCTTGGGTGGAAATTAGATGAAGCAAGGCGCGTTGATGACTTACTCGCAGCGTGTGTGATGAAGTAGAGCATGAGCACGAGCAAGAGTAAGAGGCTGCGCGAATTGATTGCGAAAGGCGCGGTGATGATGCCGGGAGTGCCGAACGCGTCGATGGCGCGGCAAGTCGAGCAGGCCGGATTCGACGCGGTTTATTTGAGCGGCGCGGGAATGATCAATTCAACCGCGGGAATGCCCGACATTGGATTGTTGTCGCGCGACGAAGTCGTGAAACTTGCCGGTTACGTCGCGCATGCGGTGCGAATTCCGGCGATTGTCGATGCGGACACAGGTTTCGGCGAAGGCGACGAAGTTGCGAAGACCATTCGGGAACTGGAAAAGGCCGGGCTCGCCGGTTGTCACATTGAAGACCAGGAATTTCCCAAACGCTGCGGCCATCTTGCCGGAAAGACAATTGTCGATCTAAAAACGATGACCGCGAGGATCAAGGCCGCGGTCGCAGCGCGTGGCGACAAAGACTTTTTGATCATCGGGCGGACGGATGCTCGCGCGGTAGAAGGATTTGATCGCACAGTTGAAAGAGCGGGGGAGTATTTGGCCGCCGGCGCGGACGCAATTTTTCCGGAAGCGCTCCAAAGCGCCGATGAGTTCCGCGATTTCGCCAAAGAGATCGATCTACCGCTAATGGCGAACATGACGGAGTTCGGCAAGAGCCCGCTCTTGACCTTTCAGCAGTTGGCCGATCTCGGGTATCGCATGATCATTTTCCCACAGAGCGCGTTTCGGATTTCGATGAAAGCGAGCGCGAAATTCTTCAAGGCGCTTAAGAAAGCCGGAACGCAGAATGATTGGCTCGATCAAATGCAGACGCGGCAGGAATTGTACGACCTGCTCGACTACGACCCGGCCGCGGAAGAGTGGAAAGGTTTTCGCGACTGAGCATTTGTCGAATCGCGTATCGTTGTTAACGTGACGAAAGACAATGACTACTGAAGCCAAACCAGAATACAGCCCGGGCTTGGCCGGCGTGATTGCCGGCGAAACGGCGATTTGCTGGGTCGATCCGAACGCCGGGTTGATGTATCGGGGCTACGACATTCACGATATGGGCAACAAGGCGACGTTCGAAGAGGTCGCCTATCTTTTGCTCAACGGCGAGCTGCCGAACGGCAAACAATTAAATGAATTTCGCCAACAAATCGGCGCGGAGCGCGTATTGCCGAAGGAAGTTGTCGAGATGCTGCACCTTTTGCCGAAAGCGACGCATCCGATGGACATGCTCCGCACCGGTGTCTCGATGTTGAGCGCGTTCGATAAGGACCTCGGCGACAACTCGCACGACTCCAACATTCGCAAATCGATCAAGCTGATCGCGCGCGTCGAAACGTTGATCACCGACGGCTGGCGAATTTCCAAAGGAGAGAAACCGTTGCCGGAAAAACCGGAACTGAGCCAGGCTGCCAATTTCTTTTACAAACTGGACGGCAAAGTTCCGGAAGATTGGAAAACGCGGATGATGGACACGATTTTCAACTTGTATGCCGACCACGAATTTAACGCCTCCACTTTCGCCGCGCGCGTGACCGCTTCGACGCTCGCCGGAATTTATGCTGCGGTGACGTCGGCGGTTGGGACTTTGAAGGGACCACTTCACGGCGGCGCGAATGAAGAGTCGATGAAGATGTTGGAGGAAATCGGGACTCCCGACCGCGCAGAGGCTTGGTTGAAGAAGCAACTCGCGGCCAAGGCAAAAATCATGGGCTTCGGTCATCGCGTTTACAAAAAGGGCGACTCGCGTGTGCCGGCGATGCGCGAAATCGCGCGCGATCTCGGAAAACGCGCCGGCAAAGAGAACTGGGTCGCGATTTGCGAAAAACTCGAGGAAGTGATGGATCGCGAGAAAGGTCTTTGCGCGAATGTCGATCTTTATGCGGCGCCGGTTTTCTGGATGCTCGGTTTTGAACCGGAATTAAATACGCCGTTGTTCGCGGCATCGCGCGTGGCCGGCTGGTGCTCGCACGTGACCGAACAACATGATCACAATCGGTTGATCCGGCCACGCTCGCTTTACGTCGGACCAAAACCGCGAAAATATCCCGGTCCGCCGAGCGGTTCGTAAGATCGACATCGTCATGGAGCAATCGCTTCAGGAGAAGTACGCTCCGGAAAATTGTTGCTTCGGTTGCGGTCCAGCGAACCCCGAAGGCTTGCACGTTCGCAGCTTCGTTAAAAACGGCGAAGTGGTCGCGGAATGGAAAGCGGAACCAAAATACGAAGCGTTTCCCGGCGTTTTAAAT
This sequence comes from Chthoniobacterales bacterium, assembly GCA_035257485.1. GTDB lineage: Bacteria > Verrucomicrobiota > Verrucomicrobiia > Chthoniobacterales > UBA10450 > AV40. The sequence continues at coordinate 5,904 of DATEWZ010000123.1, forward strand.
GGAGGAATCATCGGCGCGTTGCTTGATTGTCACTGCAATTGGACGGCCGCGTATCATTTGATGAAAAGCGCGGGCGCGGATCATCCTCCGTGTACCGTGACCGCCGAATATGCGATTAAACTGCTGCGACCGACGCCAACGAACTGCCCGATCTCGCTTTCGGCTCACCTTGTCGATCTAAAAGGTGACCGGGCCACGGTCGAAGGAACGTTGAGTGGTGACGGAAAAATCTGCGCGACCTGCCGCGGCATTTTCGTTGCGGTTAAAGAAGGCCACCCGGCGTTTCATCGTTGGTAACTCGCTTTGTCGATGAAGCTCGGAAGATTCGTTATCGGCTTCATCACAATTTGCATGCTAACCGCTCTGGCGCACGCCAACGGTGGAATCCCGGCGACTGTGGATTGGATTACCGAGATAGAAAAAGGCGAGATCAAAATAGGAGTCGTTGTAAGCGATCCGAAAAACCGCACGCATCTTTGGCATCGACGGGACGAGCTCTTTCCAATGTGCAGCACATTTAAGACGCTAGCTGTCGCCGCAGTGTTACAGCGAGTTGATCAGGCGAAAGAAAAACTCGATACCTTCGTGCCTTACACGGAGAAGGATTTGCTCGAGTACGCCCCAGTGACAAAGCAACACGTTGCCGAAGGCGGTATGACCCTCGGCGCGTTGTGCGAGGCGGCAATCGCACAAAGCGATAACACGGCCGCAAATCTTGTTCTGCAAACGATCGGCGGCCCGAACGGAGTCACGCAATTTGCACGGTCGATCGGCGATAAGATCACGCGACTCGACCGCACGGAACCAGAGTTGAATCGCTGGACACCTGGCGATCAGCGCGACACGACGTCGGCTTTGGCAATGTGTGACGATTTACACCAACTGCTGGGGAGCGAATTGCTTTCCAAAGAGTCGCGACGCCTGCTGGATAATTGGTTGCAACGCAACGAGACCGGTGCGGCCCTTGTTCGCGCGGGAGTGCCGCCGGGCTGGCGTGTCGGCGATAAGACCGGGCGATCAGGAAATGGAGCCACCAATGACGTCGCAGTCATTTATCCTCCGGATGGCGCTCCAATTTTTGTTGCGATTTATACGTTTGGAGGATCGGACGAACAGCGATCAGCCGCAATTGCTTCGGTTGCGCGCGACATTTGCAGATTATGTCGACCTGCACACTAAAGTTGCGGCTTGCACCTCAAAGCGCGCCCGGGGTGACTCGAACACCCGACCTACGGATTAGAAATCCGTTGCTCTATCCGGCTGAGCTACGGGCGCCTATCAAAAATACATTGCGCTGATCCAGCTACGCTGCCGGCGCGAATACTTTGGCGATTTGCTAGTGCTTAACACGTCCTTCAGCGATTCCAAGGGCACTGCGTAATTCATTAAAGTCGATCGGCTTCGTAAGATAAACATCGAAGCCAGCGCGCAAACCAGACTCGCGCTCTTCTGCACTCGTTCTGGCAGTGACAGCAATTGCCTTTAAGCTTTGATGCTGTTTCGCTTCGCGCACAAGATCAATTCCATCGCCGTCG
>DATEWZ010000124.1:0-11628 GCA_035257485.1 Chthoniobacterales bacterium
CGATTGTTTTCGAATCTTCGCCGCAACCGGGAATCAGAATGTTCGATCCGGCGGGAAGAGATTGAATGAAAGCACCTAGGCGCGCCGGAAGATGATCCAGTTGCCATGGAGTCCGTCCGCTGGCGTAGCGTTCCGACCAAAAATCCGGCCGCGTGCTGTCTCGATCGTCTTTCTTCGGGTTCAGAACGCGGCCAGCCTAGAATTTTGCCACGCTCGACGCAACACTGCGCCATCACACTCGGTTGCCAGCCGGGCCGCGATATTCTAATGGCTTGGTGAATTCATCTGACATCTCCGATGTGCAGGCGCAATCGGGTCAGCCCTTTACGGCCAGCAATTTCAAGGAAGACGTGACCTGAACGGCGCGATCAACAGTTCGGATATTTCGCTGGTGCAGGCGCAATCTGGAACCGGCCTGCCGGCGCCGCCGAGTCCGTCAATTGCGCTCACCGAAAAGAAACGGGCGAAAAGATCGACAGCTACCGCGCGGGCGAACGGTAATTAAATTACCGTCCACTTTTTTTCGCCGGTCGCGTCCATTTCCCAAAGCCGGATCCCGCCAAGAAAAGCGTTCTCGTTTTTTCCGCGTTCAATTCCTTCGGGCAATTGATCGAAGCGGTGCACGTTCCCGCCGCCGAGAACCACGTAATCGGCGATGAATGAAAGTTTGAGCTGCGTCACCGCAAAAAGCACTTCCGCTTTCCATTCTTTTTCGCCAAGCCGATCGATGCCGGGGATGCCAAGAAAGTTTTCGATCTTCTCCCGGTCGCGATAGGGGAGGTCGCCCAGTTCAAGAGCGAACAACTCGTTTCCTCGCACCAGCGACGAGCCGAGCCCGGTGCCGAGGCCGAGAAAAAGCATTCTCCCACCGTGATAACTTCCCAGCGCCTGCATGGCCGCGTCATTGATGACGTGGGTTGGTTTGCCTAGCGATTTCTCGAAATCGAAATCGATCCAGCCCGGGCCAAGGTGTTTCGGTTCTTTGATGACTTTTCCGCGCCGCATCACGGACGGAAAACCGATCGAGATATTGTCGAAATTCCAATCGCGCGTTGCCTCTTTGAGCTTCGCGACGAATTCAGCCGGCGCCATTTTTGCGCCGGAATCGAACTGTCGTTGCTCGGCGCCTTCCATGAGCAATTTCACGTGCGTGCCGCCGATATCGACGACCAGAGTTTTGCTCATCCCGTCGCTCCCTTTTCCCGATGAGGGCTATTCGCCGAGACCAATCGCGCTGCCCAGACGCTGGAAAACGCCTTTTTTGTCCTGCGCCGCGCCGCTCGTGGCCGGCCAGCATTCAACAATCTCCAACGCAAGAAACCGGAAGAGCGTTACGCTCGCCAATTTTAGATCGAGTCGCAGATTTTTCGCGATCTGCTGGACGGAGCGAGCGCCATTGAATTGCGACGCGAACTGCGCTTCCGCTACCGTCAGCCGCAAAATTTGAATGCGCTCAAATCCATCGCGCGTGTAGGCCGGCACTGAAGTCGGACCGTAATAGGCGCGGTCGCCGAGCTGTGGAAATTGCACCGTCCGCAAGGTCGCAAGCGCGAATTGATCGACATCGATCTCACCCGAGAGCGAGCTCGCATAATCCGGCAGCGCGTTGTTATGAAATGAAAAACGGACACACTGCGCGGCCCAAAGGTCGGCAAAAACTTTTTGTCCGTGTTGCTGCACCATTTGCATTGCCGGTTCGTGCGAGATCAGGTTCTCTTCCGCGAGGGTGAGGAAGAGGGGGCGACCGGTCTCCTGTTGTCCCGCCCGCGCAGCCGAGACTCGCTCAGGATCGATGTTGCTTAAGGCGATCGGCGTTTCGGGACAATAAAGTTCGACATCGTTTGTCGTGGCAAACAAGACGAGTCCGTTTTGCACGAGAAGATCGACCGCTTGTTTCTCCAAAAAGAAACGCAGCATGCCGGTCAGTCTTTGGTTCGCGATGATTTGAAATGCCCGATTGATCGAGAAGAACCGCGTGTCGCCGCAGAAATAGGCGCCGCCCGTGACCGAGTCATCGGGAATATAATCTTGCTCGCCGGCCGGTTCGAAGGTCGAGGGTGCCGGGGCGGGAACATTCGCGGACGGGGCGGGCGTCCACCACGGAGTGTCTTCCGCTTGCTGAATCGTTGGACCGACTTCGCTCACTTCCTGATCGATTGGGAAATCTGTCGGAGTTGGCGCAGGCACCGGCTCTGGTTCGGGCGCGTCAGCTTCGCGCCTGGTCGTTTCCGGCTCTTCCGATTTTCGAGGCATATGGGTCTGGACCGTTTTGATAAGCAAATCCGAAGTGAAAGGTTTATTCAAGAACCCAATCACGTTCGAATTTTCGCTTCGGCTTGCCTGAAGTTCGGCTCCATAGCCCGACATGTAAACTACCGGAATGGCTGACGTCCCGGGATTCTCCGATAATCGCCGGCAAACTTCGTCGCCGCGCATATCGGGTAGGATGAAATCGAGCAGGACCAAGTCCGGCACCGTGCTCTGCGCTTCGCGCACCGCTTCTTCGCCATTCGACGCCGAGAACACATCGTAATTCGCGTCGATCAAGACTTCTTTGACGAAACTCAACAGCATCAAGCTGTCATCGACCGCCAGGATCTTCGGATTGCCCTTTTTCTTGCGCGATTTTTTTGCCGGCGCCGCCACGGCGTTCATCTCGTCCGCGCCCCGCACTGCTTCCATCAACAAATGTTGCCAGTCCATGTCGATCGTCTTTGGACTCCAGGACGCATCGACCACTTCCGAAACCGTCCCGCCTTTCCAACGTACGATTTCGTTGAAGGCTTCCATTCCCTGTCGCCCAGGCGCCTTGGCCTGGCGGACCTGGCCGTTCTCAAAAAACACCCGCGCTTTTTCCCCGTTTGGCCCGGTGAACTCGACGACCGACGTCGCGCCGCTCATGCATTTAAGCTGAATGATATCGGTGAATTGCAGGTCGCGCAGTCTTCCCTGAAATTTTTCCGCCGCCTCCGGGGCCGGCTCCATCAGGCGCTTCACGAGATCGACAAAGTCCCAATGCGCGATCGGTTTTTCCAAGAAATGGATCGCGCCCAGTCCGGCGGCTTGTTCGCGTTGTTCCGGCAAATGCGCGCCGGTCAAAATTATCGCGCGGGCGTTCGAATGACTGGTTCGTAGATCGTAGAGAAAATCCTGGCCGAGGTCTGGGACTTGATCGACGTCGAGGACGAAAAGTTCGGGCTTCACGCCGAGGACGAGTTGCTGCGCTTCCTCCAGGCTGTGCGTCATTTCCACCGGCGCGTCCGGCGCGGCTTCATTCAGCACATTGACAATCGCCGCAGCGAGGCCTTCATCGGGCGACAAGACCAGGATTCGCGTGCTCTCCTTGGCTTTTTTCCGTTTCATCCGAGTTCCAGTTCGGGGAGATAAGCAGGCTTTTTACCCTTATCTGGGGTAGCAATGCCTGCTTCTCAGCAAATGACAAAAGTTTTTTATAAGGCGAAGCGCCTGGCCAGCTCACGCCGGCTGATCTTTCCCCGCTCGTTGGGGGGGATCGAATCGACAATGAAGATTCGCTTCGGCACCTGCCACGCGCTCAATTGCTTACCACAAAGCTCGACCAGTTGTTTCTCGTCAACGCCAGCGCCAGCAACCACGCAGGCCGCCACTTCTTCATTGCGCAACGCCGATTCGCGCCCAAACGCCACCGCCTGGCGAACGCCCGGAAATTCCAGCAGCACCTGCTCGATTTCGGCCGGGTTTACTTTTTTGCCCGCGACGTTGATTACGTCCGAAACACGCCCAACGATTTTGAAACCCTCGCCTTCGCGCGCGAGCAAATCGTCCGGAACAAAAACCCCATTGCCAAGTTTCTCTTCGTCCCCATCGGGAAAATAACCATCGCCCGCGGCCGCGCTTCGAACACGGACCTGACTCGATCCGGATTTCGCATCGATTATTTCGAGATCGACGCCGTTCATCGGCGCGCCGACGAAACCTTCCAGTTCGAGCGTTGCCTCGCGGTCGTAACAAATTCCCCCGCATTCCGATGCGCCGTAGAAAGAATGGATCGACAATCCGAATTTTTCTCGAAACTTCTTCGCGACTGCGAGCGGCAACGGCGCGCCGGCGGAAATGCAAAGGCGCAACTTCGGCAGAGCCGGAATTTTTTCCATCTCGCAAAACGCCTGATAGAAAACCGGCATCCCCGGAAAAACCGTCGCGTTTGTTCTCGCAAGATCGTCCAGGACGGCGCGGGGCGTTCGATCGCTACTCAAGACCATCGGCACGCCGCGCGCGATCAACGGCGTGAGCAGATTGCTGAAGCCGTAGGAATGCGAAACCGGAATCACTCCGAAGTTCAGGTCGGCATCCGAGATTCCTTTCGTGTCGCAGATCTGATCGCAATCCGCTAGAAGCTGTCCGCTGCGAAATCGGATCGCGCGGGGCGCGGCCGTCGTGCCGGAAGTCAATTTCAGAAGCGCGGGATTCTTCCCACTCCAAATAGGTTGTTCGTTGTCGATCTTGCGGACGTCGCCGGCATTTTCGATGATTCCCATGGCGCGACAAACCCTCAGCGCGGCACCGCGCTGCTGCTCAGTAATCGATTGCTCGAGCGGCAAGACGACAACGCCACGCCTCAAACAGGCAATCAGGATCGATGGCCAATTTTCGTGGTTCCCGATTTGGACCGCGACCACGCTCCCTGGCTCGAAACCGTTGAGCTTCGGCTCGAAATCCTTCGCCCGATCCTCGATCTGCCGAAAAGTGTGGACGATCTCACCTTGGGGATTGAAGATCGCCGGCAAATCGCCTTTTCGGCCCAGAACTTCGGTCCATCTCTCGACTAAGGCGTCCTTCAGTTTCATCGCTTGCGTAATCGGCCGGCGCGGTTACATTCGGCGCTCATTTTCGGACATGAAAGCAGGCATTCACCCAGAATACCACGAGACCGACATGGTTTGCGCATGCGGCGCGGTGTATCACACTCGCTCGACCCGGCGCGACATTAGAATTGGTATCTGCGCGGCCTGCCATCCGTTTTTCACCGGCGAGCAAAAATTCGTCGATACCGCCGGTCGCGTCGAAAAATTCGCCAAGCGCTATGGCAGCACCAAAGCTGCGCGCGCGGGCAAAAAAGGTTAGCTGACCAGCGCGTTCGCCACTTCGGCGAACGATTCCGGCCCCAAACGTTTTTGGGGTCACGACCATGGACTTTGAGCCTCTCATCCAACGTAAGCGCGAAAGGTTCGATCAACTCGAGCGCGAGATCGCCGATCCCAAGTTGTTCGATAATCGGAAGCGGGCGCAGGAAATCATGCGCGAGCATTCGAGCGCGAAAACGGTGCTCGCGAAATGGGATGAGCTTGAAACCACGCGCAAACAGCTCGATGGCAATCGGGAGCTCGCCAGCTCGCGGGATGTCGAGATTGCCGCGATGGCCGACGATGAAATTCCGGATTTGGAAAAACGCGTGCATGAGCTCGAACGCGAAGTGCAGATCGCGCTTTTGCCGCCTGACGAAAACGAAAATCGCGACGCGATCGTCGAGATCCGCGCCGGCACGGGTGGAAGCGAAGCCGCCATTTTTGCGGCCGATCTTTACCGGATGTATCACCGTTACGCGGAAGCAGCGGGGCTAAAGACGGAAGATTTGGAATCGAGCGCGTCCGAGCTCGGCGGATTGAAGGAAGTGATCTTCAAAGTCTCGGGCGAATCGGTTTTTCGAAAGCTGCGTTACGAAAGCGGCGTGCATCGGGTCCAACGCGTGCCGGCTACGGAAGCGCAGGGCCGCATTCACACTTCGACCGCGACCGTCGCGGTGCTTCCCGAAGCGGAGGATGTCGATGTTGAATTGAAGCCGGAAGATTTGCGCGTGGAAGTTTCGCGCGCCGGTGGGCCGGGCGGGCAGGGCGTCAACACGACCGACTCGGCGGTTCAGGTTTTACACATTCCGACGGGCACAATCGTGCGTTGCCAGGATGGGCGCAGTCAGCTGAAGAACAAAGAGAAAGCGATGTCGATCTTGCGGGCGCGTTTGCTCGAACGAAAGCAACGCGAAGAGCAGGAGAAATACAGCGCGCAGCGTCGCGGGCAGATCGGCACCGGCGGACGCGAGGAAAAAATCCGGACTTACAATTTCCCGCAGAACCGGCTGACCGATCACCGCATCGGCCTCACTCTATATAGTCTAGATCGGGTGATCGACGGCGACCTCGAGGAAATGATCAAGGCGTTGCAAGTGGCCGACGTCGCTGAGCGATTGAAGGATTCTTCTTCGACCGAATGAGCGAAGACGCTTTTCTGCGCGCGGCGATCGATGAAGCGAAGCGCGGCCTGGCCGAAGGCGGTATCCCGATCGGTTCGGTGCTTGTTTGCGACGGAAAAATTATCGGACGCGGCCATAATCAGCGCGTGCAAAAGGGCAGCGTGATTCATCACGGGGAAATGAACTGCCTGGAAAATGCGGGCCGGCAAAAGGCGGACCTTTATCGACGCTGTACGATTTACACGACGCTTTCACCCTGCCCGATGTGCACCGGCGCGATATTGCTCTATCAAATTCCGTGCGTGGTCATCGGCGAAAACGTGACGCTCAAAGGCGCGGAGGAAGTACTAACGGCCAACGGCGTGGCGGTTGAGGTTCGAAACGATCGCGAGTGCATCGAGATGATGCGCGAATTCGTCGTCAGGAATCCGGATTTGTGGAAAGAAGACATTGGTCTCTGATCCATGACCCTGCTCGAAGTGTTGCAATCGACGACCGCTTACTTCACCAAGCACAAGATCGAAAATCCGCGACTGAACGCGGAACACTTGATCGCGCATGTATTGAAAATGTCGCGGATCGAACTGTATCTCGAATTCGAAACCAAACTGAACGAGCAAGAGCTCGCCCGACTCCGCGACCTGGTGAAGCGCCGCGCGCAAGGCGAACCGCTCCAACATTTGCTCGGCACAGTCGAGTTTTGCGGCCAAACGTTCCTTTGCGATAAACGCGCCTTGGTTCCGCGGCCGGAAACAGAAGAGCTCGTCGAGCTGTTAAAATCCGAAATTCGAAATCCGAAATTCGAAATTCTGGATGTCGGAACAGGCTCTGGCGTTATTGCGTTAAGTCTCGCGAAAGAATTTCCAGAGGCGAAGGTTTTCGCGGTCGATATTTCGGACGATGCGCTCGCGCTCGCTAAAGAAAACGCGGCGCGACTTGGCTTAAGCGAGCGGGTTGAATTTCGCAAAGGCGATCTGCTCGAAAATTTCTCGGAAAGATTTGATCTGATCGTCGCGAATCTTCCCTACGTTTCCATGCAAGATCGACAATCACTCGCCCGCGAAGTGCTGCATGATCCGGAGGTGGCTTTGTTTGCCGGCGAAAAGGGCGACGAACTCGCTCGGAAATTGATCGAGCAGGCGCCGGCGCGTCTGAATCCCGGCGGTCTGCTCGCCCTCGAAATTGGGATCAATCAGGCTGAAGGATTGACCGAGTTTTTGCGTCAAAAGAATTATCACGACATTCGGGCGAAAAAGGACTATTCAGGTACCCCTCGATTTGTCCTAGGGAGTTATGGATAAGATTCGGATCCACGGTGGCCATCCGCTGAGCGGTTCGATCAAGATCAGCGGCTCAAAGAACTCTGCCCTGCCCATTCTTGCGGCCACGCTGCTCACGCGCGAACCGTGCACGATTCGGCGCGTGCCGGACCTGAGCGACACGAATTACATGCTTCAAATCCTGAAGCATCTCGGCGCGGAAGTGGAACGGGCGAGCGGCACGGTCCACATCGCGGCTGCCAAAATCGAATCGGTCGCGCCCTACGATGTCGTGCGTCGAATGCGCGCGTCGGTTTGTGTGATCGGCCCGCTCCTCGGCCGTTGCAAAGAAGCGACCGTTTCGTTGCCCGGCGGCTGCGTCATTGGCGATCGGCCGATCGATTTGCATTTGAAAGGATTTGAAGCGCTCGGCTCGGCGGTGCGGGTTGAAGGCGGCAACATCAAAGTGTTCGCGCCGAAATTGACCGGCGCGGTCATTAATTTGCGTGGGAAGTATGGCCCCACCGTTCTCGGGACCGATAACGTGATGATGGCCGCGGTCCTCGCGGAAGGGACAACGGTGATTGAAGGCGCGGCTCAGGAACCGGAAGTTGTCGATCTTGCGAATTTCCTGAACAAGATGGGCGCCAAGATCGAGGGGGCCGGCACGCGCCGCTTGATCATTGAAGGGGTGAAAGAATTGCACGGCGCCGAGCACGATATTATTCCGGACCGAATCGAGGCCGGCACGTTTCTGGTCGCGGGCGCGATTTGCGGCACAGGAATCACGATCAAGCGGGCAGAGGCGGAGCACGTCACAGCAGTTACGAACGCGCTTTCAAGCTGCGGTTTTAAGATCGAGACCAAAGCGGACACAATCTCGGTTTTTCCCAACGGTCAGGCCACACCGCTCGAGCTCGCGACTGAACCTTATCCCGGGTTTCCAACTGACATGCAGGCGCAGATGTGCGCATTGCTCTCGACGACGAAAGGGATCAGCGTCATTACCGAAAATATTTTCCCGCAACGTTACATGCACGTCGCGGAGTTGAAGCGAATGGGCGCGCATGTCGATCTTGAAGGTCCGACGGCGGTGATTCAGGGAGTCGATAATCTTCTCGGCGCGCCGGTGATGGCGAGCGATCTGCGCGCATCGGCCGCGCTCGTCCTTGCCGGATTGAAGGCAGAAGGAATCACCGAAGTGAGCCGCGTTTATCACATCGATCGCGGCTACGAACATCTCGATGAAAAACTGAGCGAGCTCGGCGCCCAAATTGAGCGAGTGAAAGAGTGACTATGAACGAAACATCTCCGCCGCCATCTCCCGTCCCGACATCGTCCACATCCGCCGAAGTTAGAAACTGGTGCGTCCTTTGTCATGCCAGTGCGCTGGCCGGATTATTTTTTCATTTCATCGGACACCTTCTGGGTCCGCTTATCGTCTGGCTATTGAAACGCAATGACGCACCCGAAATTGACGCGGCCGGAAAAGAATCGCTCAACTTTCAGATCTCGATGCTGATTTATGACATCATCGCAGGGATTCTTTGCCTCGTGCTCATCGGGATTCCAATTTTGATCGCGCTTTGGATCCTCAACACCGTGTTTGTCATCATCGCCTCGGTCAAAACGAGTCAGGGCGAAGTTTATCGCTATCCGTTCACGATCCGGTTGATCAGCTAGCGCTTCGTTCCCGCGCGGTTTTCAATTAGACTACGGAGCGTTTTCAGGTTCGCGACGTCTTCGCGTAAATCTTTCCCTTTCGGCGTCTCGAGAACTTTTGGGATTTTTTTGAATCGCCGATCGCGCATGATGAATCGGAACGCGTCGAGACCGATTTCTCCTTTGCCGATGTGTTGATGTCGATCGACGCGCGAGCCAATTGGGGTTTTGGAATCGTTGAGGTGGATCGCGGCGAGGCGCGTGAGTCCGATCACACGATCGAACTCACGAAAAGTCTTCTTCACGCCAGCGTCGGTGCCGATCTCGTAGCCGGCCGCGAAGACGTGGGCAGTGTCGAGGCAAACGCAGAGGCGCTCCGGTTGGCGGACGTTCTCTATAATATAAGCGATTTGCTCGAACCGGTGACCGAGGCACGAGCCCTGGCCGGCCGTTGTCTCGAGCGCGATCTTCGTTTTCACTTTCGGGATCTTGCGGAAGACGCGATTGATCGAGTCGACGATCTTTTCGAGCCCGGCTTCTTCGCCGGCGCCGAGATGCGCACCCGGATGCAAAACCAAAAACGGCAGCTCGAGTTGGTCGGCGCGCGTTAGTTCCTCCGACAATGCACGAATTGAGTTTTCGAGGAATTGCGGATTGGTCGCCGCGAGATTGATCAGATAATTCGCGTGGGCAAAGATCGACAACAGCTCGCCGCGTTGTCGGTGTTCGAGAAAGGAGAAAATTTCCTCGCGCATCAGCGGACGCGCGAACCATTGCATGTTGTTCTTCACGAACATTTGGATCGCGGTGCACTTGATCGAACGGCCGCGCTCGATTGCCATGTGCACGCCACCGCCGATCGACATGTGCGCGCCGAGAAGAATTCTGTTTTTTGTCATTCTGAGCGAAGCGAAGAATCTCTGATCGTTTCTGATTCTTCCAAGATACGGACGAAAGAAAAAGTCAGAGATGTTTCGCTCCGCTCAACATGACATTTGGAAAGCAGCGAGCTACGTAATCTTCGACAAATACTGCGGCAGCATGTCGCGCCACTAATTCCAATCGTGGCCGCGCCATTTTCCATCATCGAGCCAGTGCCGAATCCCCTTGGAATTCAAAATCTCGGAGAGCCGATACGATTCGTGAGGCGTGTTGTCCCATTCACCGGTGCCGATAATGATGCCCATGTGATTATATTTCCAGGGATCGGTGATGTTCGGCAGATACTCGTAGGGACTGTTGAAATAAATGTTGTCGTCGTGATAGCCGTTAAAGAAATCGCTGATGTCGAACGAGCCGCTCAGTGAAATGAAATGGCTGACCAAGTCGGGATGGCGGAAGGCGACGTTGCCCGCGTGATACGCGCCGAGGCTCGCGCCGCATACTGCCACGCGATGACAATGACATTCACGCCGCGCGATATCGAAAACGTCGTTCACGATCGCGCGCTCATAGGCGTTGTGCGTTTTCATTCGATCGGCCGGATGGATTGCCTTGTTGTAAAAGCTGTCGAGATCGATCGCGTCCGGGCAATAAACCGTAGCTTTCCCGTTATCGACGTACCAGGCGACGGAATCGACCAGGCCGAAGTCCTTGTTCTGGAAATAACGTCCGAAAGACGTCGGATAAATAATCAGCGGCAGACCGCCGCCGTTGCCGAAAGCGAGCATTTCGAAATCACGGCTCAGCCACGGCGTGTACCAACGGATATAACGTTCGTTCATTTTAAGATGGATAAGACAGAATTAACAAAATGATCTGAATCGGTCCTGCGGCGGAACATTCCGATTGATTCTGTTCATTCTGTCAAAATTAATTTCGTTTTTGTCGACTCGAACGGTGGTGGACAAGATCGACATCTTCAACGAAGCGTCTGACTTTGAAACGTAAGCACACACTTACCGGCAACATCAAAAGGCACCGCGCGTTTCCTTCCCGTGTCCTAGGAAATAGGCGCGACGTGCTGGTTTATATGCCGCCGGGCTACAGCCGATTTTCGCGAAAACGTTATCCGGTTTTGTATTTACACGACGGGCAAAACGTTTTCGACGCCGCGACGTCGTTTGCCGGCGTGGAGTGGGGCGTTGACGAAACGGCCCAGCGATTGATCCGGCAACAAAAGATCGAGCCCCTCATCATCGTCGCGGTCGCAAACATGGGCGAAGACCGGATCCACGAGTATGCGCCGACAGCGGCGGTGATCGAACCGCACGACCATCCGAAGAAGCGCAGCCGTGGGCTGGCCGGACTTTACGGACGGTTCCTGATCGAGGAATTGAAACCGTTCATCGATCGGAAATATCTGACGAAGCCGGAGTGCGAATTTACCGCGCTCGGCGGCTCTTCGCTCGGCGGGCTCGCAACCCTCGCGATCGGGATAATCTTTCATGAGTGTTTTACCCGCTTGCTCGTGATGTCGCCGTCCGTTTGGTGGGACGACTTTTCGATCTTGCGGCTGCTGGGATTTGTGAATCAGAAGCC
>DATEWZ010000125.1:0-6962 GCA_035257485.1 Chthoniobacterales bacterium
GAGCCGAACGAGCGGTGTTCGCAGAATCGTCTTTGCGATCCGCTGATGCGCCTCTTTGATTTCGTCCAGCGTAATCGGACGAACCGGACTCAATGCAGTTTTCATGTCATGTGTGGACAACCGCCAGTCCGGCTCGGATTAGCCGGGAGGCCAGGCGAGAGCGCGTTTGCCCAAAAGATGCACGTGCAGATGCGGAACGCTTTCGCCCGCGTCCGGACCGCTGTTGATCACAACGCGGTAGCCGGATTGCTCGACTCCGAGTTTTTTCGCCAACTCGCCGGCAACGACCAATAACTTGCCAAGCGTTGCGCCGTCCGACTTTTTCGCCGCTCCCAAACGCGGAATTACTTTTTTGGGAACAATCAGCACGTGGACCGGCGCTTGAGGATTGACGTCCTCAAACGCGATCGCGTCGTCATCTTCCCAGATAATTTTCGCCGGGATTTCTCGCGCGATAATTTTTTCGAAAATTGTCATATTCTTGGGCCTGCCCTACTTGAGCGAGCACTTCAGGCGCTCGCTGGTCGTCGCGGTCAGCCGTTCACGAATGAAGCAGACAATTTCTTCTCGTAAAGAATCGCATGCCCGCGTCCAGACTCTGGTGCAGCGAAGTTGTTTCACGCAGGCGTGGAGCGAGCAGAGCTGTAAATTGTCAACGCCCGTCTCAATCAGCGCATTCAGCCGCTTCTCGAGCAAATCGAAAAAGGCGAGCTCATAGCCGGTTCCGGCTTCGTGCGCGATATCAACCAGCGAAACGGAGATCGGCGGCGGCGCGGGCGTGAAATAGGGAATGATTTCCTTATAACCGATCGCTTTCAGAACGTACTGCACCGTTTCCTGAAGTTGTTTGAACGCGACCACGTTCTCATCGTTTCGCAGATGCAAATAGAACGCGATGCTCTCGGTCACGTGATCGGTCAGCCACCAGCTCGGATAACCGGCTTGATCGGCCGCACGATTGATCGCGGCGTGCAGCCAATCGCGGTCGAACTCGAAGAGCTGGCCCGAATCGCAGCGCAAATATGGAAACTCTTCCTTAAACGCGACCATGGCTTACTTGATCGGGTGGAAATAATTCGCGCTGCTTCGAATCCGGCTTCGCCGTCTTGCCGAGCGTTTGAATGGCATCGACGAATTGATCGACATCTTCAAACCGGCGATGGACCGAGGCGTAACGGAGATAGGCGACCTCGTCGATGCCACGAAGCTTCTCGAGCACCTTAGCGCCAATCGCGGTCGATTGAACCTCGCGGCCGCTCGTTTCCAATTCGTGGACGATGTCATCGACCAGCTGCTCCAGGGTCAACAAACTCGTCGAACGCTTTTCGAAAGCCTTGGCGATGCTGCCCGCAAGCTTGCGACGATCGAACGGCTCGTGCGTCCGGTCGCGCTTGATCACGCGCAGGTCCGAGCGCTCGATTTCCTCGTAAGTCGTAAAACGATATCCGCATTGGAGGCATTGGCGGCGCCGGCGAATGCTGGAGCTATCGCGAGATTGTCGGGAATCGATAACCTTGTCATCACGCGAGCCGCACTTGGGGCAACGCATATAGTGTTAAGGGCTAAATAACACACCACGAATTGTGGCGTCAACGATCTTTAACGCTTGGAATTGTTGTCTCGGGTTCGCAGGAATCGGCGTTGGTGAAACCGAGCGCTCAGGCCGCGAACGCTTTGCGCGGCGCGCTCTTCTTCGGTTTTCGTTCCGCGAATTGGAATCCGACTTTGCCGTTTTCCAGTTTCAAATGTGCTGAAAACGGCCGTCCTTTCTTCGAAACAAATTTCGGGAGCAGGTCGGTTTTCCCGACCGTGATCAGTTTTTGCACCTGCTCTTTTGGGATTTCACGATGCAAAATCGTTTTGCTGACGCGGAAAGTGCAGGTCTTCTCTTTCGAAACCGCGTTCTCGCACGCATACGCACGATCGAGCACATAAACCTGCCCCTTATGGCAGATCGGACAAAGTCCGAGCGCCTCGTTCTTGGCGGTGTCGATCTTTACCGGCTGATCGTGACCGTTTTCGCCGAAATCGAATACCGGCTTGAACTCTTCGCCGAGTTTCACTTCGGCGTTGAACTTGCGGCCGAGCTTACTGCGGAATCCTTCGAGCGGGCCGACCTTGCCCTCGGTCAGCAGCTTTTCCAACTCCCGGCGTTCGAACGCGCGACCGGCCATCGTTTTCCACAGAATCAGTTCGCACGATTTGCATTTAAATGTGCGATAAGTTTCCTCGAACGGGCCGCCGCCGCATTTCGGGCACTTTACTTCGAGCGGTTCGAAATCTCCGCTCACGCTGTCACCTTCAAAATTTTTCGCCCGCTCGACGACCTCGCGCGTGAACTTGCGGATGTGCGCCATGAAGTCGTTGCGCTTCATCGAGCCTTTTTCCATGCGCTTGAGCTTCGATTCCCATTCGCCGGTCATTTCCGGTGAAGTGAGCTCATCCGCGCCGATGCCGCGCAGCAGCGTGATCAGCGCGAGACCCTTTGCGGTCGCAATAAGTTCACGGGCCTGCCGATGAACGTAACCATCGTGAATCAAACCTTCGATGATTGTTGAGCGTGTGGCCGGCGTGCCGAGGCCTTTCTCGCGCATCGCTTCGCGCAACTCCTCGTCCTCAACGAGTTTGCCCGCGCCTTCCATCGCGGAGAGCAACGTCGCTTCGGTAAAACGCGCCGGTGGTTTCGTCTCGTTGTGAACGATCTCGATATCGAGAACCTTGGTCGCTTCATTCGGCGTGATTGCGACGAGCGCTTCGCCACCTTCCTGCTCCGACGCCGCTTCGCGCCCATAAACCGCGAGCCAACCCGGATCCTTGATAATTTTTCCGTCGGTCCGGAAAGCATCCTTTTCCACGCGGGTGATTCGCGTCGTCACTTCAAACTGCGCCGGTGGGAAAAAGACGCTGATGAAGCGCCGCACGATCATGTCGTAAATTTTTTGCTGCACTTCATCGAGCCCGTGCGGCACCGTGCCCGTCGGAATGATCGCGAAGTGATCGGAAATCTTCGCGTTGTTGAAAATTCGCTTCGAATGCTTCACCCACTGATTATCGAGAACGGTGCGGGCGTGCGGATTGTCAATCTTGCTCAAGGTCGCTTTGACGGTCGGGATGTAATCTTCGGGTAAATAGCGTGAATCGGTCCGGGGATAAGTGACGACCTTGAACCGCTCGTAAAGTTGTTGGGCAATTTGCAAAGTGCGCTTGGCGCTGAAACCGCGGCCGTTCGCATCGCGCTGCAAGCTGGTCAGATCGTAAAGTAGCGGGGGCGCCTGCGTGGTCGGCTTTTTCTCTTCCGTCGCAACGCCAGTTTTGCCGAGGCAGCGACTTTTTATCGCGTCCGCCTGCGCCTGGTCCCAAATCCGCTCCGCGCGCGCGTCTTCGTCCCCGT
This sequence comes from Chthoniobacterales bacterium, assembly GCA_035257485.1. GTDB lineage: Bacteria > Verrucomicrobiota > Verrucomicrobiia > Chthoniobacterales > UBA10450 > AV40. Next base: position 3,392 of record DATEWZ010000125.1, read on the forward strand.
CTTTGGCAAAATCTTCTTTAAACCAGCGACCGCGATAACTGCCGGCTTTGACGTCGAAATCGCCGAACACCTCATAATAAGAGCGCGCCTTGAAGTGATGGATCTTGTCCTCGCGCTCAGCCAAAATGGCCAAGGTCGGCGTTTGCACCCGACCGACTGGGGTCAGTTGAAAACCGCCCGCGCGATTGTTGAACGCGGTCATCGCGCGCGTGCCATTGATCCCGACCAGCCAATCACTCTCGGATCGGCAGACGGCAGCCTTGGAAAGCGGGACCATTTCCTCTTCGGAGCGCAAATGATTGAACGCATCGCGAATCGAATCCTGAGTCATCGATTGTAACCACAAACGCCGAATCGGCTTTTTCACCCCGCTAAGCATGACCAGATAACGAAAGATCAGCTCGCCTTCGCGCCCGGCGTCGCAAGCGTTGATCAGAAGATCGACATCTTCGCGTTTCATCAGCTTTTTGAGCATGTTGAAGCGCGCTTTCGTCTTCTCGATCGGCCTGAGATGAAATTCCTCGGGAATGATCGGCAGGTTCGCGAAGCTCCACTTGCCGCGTTTCACATCGAGCTCGGCCGGCAACGCAAGCTCCACCAAATGTCCCAGCGCAGACGAGATCACATAGCGATCACTTTCGAAGTGATCGCCTTCTTTGTGGAAGCCGCCGAGCGCGCGCGCAATGTCGTTCGCGACGCTCGGTTTTTCCGCGATGATCAGCGATTTAGCCATTCAAATTGAACCGTTTGTAATCGGGGGATGAGCAGATAGCGGACGAGGCTAGGCGAGTTTCACGAAATATTTTCCGGGCAACTGCTTCACCAGTCGCTTCAACTCAAGGGCGAGGAGAATAGAAGAGACTGTCGAACTTGGCAAATTGCATTCAGTCGCGATCTGGTCGATCGGCGTCTCGCTCGCCTCGATTGCATCGTAAACTTTTCGCTCTTCTTCCGAGAGCGGCGGCAGCGGTCGCGCGGCCGCTTGCGGTGATGGTTTTGTTTCGGGAAGCAAAATTTGCAGATCGTCGAGAATATCGTTCGCGTCCATGACGAGCTTCGCGCCCTGCTGAATCAATCGATTCGAACCGATCGCGCTCGGCGCGTTGATGTGGCCCGGCACGGCGTAAACCGCCCGGCCTTGCTCGAGCGCTTGCGATGCCGTGATGAGCGCGCCGCTGTTTGCGCCCGCTTCCACGACCAAAATCCCGTGGCTCCAGCCCGAAATAATCCGGTTTCGCATCGGGAATGTTTGCCGGTCGGGCTCGATCTCCATTGAAAATTCAGACACGACGGCGCCGTTCCCGTTACAAATTTTTTCGGCCAACCCCTCGTTCTCGGGAGGATAAAGCTTCGACAAACCGGAGCCGATCACCGCAATCGTACGACCTTTGGCTGCCAGCGCGCCTTGATGCGCGGCGGTGTCGATCCCGCGCGCGAGACCGCTGATGACGGTCAAACCCGCGTAGGCGAGTTGGTAAGCGAGCTTCTTCGCCGATTCGTTCCCATAATGCGTCGTGCGGCGTGCGCCAATGATGCCGATCGCATGATGATCGCGCTCCAGAATTTCGCCCCAAACGTAGAGAACAATCGGCGGTGCGTGAATTTCGCGGAGCGGCTTCGGATATTCCGGCGACGCCTGCGTAATAACCGTCGCGCCGAAAGCTTTGATTCGCTTCAGCTCACCCGGAAGATCGACAACCGATTCCCAGTTTGAGATTTGGTCGACAACTTCCTTGCCGATGCCCTCAACCTTCCGGAGCTGATCGCGTTTTGCGGAAAGAATTCGTTCCGGCTGCTCGAAAACTTGAAGAAGTTTTCGGAGACGCACTGGCCCCATCGTGGGGAGCATATTTAACGCGATACAGGCTTCGGTCGCGTTCATAAAATTTCTGTAGGGGACGTCGTCGTCGTCCCGAGAAGCTGACAGCTTCTCCTGCAGAAAACTAGAACGGAATTTCGTCGTCGTCCGGCTCGGCCTTTTCGGCGGCTTTCGGTGGCGGAGTTGTTTTGGAGGAACGCGATTCGCCGCCTTCGCCGCCGCCCGCGCCGGGCGGACGTCCGCCGAGAAGCTGCATTGTCTCGCCGATGACGCGGAGCTTGCTGCGCTTTTGTCCGCTTTGCTTGTCGTCCCACGTGTCGAGCTGAAGACGGCCTTCGATGAAAACCGGCCGGCCTTTCTTCAAATATTCACCGGCGATTTCAGCGAGCCGCGCCCACAGGACAACATCAACGAAGGTGACTTCTTCGCGTTTTTCACCGCTGTCGAGCGTGTATTGACGATTAACGGCAAGGCCGAGATCACACACGGCGCTGCCTTTGGGGGTGTAACGCACTTCGGGATCGCGCGTTAGATTTCCGAGGAGAATGACTTTATTGAAACTGGCCATACGCCAGGTCTATCGAATTTATTTGGCGCGCGCCAACTTTTTCGCCGGCTTTTCCTTGCGCTCCTTCTTCTCGGTTTTCTCACGCAACCGCTGATAATGCTGACGGTAAACTTCCGGATCGAGTTTGAATTTCGACTTCAGTTTGGTGATCAAATCGGCCTCGGCGTGAAAAACAAAATTCACGTAAAAGCCGGCATCCAGCGCACCCGCGGCGTAGGCGAAGGGCCGCTTGTCCATTTTCTGCACCTGCTCGATGTCCGCGCCTTCCCTCTTGAACTCCGATTCCAGGCGGTCGACGATGTCGTGCACGCTGTCTTCTTTGCCCTGCGCATTCAGCACCAGGAGCGCTTCGTAACGGTTCTTCATGGTTTTTCTTCTTCGATTTTGTTGAAAGTGTTCATCGCGGAAACGACGCCTTTGTCAACGGCGCATTTCACCGCCTCAGCCGCGCGCTCGATGCTCGATCTTACCAGCGGCTTTTCCTCTTCGAAAAAGTTGCTAAGCACATAATCGGTCGAGCCTTCGGCGGGCGCGTCGCCAATTCCGATCCGCAACCGCGGAATTTCTTCGGTCCCAAACTGGACGATGATCGATTCCAACCCGTTGTGCCCGCCCGGTCCCCCGTTCTGCCGGATCCGCAATCGGCCGAGGGGCAAAGAGAAATCGTCCAGCACCACCAAAATTTCTTCCGGTTTGATCTTAAAGAACTGCGTGATCGCGTGGATCGGTTGCCCGCTGCGATTCATGTAGCTCGCCGGCTTCATGAGCAACGCATTGCCAAACTTTGCCGTCGCCGCGTCCGCCTTGTTCGATTTTTCCCACTTCAAGCCGGCTTCGTGCGCGAGAAGATCGACAATCATGAAGCCGATGTTGTGACGCGTGCGCGCGTATTCCGCTCCGGGATTGCCGAGGCCGGCGACCAAGCGAATCGGTTTGTCTTCCACAAGTGTGAAACGCGAGAAGCCGAAAAACGCCAGTCAAATGCCGGTGCGGCTCGCACCTCGGACTTACTTTTTGCCTTCTTTTTCTTTCGGAGCAGCGGCCGGAGCACCCTTGCCAGGCGCGGCTGGAGCGCCCTTGGCTGGAGCCGCTGCGCCTTTTCCTCCTGCGGCTGCTCCCTTCGCTCCAGGAGCTGGCGCTTCTTCGCCCTCTTCCTTCTTCGCGGTGATGACTTCCGGACCGGC
>DATEWZ010000126.1:0-6471 GCA_035257485.1 Chthoniobacterales bacterium
TGGTGCTGACGTTCGATCGCGATCCCAGCTTTCTCCATTTCCAAACACATTTCGTTGCGAATGTCCTGCAACGAATCCATCGGCGAGACCGGGAAATAACCTTCCTTCGGACGAATTTTGTAACCGAGGTTCGGAAATTCCTCCTTCGCGCTGTTCCAATGGCCTTCGATGCTGTCGACGAGATGCATCGATGCGTTGCCCTGATAGCTAAATCGAACGTCGTCGAAGATGAAGAACTCCGCTTCCGGTCCGAAGTAGGCGATGTCGGCGATGCCGGTTGATTTCAGATACGCTTCGGCTTTTTCCGCGACGCCGCGCGGGTCGCGATCGTACGGCTCGCGCGTGATCGGATCGACAATCGTGCAAATAAGCGAAAGAGTGGGCTCAGCGTTAAAGATGTCGATCCAGGCGGTCACGGGGTCGGGAATGACGAGCATGTCCGAGGCGTTGATCACTCTCCAGCCGCGGATGCTCGACCCGTCGAAGCCGAGGCCGTCCTTGAAAATTTCTTCGTCGTATTCGGTGAGCGTGGTGGTGAAGTGCTGCCACGTGCCGAGCAGGTCGCAGAACTTGAAGTCGATCAACTTCACGTCGTTGTCTTTGATCATTTTGCTGACGTCAGCTGGAGTTTTGTCTTTAGCCATTGGGTGTTTGGTAGGTGTTGGGTCGATTGAGTTGTGAAAAACAATGTGAATAACCGGCATGGTTGTTCACAAAAACCGGTGAAAACAAAAAGAGCCGAGCCAACCCATCGCTTGATGGGTTAATTCGGTCTCTCGTCATCAAACTGCTTTTTCGCCGATCTCTTCCGTGCGGATGCGGATGGCGTGTTCCACCGGAAGAACAAAAACTTTCCCGTCGCCGATTTTTCCTGTCTTGGCCGCCCCTACGACCGCGACGACAGCCTTCTCGACCATGTCGTCGGCCATCACGACTTCGACTTTCACTTTGGGCAGGAAATCGACGGTGTATTCGCTTCCGCGATAAATCTCAGTGTGGCCCTTCTGGCGACCGAAGCCTTTTACTTCGGTCACGGTCATGCCTTCAATGCCGAGCTCGGCCAAAGCTTCTTTGACCTCCTCCAGCTTGAACGGCTTGATGATCGCTTCCAGTTTTTTCATGTCGGCCTCGCCGCGCAGTTATTCACAAATGCTGAAGCTGACGCGCGGCACGCGTCTCATTAACAACGCGACTGCGCGATTGCAAACAAGAAATTTTTTGAGAGCGAGGACGAATGCTTGGCAAATTTGACGAGTTGCGGTGAACTGCATTTATATCACAGATGCCGCGCGATTCGTTCGTTCACCTCCACCTCCACACTGAATATTCGCTGCTGGATGGTGCGGTGCGGATGCGCGAGCTGATGCGCAAGGCGGCGGAGTTCAAAATGCCGGCTGTGGCCGTGACCGATCACGGAAATCTCTTCGGCGCGATCGAGTTTTATCAGGAAGCGGAGCGCGCCGGGATCAAACCGATCATTGGTTGCGAGGCCTACATCGCGCCGCGCTCGCACAAGGAAAAGGCGAGTTCGATGCGTGAAGCGGCGTATCACTTCACGTTGCTGGCGGAGAATGACACGGGCTACCGCAATCTCGTAAAGCTGATCACGACCGCGCATCTCGACGGATTTCATTACCGGCCGAGGATCGACAAGGAGCTGCTCGCGCAATATCACGAAGGATTGATCGGACTGAGCGGCTGTCTCGCGGGCGAAGTGAACTCCGCGCTCCAGGCGAACAACCTGCAAAAGGCGACCGCGGCCGCAGCGGAGTATCGTGACATTCTCGGCCCGCAGAATTTTTTCGTCGAGCTGCACGATCACGGGATCGAAGAACAAAAATGGTGCAACGCGGTGTTGCCGAAGATTGCGAAGGATCTCGGCGTCGGGCTTGTAGCCGCGAACGACGTCCATTTTTTGAGCCGTGACGATCACGACGCGCACGATGTGATGCTTTGCATCGGCACCGGCAAGATGGTCGCAGACGAAAGCCGGATGAAATACGCGCCGGAGCTGTACTTCAAGTCGCCAGAGGAAATGCGCGCGTTGTTCAAGGATCATCCGGACGCGATTTCAAATACGCTGGCGATTGGCGAGCGCTGCAACGTTAAGATTGAGTTCGGGAAATCGAAATACCCGGAATATTCGGTGCCCGAGGGTCATACGCGTGAAAATTATCTGCGTGAGCTTTGCTACAAAGGTCTCGAAGAACGTTATGGCGAACGCGCCAAAGGCGACAATCAACTGCGCGAACGGCTCGCTTATGAGCTCGGCGTGCTCGAGAAAACCGGGTTCGTCAGTTACATCCTGATCGTTTGGGATTTTATTCACTTCGCGAAAGGTCGCGGCATTCCAGTTGGGCCGGGCCGAGGATCGGCCGCGGGATCGCTGATCGCGTACGTTCTCGGAATCACTGACATCGATCCGTTGCAATTCGGCCTGCTCTTCGAGCGCTTTTTGAATCCGGACCGCGTGTCCCCGCCGGATATCGATGTCGATTTTTGCGAAACGCGCCGCGGCGAAGTTTTGGAATACGTTCGGCAAAAGTATGGCGAGCGCCGCGTCGCGCAGATCATCACGTTTGGAAAACTGAAAGCGAAGAGCGTGGTGCGCGATGTCGGGCGCGTGATGGGCCTGCCGTATCGGGACGCCGATCGAATTGCGCGCATGATTCCGAACGAGCTCGGGATCACACTCGATTCCGCCGCCGACAAAAATCCGGAATTGAAACGCGCGATCGCGACCGAAGCGCAAACGAAACAACTGTTCGAGTACGCGAAGACGCTCGAAGGACTTTCGCGGAATGCCGGCGTGCACGCGGCGGGCGTTGTCATCGCCGACCGCGACCTCTCCGATTACATCCCGCTTTGCCGCGACGTGAAGGGCAACGATGTGATCAGCCAGTATTCGATGGGGCCGCTGAACGATCTCGGTCTGCTGAAGATGGATTTCCTCGGATTGAAAACGCTGACCGTGATCGAGGACACGACGGCGTTGATCCGCAAACGCGAGCCCGAATTTTCCTTAAAGACCATTCCGCTCGACGACAAAGCCGCGTTCGAACTCTACAACCGCGGCGAAACAATCGGTCTGTTCCAAATGGAATCCGGTGGGATGACGAATTTGTCGAAGCAGTTCGACGTCAAGAAACTCGACGACATCATCGCGTTGATCGCGCTCTATCGGCCGGGACCGATGGAGCTGATTCCCGATTACGTGAAAGCGAAGAAGGGGAGCGCTCCGATCAAATATCTGCATCCGCTGTTGGAAGAAATCTGCGCCGACACCTACGGGATCATGATTTATCAGGAGCAAGTGATGGCGGCGGCGAGCAAGCTCGCGGGCTATTCACTCGCTCAAGCCGACTTGTTGCGCCGCGCGATGGGCAAGAAGGACAAGAAGACGATGGCGAAGGAGCGCAGCAACTTCATCGAAGGTTGCGCGCGCACGAACAAGATCCCGGAGAAAAAGGCGAACGCGATCTTCGATTTGCTGGAAAAGTTCGCCGGCTACGGATTCAACAAGAGCCACAGCGCGGCTTACGGGGTGATTAGCTATCAGACCGCGTATTTGAAATCGCATTATCCGGTCGAGTTCATGGCCGGACTGCTGAGCAACGAAATCAACAACACCGACAAGATTTCCGTGTTCGTCGGCGAATGTCAGCGCATGGGCATCACGATCCTTCCGCCCGACGTGAACAAGAGTGCGTTGAAATTCATTCCGGAAGAGCACGAAGGAAAAATGGCGATCCGTTACGGCTTGGCCGCGATCAAGAATGTCGGCGAAGCGGCAATGCAGATGTCGATCGAAGAACGCGAGCGGGCAGGGGATTACACGTCGCTGGAAGATTTTTGCGGACGAATCGGCACGCGGATCGCGAACCGGAAAATGCTGGAAAGTTTGATCAAAGCGGGCGCGTTCGATTTCGTCGGCCGGGATCGCGCGGAACTATTCGCCTGCATAGACGAATCGCTTTCCTGCGCGGCGGCCGCATTGCGCGACCGAACCGTCGGCCAGGTCTCGTTGTTTGATGACGAGACGCATGCCGCCACGACGCGAAAACGCGTTGTCACGCCTTGGAGCGATCACGAAAAACTTTCTTACGAAAAAGAACTTCTTGGATTTTACGTGAGCGGGCATCCGCTCGACGCGTATGCCGATCTTTTCGCCGGCAAAAATTATCAACCGATCGGTTCACTCGGCGATTTGGAAGACCGAGCGCAGTTCAAGATCGCTGGCGCGATTGCGAACGCTGAGAAAAAGTTCACGCGCCGGGAAGGCAAGCCGTTCGCAGTGATTTGGATCGAGGACCGAACGGGCACGCTCGAAGTGGTGGTCTGGAACGACGTTTACGTGACGGTGTCGGAAATCTTGGTGCCGGGCAAAGTGGTTGAAGTTCGGGGGACGATCGATACGCGCGGCGATTCTCTGCGAGCGACTGCGCAAAAAGTGAGAGTTCCGACCGCGAGCAAAACGAACGGCGCATCAAATGGAAACGAAGGATCGCCGACCAATAGCGAGCCGGCGGTGCTTTTGCAATTTTCGCCCGGCACGACGAGCGCGGAGCTGCGCGAAGTGCGCGAGCTTCTCGCCAGCTCGCCCGGCCAACGCCGGGTGCAGCTTTTGTTCGACCGCCCGAATGGCGAACCGTTGCGCATGGATGCGGGCTCGGAATTGCGAGTGAACCTCACGCAGGACCTCGAACAAAAGTTGATGCGCTGGCTGGTGACGAGCAAACCTGAGCGGCGCGATCTGGATTCTGCGGCTTAACGAGATTTCGCGCGCTTCTTCGGTTTTGGCGGCGAAGGTTGCGGGCGCGGATGGACGGCGAAGGTAAAAACTTCTCCTTGCGGCGTCGGGCCGGTGCAGAAATGAAATTCCCGCGTCAATGGATTGACGCCGATCGCCGCCGCCGACGTGCCGATTTCCTTCAGCCCAAGTTTCCAGTTGTTGCCGAACAAATCTCCTCGGAGCTCGATCTCCTGAACGGTTGGCGCCAGCGTAACGTCGATCGGCGAAATTTGAATGCTGCGGACGCAATCCTGGACGCTCGTAGTCGGGTCGAAAATCTGGGAAGTGGTCGAAATTGTCGCGACCAAATCGTTGGTGCTGCGCAAATCAAGGTCAGCCTTCAATGAAAGATCGACATCTTTGGTGGCGAAGTTGAGGAACTCGAGTGTGCCGCGCTCGCCGGCGAAGGTCATCCGCCCGCTAGCGCGGGTCAGATCGAGCGGAGCGTTTTGGAGAATGCCGTTCACCAATTGAAATTCGCCGGTGATGTTCGGGTGCTCGAGATTTTGAGTGAGCGTAAGCGAGCCGCTAATAATTCCTTCGCTGAAAACCGCAGGGTGCAAAATTTGCGGAGCGCTGGCGATGACCACGGTCGGAAAACGAAGACTCGCCGCAACCGGTGAGGCGAGAAAGGTTTTCCAATCCTGACCAACCTTGAAAGTAAATTTGCCTTCGAAATCAACCGGACTCGAGCCCGGCAGCGTGAAACTCGCGCGTGCATCGCACGCGCCGGACGCGATCTGAATGTTCAGCCGGACAGGAATCGCGGCCTTTGCACCCGCGCGCTCGAGCGGAAAATATTCCGCTGCGTCGCCGATCTTCGCCTCGACGCTTCCGGAAAAATCGTGCTCCTTGGCAATGTCGATCCTGCCCTGCGCGCGGAGGAAATCTTTTTTGCGGACAACTTCGAATTGCTCGAGTTCCAGCGCGTCCGTTTTCAAATTCAATTTGGCGCTCAGTTTATCGACCTGGCGTTTGAAAAATGAGATCGCATTTCCGCTGGCGGTCAGATAACCGCCAAGTTTGCGCTGGCCGGCGTCGAGCGTCCCTTCAATCGCAATCGTTCCGGCGAATGCTTTTGGCGTCGCGCCGAAAAGCTCCGCGAATTGGCCGAGATCGCTGATGTTTCCTAAAATCTGACCGCGGAAATCGGGATGCAGCCAGTCGCTGGACTTGGACGGGATCGCGCCTTCGCCGCTCATGCTTAGCTCGTTCTTGCGTTGTTTGATGTAGAGCTGCTGAAGTTGAATTTGCCGGTTATAAAAAGCGGCGCCGAGCATGATCAGATCGGCGGCGCGATTGTGCCAGCTCAGTCCGTTGAGCTCAGTCCAAACTGACGCAGTCCCGCTCATCGGATCACGGGGGTCGCCGCGAAAAGTGAAGTTGCAGGCGCGGAGCGAACCGCCGAGTTGGTCAGTGAAGCCGAGCGCTTCGGAAGTTTGCGCGAGCGAAATGCCGGTAGCGGTGCCGGCCACATTCCAGATCGAATGTTTGCCCGGCCACTCGTTCGAGACGCTTCCGCGGATTTTGCCGCCAAGAACGTCGAGATCGAATTGCAAATCGGCGCGTTGCTTGTCGAGCCGCGACAGATCGATGGTGATGTATTGAAGATCGAGACCGCGGGCGAGATTCATTCCGCCGATCGTGAGATGGTTCTCCTGCCACTTGGTCGCGCCGCG
>DATEWZ010000127.1:0-11114 GCA_035257485.1 Chthoniobacterales bacterium
GACCGCCGTAAGGAGCGAGCGCTTCGCGCGCTTCGGCAATCGCGTCCGGGTCTTGATCGAGCGCGAGAACATCGGCTCCGGTTTTCAAAATCGCTTCCGTGTGTCCCCCGCCGCCGACTGTTCCATCGACAACAAGCGAACCGGGGTGCGGCGCGAGCAATTCGACCGCTTCCGCGGCCAGGACCGGACGATGGTAGGTGAAATCTTCCATTTCCTGCGGCTCCTCTTCCAAAGCGAGCGGTCCGGTGGCAAACCAAACCGGACGCTCAAATAATAATGCGTTCATATGCGGGTTGATCACAAACCAATGACGTTCGCGACGTGTTGGTAAGTAGGCGTCTCCTCCTCATGCGCCTTTTTCCGTTTCTCTCGGTTCCAAATTTCAAAGCGACCGCGGCCGCCGACGAGCACGACCTCGCCTTTGAGCCCGATCTTTTTGCAAAGGTCGACCGGCAAAACGAGCCGGCCCTGTTTGTCGATCGAGCCATGCTCGGCGCGCGCGTGAAGTTGGCGAAAAAAAACGCGCCGATCGCGCGCAGAAACACTTGGGTCGGCTTCGGCAGCGGCGCTCATGCGAGAAAATTCTTCAGGCGACATGACCAGAAGAAATTGATGAGTCGCTTCCGGAAGAATGATGAAGTCTTCGGCGTCACCACGGCGCCAGCGTGAGGGAATGGTGATTCGATTCTTTTCGTCGATGGCGTGACGAAATTCGCCGGCGTAGAAGCGTTGGTCGGGCGTGTCCATTGGCGGGTGGAAATGTATGCCATTCTAACCCATTTTCCACCACTTTTAACCACTTCCCGTGCCACGCGTCAATAAAAATTAATTGCCTTCTTCGCCCGCCTCCCCCGGGCTAAAATTGTGATCCCAATGTCGCTCGCTCGCTCACTATTCGTCCTAATCACTCTCGCGACGATGTTGTCGATCCAAGCACAGACGACTGATGACACCATTCGCATTACGGTCACAGTCAATGGCGACGGCTCGCGCACGACTTACCAATTCGACAAAGCCAAGCATCAGGCGATTGCCACGACCGCGGATCCCGACGGCAAAGCGCGTGGCAAAGTCGTTTATCGCCTCGACGACTCGGGCCGCTTCGAGAGCGTCGTCGTCTTTGGACCGGACGACAAATTCCTTTTCAAAACCGTATATAAATATGATGCCGCCGGTCGACTGGAGCAGGAGACTCGTCTCGACAAGGGTGATTCGGTTATCGAAAAGACCCTCTATAAATATGATGCGGCCGGAAAGCAGGTTGGCGTCTCGACCTTCGACGCCACGGGAAAATTGATCTCGGGAACCGCATCGCCTGCCCCGAGCGGGGTCCCCGAAATCACGTAACACCCACGGGCGCTAGCGCCTGTCGCCCTTGCCGGAGGCCCGAAATGGGGCTAAAAGGTTAACCCCCATGATTGATTACATCCAAAAGGGCGGCTTGCTCATGTGGCCGATCCTGGCCTGCAGCATCATCGCCATCGCGGTCTTTCTAGAGCGATTTTTTTATCTCCATCGCGCCACCATCCATGTCGGCGAATTTCTAAAAGGCCTTTCGAATTTAATCCAGCGTCGCAATTTCGCGGAAGCTTTGCATGAATCGGCCGGAACGCCCGGTCCGGTCGCGCGCGTGATTCATGCCGCGATTCTTCGCCACGACATGCCGCGCTCGGACTTGCGCGAGATCGTTCAGGAAGCGGGACAACTGGAAGTGCCGAAGCTTGAACGCTTCCTCGGCGTCCTGGCGACGCTCGCTTTTCTCGCGCCGCTGCTTGGCCTGCTCGGGACGGTCTCGGGAATGATCGACGCCTTCGGCACAATCGCTTCGCATGGCGGTTACGCGACAGTCACCGAACTTTCCGGCGGCATTTATAAAAGTTTGCTCACGACCGCGGCCGGACTCGTGGTCGCAGCACCGACCTTCGTGGCCTACAGTTATCTTTCCTCGCGCGTGAACACGATGTTGCACGAAATGGAGCGCGCCGGAATCGAGATCGTGCACATGTTGAAGGACAGCGAAGCGCTCACCGGTATCATCAGCTTCCAGCAATCTTCCGAAACGCTGCCAAGTTCTCGAGAAGCTCATCACGATCGTTAGATCGACATCGACCGGGATGAAACTCAGCCGGACCAAGGAATACAATTTCGGCTGGCTCGTTGTCTTTCCGTTGATCGACGTCGTCTTTCTCATGATCTTTTTCCTGCTCCTCAGCTCCAATTTTGTTTTGCAACCCGGAATCGCGGTCTCCGCGCCGGCCTCGCCGTTTCTTCTCGGCGCGCAACAGAACCAGCAAATCATCAGCATTACCGGCGGCGAATCACCGGCGATTTATTTTCGCGACCAAAAAGTCTCACTCGATCGTCTTGGACCATTGCTCGACGCGGCCAAGCGCGAGAACCGCTCGATCATTATTAAAGCCGATCGTCAATCGCCCTACGAATTGGTCGTAGGTGTGACAAATGCCGCTCTCGAACATGGAATTTCTTCCGTTTCCCTGGCCGGCGCGGTGCCGAAATGAACGCGTCGACCGCTGCGCCGTCGTTGCTGTTTAACTGGGCTGGACCACGTCGCCGCAATTTGGCGCTTATCGGTTTTCTGCTGCTGTCTTTTTTTGCGCACGTCGGATGTTTTTATCTTTTTCAAATTGTCTATCCGCCGACTGTTTCGCTCACGCCGGCTCCACAACGGGTGAATTTGATCAACGCGAATTCCGATGAAGGCGCAACTTTGTTGCGATGGGTTGACGCGGAAGATCCGGCGCTGGCGTCAACAACGCGACGACCGTCAGACGCGAGGCGCTCTCTTCTCGGCAAGATCGAGCACATTCCTTCGTATTTTGCGATCGAACCAACGCTGCAAGCCGCTCCGCCTTTGAGTGTCAATCTTCGTATTCCAAGCGCGCGTCCGGCCGGCCCGGTTCCGGCGGAGCCGCGCTCTTCGGCAAAACCGATCGGCGCCGTTCCCACGAGCGTCACTTTTTCGCGCGAGTTGGAGCCGCTTGGTCAGCCGAATTTCGTTTCCACAAATTTCAAAGCCTCCGGCAACGAGCCGCCAGAGAACGCACAATTCCGGATCGCGGTTGATTCGCAGGGCGCCGTTCGATATTGCTTTCCCTTAAATTCTTCCGGCGACTCCGCCCTCGACGAACAGGCCCGTCAGCATCTCGTGCTTTCCCGTTTTCCAGCGAAGGCTGTCCCGGGCAAAGTCGAGGGGCCAACGTCCGACGGCGACGTGTTGGTTTGGGGACTCGCGACGATTGATTGGGGTAATGATGTCGCCGCCGCCAACGCAAAACCAACCGCGAGCGCGCCGTGATTCGAGTCAGTCTCGCAGCGTTGGTCACAATTTATCTACTGCTTTCCCTTGCCACGATTTTTCTTCTCTGGATAGTAGGTGAGTGGAACCGGCGCCGGCGTGAGCGGCGCGCATTGCGCTACCGGTTGCGTTGCGTGATTTGCGCGTTCGAATTTGAGGATCGAACGGCGGCCCTACTTCCACGCTGTCCGCGTTGCGGGAGCTTGAACGAAAGATTTAGATTGGAGCAGATTTAATTATGGGAATGTGGATTGGCCGAAATCGAAAAGCGCGCGTCACCTATGGGTTTGACGAGATCGCGCTCGTGCCGGGTCGGGTCACGATCAATCCCAACGAAGTGGACATCACCTTTCGGCTGCCGCGCAAAAATGCCGAGCCCCTCGCGTTGAAGATCCCGATCCTCGCCAGCGCGATGGATGGCGTGGTCGATGTGAAGTTTGCCGTCGCCATGAGCAAGCTCGGCGGTTTAGCCGTTCTCAATCTTGAAGGCGTGCAAACCCGCTACAAAAATCCGCAGGAAGTTCTCCAAAAAGTTGTCGAGACCGACAAATCAGAAGTCACCGGATTGCTGCAACGAATTTATCAGGAACCAGTCCATCCGGATTTGATCGCGGCCCGCGTGAAACAAATCAAAGACGAAGGCGGGATCGCCGCCGTCAGCTCGATTCCGCAACGCGCTGCCGAGTTCGGGCCGATCGCGCAGGAAGCCGGCGCGGAAGTTTACGTCGTCCAAAGCACGGTCTCCACCGCGCGTCACATCTCGAGCGAATACAAATCGCTCGATCTGACAAAATTTTGCAACGAGATGCGCATTCCGGTCATCGTCGGCAACACGGTCGGCTACGACGTCACTCTCGAAATTATGGAGTGCGGTCCAGCTGGTGTATTGATCGGCGTCGGTCCTGGAGCGGCCTGCACCTCGCGCGGCGTCCTCGGTCTTGGCGTGCCTCAAGTTACCGCGACAGTCGATTGCGCCGCAGCGCGTGACGCTTATTTCAAAAAAACTTCGCGTTATGTGCCGATCATTACCGACGGCGGAATGAGCAAAGGCGGCGATGTTTGTAAAGCGCTCGCCTGTGGCGCGGATGCCGTTATGGTCGGCAGCGCATTCGCACGAGCGCAGGAATCACCCGGCGGCGGTTATCATTGGGGAATGGCCACGCCGCACGTGAATCTTCCGCGCGGCACACGCATCAAGGTCGGGACGACCGGTCCGTTGAAACAAATTTTGTTCGGTCCCGCCGAAGTCGATGACGGAAGCCAAAATCTCGTCGGCGCGATCACGACCTGCATGGGCAACGTCGGCGCGAAAAACCTCGCCGAGTTTCAACAAACCGAGATTATCATCGCGCCGTCGATCAAGACCGAAGGCAAACTTTTCCAGACGGTGCAAAGCGTCGGCATGGGAACAAGATAGTGACCAGTGACAAGTGACGAGTGACAAGCTAACTGTCTTTGTCCTTCTCTTGTCACACGTCACACGTCACATGTCACTTTTATGAACAACGACAGAAGAGTTGTTATCACTGGCATGGGTGTCATCTCGCCGGTCGGCAACGATCTCGAATCGTTTTGGGCGAGCCTCAAAGCAGGCAAAAGCGGCATCGGCCGGATCACTGCGATGGATATCAGTCAATACGATACCAAAATTGCAGGCGAGGTTCGCAATTTCGATCCGAAAGCGTTCTTCAAGAATCCCAAAGACGTCCGGCGAACCGATCGTTTCGTTCACCTTGCGATGGCTGCGGCCAAGATGTCGATCCAGGACAGCGGACTCGATCTCGAAAAGGTAAATCGCTATCGTTTCGGCACGCTTATCAGCAGCGGGATCGGGGGACTGAAAACGCTCGAGGAGCAATTCAAAATCCTGCTTTCAAAAGGGCCGCAGCGGACTTCGCCGTTCACCATTCCGATGCTCATCAGCAACATGGCTAGCGGCATCATTTCGATGGAGTTCGGATTGCGCGGTCCAAACATGTGCATCGTCACGGCCTGTGCGACTTCGAACAATTCAATCGGCGAATCTTGGCGAATGATTAAATTCGGCGATGCCGATATTTTTCTGGCCGGCGGTTCCGAAGCGTCCATCGTCGAAATTGGTCTTGCTGGATTCTCCTCAATGCGCGCCCTCAGTCGTCGCAATGGCGAACCCGAGCGCGCGTCGCGTCCGTTTGACAAGGACCGCGACGGTTTCGTCATGAGTGAAGGCTCCGGGGTTTGCGTTGTCGAGGAACTGGAGCATGCGAAAAAACGGGGGGCGAAGATTTATTGCGAGCTCTCCGGTTACGGACTTTCGGCCGACGCTTATCACATGACCGCACCGCCAGACGACGGCGAAGGCGCCGCGCGCGCGATGAAGCTCGCCCTCGAGCATGCGAAAATTTCCCCGGAGGATGTCGATTATATCAATGCGCACGCCACTTCCACCGGCCTTGGTGACATTGCCGAGACTAAAGCGATCAAGATGTTATTCGGCGAAGAGCAGGCAAAGAAGGTTACGATCAGTGCGACCAAATCGATGACTGGCCACTTGCTCGGCGGCGCCGGCGCTGTCGAAATGGCCGCCTGCGCATTGTCGATTCGCGACGGCATCATCCCGCCGACGATCAATCTCGAAAATCCCGATCCGGAATGCGATCTCGACTATACGCCGAACAAAGCGCGCGAGAAAAAGGTCCGCGTCACGCTCAACAACTCCTTCGGCTTTGGCGGCCACAATGCGACCCTCGTCGCAACCGCCTTTAAGGATTAACGGTGAGACGGGCGATTCTGGGTCTTGGGCTCATTTGCGTAATTGTCTTTGCTGATCAGCTGTTCGCGGCGACGCATCTCAACCAGTGGACGGCGATGAATATTGGACTAGCCGCGTTAAAGGCTAAGTATCCAAACGAGTATCGCGACTTGATTATAAAGTACCGCCCCTTCGTAGCTAAGTTTGAGGACGGTGTGTGGCACGTCCACGGAAAGACCGGGATTTTTGTTCTGGGCGGCGGCGCTCCTGCAATCGAGATTCGCGACCGGGACGAGAAAGTTCTGCGAATCTACTTTGCCAAATAGGCGCCGTCAGAACTTGTAGCGGCTCTGTTCCCCACCTAAACTTTGTCATGGCGCTGCGACCTTTCGTGTTCGTGGCTGCAATTTCGCTGGCGGCGCTCGCCGTTGGTTCCAATTCGGATATCGCGGTCATTTCACAGTACGTGATTAGTCACAAAAGTTGGCCCGCGAAAGTTTTTCGAGTCGAGCGAAAGGAATGCGATTGCGCCTACGCGCTTTACCGGATCATCTACTTGCCCGAAGACGGAAAGCTTCCCGCGGCGAACTCGAAATCATTCGCGGTTTATTACGACGAGCAGCGTCACCGAATCGTCAAGGAGACGCCGTTTCAGTAAGCGTCACTTCTCCGGATTCACCGGAAAGTGCTTGTTCTTGAGATGCTCGGGCACGCGTTTGGTGTGTTCGGCTTCGATCTGTTCCTTCGCCTCAACTAATTTATCTAACGCCTCACGACTCTTTTTCGCCCGGCACATATAGGCCGTTGCGTGGGCAAGCGGGATCTGCGCCTCGGGCATTCCAACAAATTCGACCGCTTGCTGCGTTGCGATCGCGAGCGGTAACGCTTCCGGATCCGCCAGGCCGACGTCTTCGCTCGCAAAGATGACTATTCGCCGCGCGATGAAGCGAAAGTCTTCGCCGGCATGCAGCATTTTCGCGAGCCAGTACATCGCGCCTTTTTCATCCGAGGCGCGCATGCTTTTGATGAATGCGCTGGTCGTGTCGTAGTGCGCGTCACCGACGCGATCGTAAACCACGGCCTTCTGCTGAATGCTTTCCTCCGCGACTGCGAGCGTGAAATGAATCGTGGCATCTTTTGAAGGGACGCGCTCTGTCGCGTCCTTTTTCGTGCCTGACTTATCGGACGACACGGAGGTCGTCCCTCCAGTTGCCGGTGTTGTGAGCACACCAATCTCGAGCGCGTTCAAACATTTTCGCGCGTCGCCGTCGCTCAGCTTCGCGAGATGCGTTTTCGCTTCCTTGTCGATCTTGACCTTGTAATTACCGAGTCCGCGTTCCTTATCAGCCAGCGCGCGATCGATCAGCGTTTCCAATTCTTCAACGCTGAGCGATTGAAGCTGAAAAACCTGCGATCGCGAGACGAGCGGACTGTTGACGTAAAAAAACGGATTGTAAGTCGTCGCGCCGATCAGCCGCAAATTTCCGCTCTCGACGTCTGGCAGCAAAATGTCCTGCTGCGCTTTGTTGAAATGATGGATCTCGTCGATGAACAAGATCGTTTTCTGGCCGGATGTTCGAATCCGATTTGTCGCCGCCGCGAGCGCGCGCCGCATTTCGGCGACATTGCTTTCCACGCCGCTCAAGCGCACGAACTTCGCGTGCGTCATGTCTGCGATGATGTGGGCGAGAGTCGTTTTTCCGGTGCCCGGTGGTCCGGACAGAATCACTGAGGGCAAACGATCCGCCTCGATCGCGCGTCTCAGAAGCTTCCCCGGCGCGAGAATGTGTTGCTGCCCGACAAATTCCTCGAGCGAACGCGGCCGCAATCGGGCGGCGAGCGGCGCGGCTTTGTTCGTCGCCGCAAGATCGACATCATCCTGCTGAAAAAGTTCCTCCACGAGGGAAATTACTCTCAGCCTTCTCCTTGTGCACGCGACAAGAATCTTGTGCGTCGTAAATCGCGTTGATTAACTAGCGACCCCCCATGGCTGCAATCCATTTCCCGCGGCAACCGTTCGTTGGACTCTCGCTCATGGCGGCGCTTGGAATTGTCGTTGCCGATTTCGTTCCGGTGCCGGAATTCCAATGGCTGTTCTGGGCCCTCGGCTTCGTGTTGATCGCACTCGTTCTTTTTGGGGAACCGAACATCGCGTTCACCTATCTGCTTGTGGGCTGCGGATTTTTCCTGATCCACAATTTCCGAACGCGCGACACAACTGGCTTGCGACTGGCCGCCGATCTGACCGAGCGGCCCCGAGTCGTGACCGCGATAGGCTTCGTCACCTCCGAACCGAAAATCGCCACGAACGGTTTTGCGACCTTCCTGTTCAAACTCGAATCGATTGAGTTCGAAGGCGAGACAAGGTCGACATCGGCCAGTTTATTTGTTCGCTGGCGCGGTAATCCGGAGTTCGGCGATGAATTGAAACTCTCCGGAATTGCCGAACCGATTTCGCCGCCGCGCAATCCGGGCGAGTTCGACATGCGCGCGTACCTCGCGCGCCAGGATGTGCGGCGAAGTTTGTTTGTTCGCTACGCCGAAGACGGCGCGCTCCTGAGAAAAGATGCCGGGAATCCGATTCTGCGCGCGGCGCAGAAATCGCGCGCCTGGATGCAGGGCGTTATTTGTCGCGGACTCGATGATTCGCCGCAGGTGCAAAATTTTTTGAGCGGGATCGTTCTTGGCCTCCGTCATCAAACGCCGGAAGACATTGAGGAGCCGTTTCAACAAACCGGGACGCTTCATTTGTTCGCGGTCGCGGGATTGCATGTCGGGATCGTGGCGCGGCTTCTGTGGATTCTGGCAACGGTCGCGCGGCTGTCACGAAGATGGGCGACGGCAATTATTATCCCGTTCTTGCTTTTCTATACCGCAATCACCGGGCTCCACGTTTCGAGCATTCGGGCCGCGGTCATGAGCTCGGTTTTGCTCGCCGGCTTTTTCTTCGAGCGAAAAGTTTTTGTCTTCAACAGCCTCGCGGCCGCGGCGTTCTTGCTTCTCTGTTGGAACACGAACGAATTCTTTTCGACCGGCTTCCAGCTTTCATTCGCGGTTGTCGGTGGAATCGTTTTGCTGGCCGACCCGCTTTCGAAATGGTTGCGGCAATTTGGCGCCACTGATCCATTTCTCCCGCGTAATCTGGTGAGCGCTTCGCGCCGCGCGCTCGGGAATGGTTATGAATTCTTTTGTCGTGGCGGCTCGGTTTCGCTCGCGGCCTGGATTGGTTCGTTGCCGCTCATCTTTTGGTATTTTCATCTCGTTACGCCGAGCTCGCTCTACGCGAACCTTCTCGTGGTGCCGATTGCTTTTTTTATTCTGGCGATCGCGCTACTCTCGCTTGTCACGGCGCCGATCGGCTCCGGGTTGTCGATCATTTTCACCAACGCGAACTGGTCGCTGGCAAACGCGGTCATTGCGCTTGTCCATTGGTTCGCGCAATTGCCGGCAAGTCATTATTACGTCGCCGATTTGGGTTGGCCGAAAGCGATCGCGGCAAAAATTACGGTGCTCGATGTTGGCGCGGGAGGGGCCGTTCACGTGCAAAGCGCGCACAAACAATGGTTGTTCGATTGCGGAAGCGCGCGCGATTACGAACGTGTGCTGCGTCCATACCTGCACGCGGCCGGCGTAAATGGCATTGACGGACTCTTGCTAACCCACGGTGATTCGTTGCACATCGGCGGCGTGGAAAGTTTGTTCGGCGATTTCCTCCCGCGCGTGTTGATCGACAATCCGGCCTCCGACCGCTCGACAATTCATCGCCGGCTCCGAGAACTTTTCGTAAAGCGACGATTGAGCCCAGGCCTGCCAGAACGGTTTTCTATTTCATCGAGCGTGACGGCGAAGATTTTGTTTCCGCCGCCGGATTTGAACGCGAGAAAGGCTGACGATCAGGCCGTCGTGGTCCAAGTCGCGATCGGCAACGCGAAACTTTTGTTCATGTCGGACAACGGTTATGCGACCGAGAAGGCGCTCCTGGAATCAGGCACGAATTTGAGCAGCGATGTCTTGATCAAAGGTCAGCATCATTCCGGCAATTCAGGTTCTGATCCTTTTCTCGACGCGGTGCGGCCGCGATTGATTATTGGCACGTCGCGCGATTTTCCGCAGGAAGAACGAATTCCCGATGAGTGGGCCGAAAAGGTTCGCGCGCGAGGAATAAAACTTTTTCGTCAGGACGAAACCGGCGCGGTTGAAGTGGAATTTGGCGAAACCGATTGGCGGGCCCACGCTTATCTCACCGGCGAAATTTTTCGCAGCGATAATCGGTAAATCGGCAATCCTTGGACGCGAAATCGTCGCTCGAACTTGGTCGCGGGCAGCTGCGCCTCGTCCTCGATGTCGATCTTTTGGAAGCGCGAATCGCCGACCGCGACCCGCTCAATTTGATGAAAGTAGTCGAGCAGGTCGGTGGCGATGTGAAAGAGACCGCCGTTGACGAGCGCGCGGTGAATCGAATCGAGGAAATCTTCGGTAACGAGGCGGCGGCGGTGATGACGCCGTTTCGGCCACGGGTCGGGAAAGAAGAGGTAAAATTTTTCGACCAAGTCGGTTGGCAACAAATAGCGCACGGCGTAGGCGATTTCGACATTCAGAACGCGCACATTGTCGAGCGTGGACGCTTTTCGGCATGTCTTCGCGACGCGGCCGGCGAGTTTGTCGATGCCGAGAAAATTCTTCTCCGGAATTCGCTGCGCGAGCTCGCACAAGAACGAGCCATCGCCACAGCCAAGATCGACATGCAGCGGCGCGGCACGGCCAAAGACCGCGATCAAGTCGAGTTGCGCGACGTACGATTCCGGAACCAGCTCAGTCACGCAACAAGCATGAGGCCGCTGCGCGGCGATTCAACCGCGCAACGGCTTAAAATTTCGACCTAAGGCGATCAGACAGTCGCTTGCTTCGGCGCCGCGAAGCCGATCAGCAGCATCGCTGCGGCGAGAACAACGTGCAGCCAGGTGTCGGCCGGATTATTGGAAATCATGCCAAGCACTGGTCCGGTTGGATTCATGAAACCCAGCACCGCCACCACCGCGTAGATGAGTCCGAAGACTTTGAACCACA
>DATEWZ010000128.1:0-3283 GCA_035257485.1 Chthoniobacterales bacterium
TGTAGGTGTACGAGCCGTAGTTGTAATTGTACGGGTAGTTGTATCCGTAACCGGGATATCCGTAGCCGTACCCGTAGTTGTACGGGTAATAGCTGCCGTAGTACGGCGAGCCGAATCCGAACGAAACCGACGGGCCGTAACTATATCCACTAGATCCATAGGAGGGATAGCCGTAGCCATAGCTGCTGTAGCCGTAAGGAGTCGAGGAGTACGGATAGCTGCTGCTTCGGGTTACGACTCGAGTTCGCACCGGCGTATTGGTTGTTTCGACAACACGGTTGCCGCCTGTTGTGGTGACATAACGGGTTCGCGTCGGTGTTGTACTAACAACGCGGTTGCCGCTTGATCTTGTGACAAAGCGGGTTTGTCTTGGCGTGGTAGTCGTTCTCACCACGCGGTTTCCTGGTTTTACTGTCGTAGTCGCGGTAGCTTTCGATGCTCGCACTTTTTTCGAGCGAGCCTGGTCATTCCCTTGAGCCGCCAAAAGCGACCCAGTTAACAACGCCCCTGTGACCACGCTTACTAGTATGCGTTTTGTGTTCATAAGCCTGTTTTGGTTCTAAAATTTAGACGAGGGCAGGGGGCGATAGTTTCACATTTTTTGCGGAAAAATTTTGAATCGTGCGAGCGGGTCGAGCAAGATGTCCGGAAAAGCCGCGAGGGTAGCGGTCGAGGTCGCTGGAGCGACCGAGATACAATCGTGCTCGCCAATGTGCGCTGGGCGTAATTATTCTACGGGCAACTCCTTGTGAGGTGAAATCCCGCCCCGTTTTAAGAATTGCGCTTATTGCGTTGTCGTTCTTTGCCTTCGATCTGCCCGCGGCCGAGCTCGATCGCAGCGTCAGCCCGTCGGGACAATTCGTCATTTACGGCGGCGACGCCGCGTGGCGCGGCGCGTTTTCCAAACTGGCGGAGCAAACCAAAGCGAATTTGCTGGCGATTCTGCAACGACGCGATGAATGGGCGATTCCGGCCGTGATCAATTTGCAGGCTCGCGCGGCCAACCTTCCCGAAATTCCAAACACCGCGCTCCGCTTCAGCCAAACCGGGGCCGGATTAAAACTGCAACTCGATCTCGCGATTTCGCGCGAGATGAATTCGCGAAGCGTCGAACGCGAAATCCTGCGCGTGATTTTGCTCGAGATGATCTATCGGAAGCAAAGCGGACTCGCGTCAGGCGCCAGTTATGTCGAGCCGCCGAACTGGCTGCTGGAAGGTCTCCTCGCGCTCACGCCGAATCGCGATCGCTCGGCGATGATCAACGCGCTCGCCGTGCCGGAACGAATTCCATCGCTCGATGAGTTTTTGCGCGAGCGCCCCGAATTGCTTGATCCGGTCGCGCAATCGCTTTATCGCGCGTATTCATTCGCCCTCGTCCAATTGCTCGCCGAATCTCCGCCGCGACTCAGCCGTTACATCGACGATCTGGCGTCCACTTCAAACGATCCGCTGGCCGATTTACAAAAAAGTTTTCCCCGGCTCGCTGGCAAAGAAGCCGAGAACCTGTGGAAATCGAAAATCGCGAGCGTGAAAGAATTAGATCGCACTGACCTGCTAACCTATTGGCAAACGAACGAGAAGCTCGACGCCTTGTTGCGTTCTCTTCCGCTGGAAGATTTTTGCCAGAAGAAACTGGGCACAGAACAGAAACTGTCGATCAAAAAGTTTGGCGAACAGTTATTGCTCCTGGCCGCGCGCGCGAACCCGGCGCTGCGACCAATTGTTCAAGATTATCATCAATGCGTCGCGCAGCTTTCACTTGGCAAGAACCATGGCGTTGCCAAAAAGCTCGCCGATTTGAAATCCTTGCGTGAAAAACTTTCCGCGCGCATGACGGAAGTGGACGATTACATGAATTGGTTCGAAGCGACGCAGTTGCAGAGCGCGAGCGGTCTTTTTGAAAATCTGAACGTGTCGAGTGACGCGCAGGAACCCCGTCCGCGACGCAAAGACGCGTTCTCGACCTATCTCGACGCGATGGAGTCGCAATTCTAAATCGCGGAGTTGCAGTTGCTCGCGCGAATTTTGCTGATTATGATACGCGCGCACTAACCATGCAGAAGATTGGATTTGCCGAGGCCCTGGATTCGATTGTTGGAAGCGACCCGCGCTATCAACGCGAGGCCTACATCTTTTTGCGCGACGCGCTCGATTTCACGACCAAGCAGCAGAAGAAAGCGAAGGGCACAACCGTCCGTCACGTTTCCGGCCCGGAATTGCTCGAAGGCGTCCGTCAGTACGCGCTCAAAGAATTCGGGCCGATGGTGATCACCGTTTTCGAGAGTTGGGGGATCCGTTCGTGCGAAGACATCGGCCACATGGTGTTTAATTTGATCAACGCCGGAATTTTCGGGAAGACGGACGAGGATTCGATCGAGGATTTCAAATCGGTGTTCGATTTTCAGGAAGCGTTCGTGAAGCCGTTCGCTCCGGAGAAAAAGGTTCCAGCTCCAAAAAGTTTGCCGGCGCCCAAAACTGTATGATCGGCAAAGCGCCGCGGGTGGCGCTGGTTTGTGCAATCGCGTTTAGCATGGTGAACTTGAAAGCAGTGGGCTCGAAACAAACTTCAGCTGCGCCGAACAAGAACGGCGAGAAGTCGGCCACGATCACGTTTCCGCCGAGCTCGGCGAAGAAATTTGTTTTGCCGAACGGATTGACTTTGCTCGTTCAGGAAGATCCGAGCGCGCCGGTCGCGAGCGTGCAGGCCTGGTGCGGCACGGGAAGCATTTACGAGGACGACAAGCTCGGCGCCGGCCTCTCGCACATTCTCGAGCACATGCTCTTCAAAGGAACGAAGACGCAGAAGGCGAATGATATCGCGCAAAAAGTCCAGGACGTCGGCGGTTACATCAACGCCTACACCTCTTTCGATCGCACCGTTTTTTGGATCGACGTGCCGAAAGCTGGCGTAGAAACCGCGCTCTCGGTTTTGTCCGACGCGATGACGAATTCGACCTTACCGCCGGAAGAATACAACAAGGAACAGGAAGTGATCCGGCGCGAGTTCGCGATGAATCTGGATGATCCCGACCGGATGACGACGCTGCTTTTGTTCGCGACGGCTTATCAAAACCATCCCTACCGACTGCCGGTGATCGGCGAGATGGAAGTTTACAATCAGCTCACGCAAGAGCAGGTGATGCAGTATTACAAATCGCGCTACGTGCCAAACAATCTCACCTTCATTGTGGTGGGCGATGTCGATGCGGAAAAAATTCACCAACAGCTCGCAGATTATTTCAAAGATTATCCCGAGAAATCTTTGCGGCCGGTGTTCGTTCCG
>DATEWZ010000129.1:0-25544 GCA_035257485.1 Chthoniobacterales bacterium
AAGGCGCGAGTTCTGCGGCTTGAGCACCCAGTGACCTTCGTCCGGGAAGTACAACATCTTCGACGGGATCTTTAGTCGCTGGAGCGTGGTAAAGAGTTGGAAGCCTTCGCTCACATCGAGCCGGTAATCGTTCTGGCCGTGAACCACCAGCGTCGGCGTTTTAAATTTATCCACGAACAAGTGCGGTGAAAATTTCCGGTAAAGCTCCCGCTGTTTCCACGGCGGCCCTTTGAAGTCCCATTCCGGAAACCAAAGTTCCTCGGTCGTGCCGTAAACCGACTCGGTGTTGAACGTGCCGTCGTGCGACACGATGCACTTGAACCGGTCGGTGTGGCCTAACAACCAGTTCGCCATGTAACCACCGTAGCTCGCGCCCAGCGCCGCCTCGCGGTTCTTGTCGATAAATGGATACGTTTTCTCCACGTAATCGAGCCCCTTCATCAGATCGATGTACGGTTTGCCGCCCCAATCTCCGCTGATCGAATCGCAAAACTTCTGCCCGTAACCGGTCGAGCCGTGGAAATTGATCATCACTACCACGTAACCGTTCCCGTTGTTGCCGGTCGCCGCGAACAACTCCGCGTTCCAGCGATACGTCCACGAATTTCCCCACGCCCCTTGCGGCCCGCCATGTATCAAAAACTTTAGCGGATACTTCTTGCTCGGATCGAACCCCGGCGGCTTGACCATGAAACCCTGAACCTCTTCGTCATTCGCGCCTTTAAATGTGAACGACTCCAACGGCTGCATGTCGATCTGCGACAACAGCGCGTCGTTTATGTGTGTGACGGGCGCTGGTTCAACGGTTGCCGACGCGTGCGTGCCTAAAACCCAGTTCCAGATTTCATTCGGAGCCTTGATCGATGATTCGTTAAAAAAAGCTGTATTCCCATTAATGGCCAAATCGTCTGCATGCATTTCGCGCATTGGCGAAAATGGATACGGATGAATTTCCGAATCATTCGTGGCATCAACCTCGGCGATGAATTCTTGGCCGAATTGTTCATACGTCAGCCAAACAACATTACCCTTTTGCCAGGCAAAACTCCCAACCGAGCGGTCAAATTTGCCACTCAGATCTCGCGTCTTCGCTGATTCTCGATCTTGCACCATTAGCCGCCATTTATCGGCTTCGAAGCCGGCGCGCGCTTGCGAACGCCAGGCGAGATATTTTCCGTCCGGCGAATAAAGCGGCGTGGTGTCTGCGCCGGGACTGGTGGAATTTTTCTTCGCCGCGCCGCCAGACATCGGCACGGTAAAAATTTCGTTGTTCGTGCTGGTCGCTTCGACGGAGGGCAGTCCGCCTTCGGACTCGATGTTGCTGGTGTAAGCGAGCTCCTGACCGTCCGGCGAAATCGCGTACATGTCCTGCCCGCCAAGATGAAACGGCGGCACATCATGATCGCCGGGCGTGAGATCAGTCGGCCACAATATGCCCGCAACCTCGTTGTAAAAGGTGCTCGGATCGGCAGCCGCCTTAGCCTCAATTCTTTTTAGCTCCGCTTCTGCAGCAGTCACGTCGGCATTGGCGTCGACAACAAACAGGTGGCTGCGTTTGAATTCGGTGAACGCGTTCCAATGTCGATAGAACAGCTTCGTGAAAATTTTCGCCTTCACCTTGCTGTTCTTCAGCTCTTCGTCGCGCTGCTTGTTGCACGCGTCGTCCTTGCAATCGGGATAAACCGCCGACACAAACACGATGTTCTTCCCGTCGGGCGACCAGATCGCGCCGTCTGCGCCGGTTGAGATGCTTGTCACTTGATGTGGCTTGCCGACCAACGTTCCACTTCCAGAATCAAAATCGCACATCCAGATTTGCGCCGGATCGGTCGCTTTCGATGTCCAGATCAGGCGTTTGCCATCGGGAGAGAATCGCGGCCGCTCCTCGTGATTCGGCGTTTCATTCAACCTCTTCGATTCACCGCCGCTCGCGGGCACGATCCACAAATGGGAAATCTTGGTGTTCGCCTCAAGATCGACATCTTCGCAATCAAAGACGACCCATTTCCCATCCGGCGAAGGCACCGGCGCGCCAACCCGTTTGAGTTTCATCATGTCCTCAAACGTGAACGGATGTTTGGAGCTTTGAGCGAAAACTGATCCGACGAAGAAAAGTGAAATAGCGATAAACGTTCTCATGGTGCGTTGCGTTTCTATTTTGTCATTCCGAGCAAAGTCGAGGAATCTCTAACTATTGTCTGGCCGTTACTTGATCAGAAACACTTAGAGATGTCTCCACTTCGGTCGACATGACAAAGAGCTAACCAAACGCCGCTTTCACCGCTTCGATGCGTTTTTCTTCGACGCGTTTCTGCTGTTCAATCGCGCGCTGTTCCAACTTCGCAAGATCGACATCGCGAGCTGTCGGCCAGCCCGAAACCGACAACGATCGCCAGAGTAATTCCTTACCGCGAATCCCGAGCGCTAGCATCTCCAGTGCTTGGACCAAGCCGAGCCCGCCGAAATCTTCCCCCGCAACTTTAAACTTCGCGCGCGCCGCCTTCTCGCTCAGCCAGGCCGCGGCTTTGCGAACCACGCCTTCGCTCTCACCGGCGCCGGCGATGAGTTCCTCCAAAACTTTCTGGTCCGATTCGATATCGCGTTTCAAATCGCAAAGAAACTGCTTCAACAACGCATCGTCGGACGCATTGACCAAATCGTCGATCAACTCAATCGCGGCGACTGAGCCTGCGAGATGATCGTTGAGATAAGTGCTGATGTTGTCGTGGGACATCTATTTAGAATCGCACGCCACTTTCCAGTAACGCGTCATCAAGTTAGAGTGCGCCCATGGCTCAAGTAACAATCGAGACAATCAAGAATGGTCCTTACATCGTGAAGGGCGAAGTGGAATTGATCGACGCGGACGGCAACAAATTTCCAGTCCAGCCGCGGATGGCGCTTTGCCGCTGCGGGGCGTCGACCGAGAAACCGTTTTGCGACGGAACGCATTCGAAAATCGGGTTCAAAGCTGCGGAGAAAGCTGTTCCGGAATCGAAGGAATGACGGGGGCAATCGCGGCGGTTAGTCTTTTGTTAATCCCTGGGATCGTTTTCGCGCAGCCGGTGCCGAAAACGATGAAGGCGGTCGTTGCGCACGAGTACGGCGGCCCGGAGGTTTTGAAATTGGAAGAGGTTCCAGTTCCGGAACCGAAGGAGAACGAAATCCTCGTGCGCGTGATCGCGAGCGGGGTGAATCCGGCGGATCCCCTCATTCTCGGCGGGAAGCTCGCAAAAGAATTCGGGACGCATCTGCCGTTGATCCTTGGTTACGACATGGCCGGCGTGGTCGTGAAGGCCGGCGCGAAGGTGAAAAAGCTCAAAGTGGGCGATCCGGTTTACGCGTATCTGCTTTGGGGCGGCGGTTGGGCCGAATATTGCATCTCGAACGAAACCGAATCGGCGAACAAACCGAAATCGCTTAACTTTCTCAACGCGAGCTCGGTTCCACTGGCGGCGCTGACCGCGTGGCAGGCGTTCGAGCTCGGTAAATTACAGGGCGGGCAAACGGTCTTGATTCATGGTGGCTCCGGCGGCGTCGGCAGTTTTGCGATCCAAATCGCAAAGGCGCGCGGCGCGCGCGTTATCGCGACCGCTTCGAGCGCGAACCAGGATTTGCTGAAACAACTCGGCGCGGATGTGGCGATCGATTACACACAACCGAATTGGGAATCCGCAGTGCACGATGTCGATCTTGCGTTGGTGCCAGTGGGCGGCGAAACGATGGCTCGCACCTACGGCGTGATGAAAAAGGGCGGGATCGTGATATCGATTGCTTCGCGCTATGATGAAACCGAACTGAAGAAGCACGAAATTCGCGGCGCATTTCTCTCGTCGCATCCGAACTCGGCCGAGCTGGCCGAGATCACGAAATTGATCGAAGCCAACAAAATCAAACCGGTGGTGTCGCAAGTGTTGCCGCTGAGCGAAGCGGTCAAAGCCACCACCCAGGCGGAGACGCATCACACTCGCGGGAAGATTGTTTTGAAGATCGCCGATGATCCAAACCTTAAAGAAGACTAGATATGAAAAAGTTCTTAATCATTATTCTTTCCCTGTGCGCGATCAGCGCTCGCGCTGAGAAATTTTCGCTCATCGGCGCGACGGTGATCAATCCGGACAACGGCAAAGTGATGCCGAACGCGACGGTGGTGATCGACGGCGACAAGATCGAGCGCGTCTCGATGGGCAAGCAGGACGCGGCGTCGCTCGGCAAACAAGTGCCTTGTGTGGGCAAATTTATTCTTCCGGGCTACATCGACACCCACGTGCATTTCTTTCAATCGGCCGATTTGTTTACCCGACCGGATGGCGCCGATTTCAACAGCGTCCGTCCCTACAAAGATGAAGTCGCCTGGATCAAATCCCATCTCGAGGACGATTTCGCGCGCTACATCCGTTGCGGAATCACGAGCGTGGTGGACGTCGGCGGACCGATGTGGAACTTCGAAGTCCGCGCAAAAGCGAACGCAACCGCGAAAGCGCCACGCGTCGCCGTGGCTGGGCCGCTAATCTCGAGCGTCTCGCGCGAAAAACTCGATCTGGGCGATCCGCCGATCGTGAAGATCGACACTCCCGAGCAAGCGCGCGAGTTCGTGCGCAAGCTGACCGATCAAAAAGCCGATCTGGTGAAAATTTGGTACATCGTGGACAAGGACCATCCGGTCGATGCGTTCCGGCCGATCGTGCGCGCGACTGTTGAAGAAAGTCACGCGCACAAAACGCGCGTGGCGGTTCACGCGACGGAATTGGAAACCGCGCGCGCGGCGGTGGAAGAAGGCGCAGACATTCTAGTGCACAGCGTTTACGACAAGCCGGTGGACGACGCGTTCGTAAAGCTGTTGAAAGATCGACATACAATCTTGTGCCCGACGCTGGTCGTGTTTGAGCGCTACGGCCGCGTCTTCTCGCATCAATTAAATCTGACGCCGGAAGAAGAGAAATGGGGCAATCCGGAAGTGATCGCGTCGCTCGACGTGACAAAGATTCCACAGGACAAGTTGCCCGACCGAATCAAACAAGCCCTGGCAGATCCGAAGACCGCGATGGACCGGATCAACAAAACCTACGAAGTCGCGTTGCCGAATTTGAAAAAACTTGAAGACGCGGGAGTGACGATCGCGGCCGGGACCGACGCTGGAAATATCGGGACGATCCACGGCCCGGCATTGTT
This sequence comes from Chthoniobacterales bacterium, assembly GCA_035257485.1. Lineage (GTDB taxonomy): Bacteria > Verrucomicrobiota > Verrucomicrobiia > Chthoniobacterales > UBA10450 > AV40. The sequence continues at coordinate 5,173 of DATEWZ010000129.1, forward strand.
CCGGGAGTTCCAGCTGATGAAGCAGGCGGGTCTCACCAACATGCAGATTTTGAAAGATGCGACCGCGAATGCAGCGAAGCTTTTCGGGGGCGAGACCGGCGCGCACGTCGGCAAGCTCGACAGCGGCATGTTCGCCGACCTGGTGATTCTCAATTCGAATCCGGTGGACGATATCGCACATGCCTCCGACATTGATACCGTGATCAAGAACGGCGTGATTTATCCGGCGGACTCCATTTTGCGCTGAATCCAGGCCGTTCTAGTTGCGTCAAACTTTAGTGATGAAGTCTGCCTTGATTACTTCACTTCTTGTCGGTGCCGCGTTGTCGATCTTCGCGGCCGAGTCGGCGAACGATTGGAAGTTGGCCAAACAAGCCAACGGCGTCGCGATTTATAGCCGACCGCATCCGGGATCGCATTTGAAAGAGTTCAAGGCAATCGGCGAGTTCGACGCCTCGACCCACACGGTTCACAAAGTGATCGACGACGTCGAAGCGTATCCGAGTTTCATGCCCTACACCGCGGAAGCCAGCGTGCTCAAGCGCAACGATGATTCCTTGATCACTTACCAGCGCATCTCGCCGAAAATCGTGAGCGACCGCGATTACACGCTCCGGATCCAAAAGAAATCATGGCCAACGCAATTCGGGATTGCGTATTTGAATGAATGGAAGCCGGCGAACGAACACGGACCGTCGGAAAAGCCCGGCGTGTTTCGGGTGAAATTGGTCGACGGCTCGTGGCTGCTCGAGCCCACCGGGGCAAATAAAACGCGCGCGACCTATTATGTTTACACCGACAGCGGGATCGTGGTCCCGCCATTTCTCGCCAACACCATCAGCGAGACGGGGATCACTAAACTGTTCGCTGCCGTCCGGAAACAGGCCAAAGAGCCCAAGTATCAAACGAAGTGAGACTTCACACGTGAAGTTCTCGCGAATTGGTTTATCCTGCGCGCTGCGCAGATGCCGCGAGACAACAACCTCAAGAAAATTTTGCTGATCGGCTCCGGCCCAATCGTTATCGGGCAGGGCTGCGAATTTGATTATTCTGGCGTGCAGGCGTGCAAAGCGCTGCGCGAGGAAGGCTATCAAGTCGTGCTCGTGAACTCGAACCCGGCCACGATCATGACCGATCCGGAGTTCGCCGATCGCACCTACATCGAACCGATCACGGCGGAAGTGATCGAAGCGATCATCGAGCGCGAAAAGCCGGACGCGATCCTGCCGACGATGGGCGGACAGACCGCGCTGAACGCGGCGATGGAGCTTAATCGCAACGGCGCGCTGGCCCGGCACAAGGTGAAATTGATCGGCGCCAACGCGAAGGCGATCGCGAAAGGCGAAGATCGACAATTGTTCAAGGAAGCGATGCTGCGGATTGGATTGGATGTTCCGCGCTCGGGCGTGGCGCGCTCGCTCGCCGACGCGCAGAAGATCGCAAAAGAAATTGGAAGTTTTCCTCTCATCATTCGGCCGGCGTTCACGCTCGGCGGAAGCGGCGGCGGCATTGCTTATAATCGGGACGATCTCAATGAAATCGCGGGCCGTGGTCTCGCGATGTCACCGGTCAACGAAGTACTGATCGAAGAATCGCTCGTTGGCTGGAAAGAATTCGAAATGGAAGTCATGCGCGACCGGATGGACAACTGTGTCGTCGTTTGTTCGATCGAGAATTTTGATCCGATGGGCGTGCACACCGGCGATTCGATCACCGTCGCGCCGGTGCAAACGCTGACCGACAAGGAATATCAAATGATGCGCGACGCGTCGTTCGCGGTCATTCGCGAGATCGGCGTCGAGACTGGTGGCTCGAATATTCAATTCGCGGTCCATCCCGATAACGGCCGCATGGTGGTGATCGAAATGAATCCGCGCGTCTCGCGCTCAAGCGCGCTCGCGAGCAAGGCGACCGGGTTCCCGATCGCGAAGATCGCGGCCAAGCTCGCTGTCGGCTACGCACTTGACGAAATCAGAAACGACATCACGCGCGAAACTCCGGCCTGCTTCGAGCCGACGATCGATTACTGCGTCGTCAAAGTGCCGCGGTTCACGTTCGAAAAATTTCCCCAGGCCGATCCGACGCTGACGACGCAGATGAAGAGCGTCGGCGAAGCGATGGCGATTGGCCGCACGTTCAAGGAATCGCTGCAAAAAGCGTTGCGCAGTTTGGAGATCAAACGCTTCGGCCTGATCGGCGATGGCGCGGACAAGGATATCGATCTTGAAACGCTGCGCTTGAAGCTGGCGGTACCGAACGCGGAGCGGATTTTTTACATCGGGCAGGCGTTCGCGAAAGGCGCGTCGATCGATGAAGTGTTCGACCTCACCAAGATCGACAAGTGGTTTTTGCGAAACGTGGCCGAGATTGTTCAGGCACAAAAACAAATTGAGCAATCCGCGCTTTCCGGTCACGCCCAGCGCGTGATGACCGAGCCCTGGGCGATGGATTTGACGGCGGGACAAATTGCGCCGCCCATGTTTCAAAACGGCACCGGACTCTTGCGCGCGAAGAAAATGGGGTTTTCCGACCATCAGCTCGGCTACGCGAATTCGCTAAAGCCGGATGGCGTTCGCGCGGCGCGGACGCGGATGTCGATTTTGCCGACGTATCGGTTGGTCGATACCTGCGCGGCGGAGTTTGAGGCTTACACACCGTACTATTATTCAACCTACGGGGACGAGAACGAGCGGCGTGAGAGCGGGAAACGCAAAGCGATGATCCTCGGCGGCGGGCCGAACCGCATCGGTCAGGGAATCGAGTTCGACTATTGCTGCGTGCACGCGGCTTTCGCGCTCCGCGAGCTCGGGTTCGAAACGATCATGGTCAATTCGAACCCGGAAACGGTCTCGACCGATTACGACACGAGCGACAAGCTGTATTTCGAGCCGCTCACCCTGGAGGACGTTCTTAATATATATGAGCAGGAGAAGCCCGAGGGTGTGGTGGTGCAGTTCGGCGGGCAGACGCCGCTCAATCTCGCGGACGGTTTGAAGGCGGCGGGCGTTCCGATTTTCGGGACCCAACCCGAGAGCATCGAGATTGCGGAAGACCGGAAACTTTTCGCTGCGATGCTGGAAAAGCTTGGTTTGCGACAAACGCCGAATGGCACCGCGGTGAGCACGGATGAAGCGGTGAAGATCGCGAACAAGATTGGCTATCCCGTGCTGGTTCGGCCGAGCTTCGTCCTCGGCGGTCGCGCGATGGAGCTCGTTTATAACGAACCTGACCTGCGGCGTTACATGGCGACTGCGATTGAAGTTACGCCGGATCGCCCCGTTTTGGTCGATCGTTTTCTTGAAGACGCGATCGAAGTCGATGTCGATTGCATTGCCGATGGCGAAACGACGGTGATCGGCGCGATCATGGAGCACATCGAAGAAGCCGGGATCCACAGCGGGGACAGCGCGTGCGTGATCCCGACATTTTCGCTTTCCCAAAAAGTGCTCGAAGAAATTTCATCGGCGACAAAAGCGATGGCGCGCGAATTGAACGTCCGCGGACTGATGAATGTTCAGTTCGCGGTCAAAGGCGAAGACGTTTATGTCCTCGAAGTGAATCCCCGCGCGTCACGGACGGTCCCGTTCGTGAGCAAGGCGATTGGTGTGCCGCTCGCGAAATTGGCGGCCAAGATCATGGCGGGCAAGAGTTTGCGCGAGCTCGGATTCACGAAGGAAATCGTGCCGAAACATTTTTCGGTGAAGGAAGCGGTCTTTCCGTTCCTGCGTTATCAGGGGATGGATATTTCATTAGGCCCGGAGATGAAGTCGACCGGTGAGGTGATGGGAATGGATGTCGATCTTGGACTCGCTTACGCGAAGTCGCAGATGGCGGCGCCGCCGGCCCTGCCGAAGAAAGGAAACGTTTTCATCAGCGTGAAAGACTCGGACAAAGAATTGGTGATTCCGCTGGCACGCGAATTTTTGAAACTTGGTTTCGGCATTATTTCAACGAGCGGAACGGCCGAGGCGTTGGAGAAAGCGAAGATCAAAGTGAAAAAGGTTTTCAAATTGAACGAAGGCCGGCCGAACGTGCTCGACCGTGTGAAAAACGGCGACATCACTTTCATCATCAACACGCCGAGCGGAAAAATTCCGCGCGAGCACGAAGTCACGATCCGGAACGCGGCACTCGCGCAGAAAATTCCGATCATGACGACGGTGCGGGCGGCACAAGCGAGCGCGAACGGAATTCGTTCGTTACAAAAAGCGAAGGTACAGGTGCGCAGTTTGCAGGAATATCACAAGCAATGAGCAAAATTACTCGAATGAGCAGAATCCTATTAGCTTTGGTGTTTGCCATAGCAACCGTGGCCTATGGCGAAAACAAAGACGCCGCTTCATCCCCGAGTTCACAAAATGAAGTAGCCGTCATCAAAACGAGCGAGGGCGACATGGTGGTGCAGTTCTGGACCGATGCCGCGCCGAACACGATCGAGAACTTCAAAAAGCTCGCGAAGCAGGGATTTTACAACGGGACAATTTTTCATCGGATCGTGAAAGGATTCATGATCCAGGGTGGCGATCCGAATTCAAAGGACCCAAACAAGGAAGCCAAGTACGGAGAAGGCGGCCCTGGTTACAAAATCAAAGCGGAGTTCAACGACCACTCGCACGAACGCGGCGTGATCTCGATGGCGCGCGAGCCCGACCCGGATTCGGCCGGCTCGCAATTTTTCATCTGCCTCGCTCCAGTCACGCGCCTTGATCATCAATACACGACGTTTGGAAAGCTTATCAAAGGCGACGATGTGCTGACGAAAATCGGCGACACACCGGTAACGCGGAACAGTATGGGGGAAAACAGCAAGCCCACGAAACGCGTGACGATCGAGAAGATCGACATCGTGCCGGCGGATTCAATCAAGTGATCCTGGTTAATTTCTAAATGGCCAAATCGGACAAAGCGAAAATCGCGCTTGTGCAGATGAAGTGCGGCCCCATGCCGGAGAAGAACTTCTCTCGGGCGATGGACTTCATTCGCGACGCAGCGAAGAAAGGCGCGGCCATCGTTTGTCTGCCAGAACTTTTCCGCGCGCAATATTTTTGCCAAACCGAAGAGCACAAATACTTCGAGCTCGCCGAGGAAATTCCCGGAAAATCGACAACTGCGCTGGCGGAACTGGCAAAGAAACTCGGCGTCGCGATCGTCGCTTCGCTTTTCGAGAAGCGCGTTGCCGGCGTTTATCACAACACGGCCGCGATCATCGACGCCGATGGAAAACTTCTCGGGAAATATCGCAAGATGCACATCCCGGATGATCCGCTGTATCACGAGAAATTTTATTTCACGCCGGGCGATCTCGGATTTCAGGCGTGGAAGACGAAGCGCGGCAAGATTGGGGTCTTGGTTTGCTGGGACCAATGGTATCCGGAAGCGGCGCGGCTGACCGCGTTGCGCGGCGCGGAGATTATTTTTTATCCGACGGCGATTGGCTGGCATCCGAGCGAGAAAAAAGAGTTCGGCGCGGCGCAGCACAACGCCTGGGAAACGATCCAGCGCAGTCACGCGATTGCGAATGGCTGCTACGTTGCGGCGGCGAACCGGGTCGGTCATGAAGCGCCGGCCGGAGGGGACGGAATCGAGTTCTGGGGACAAAGTTTCATCTGCGGCCCGGACGGCGAGATCATCGCGAAAGGCTCGGTTAAGAAAGAGGAAATCGTGATCGGCGAGATCGATTGGGCGCGGGTGAACGAATTTCGGACGCACTGGCCGTTTTTGCGCGACCGTCGGGTGGACGCTTACTCCGGAATCGAGCAACGCCTGCTTGATTGAGGCGATTGTCTTTTCTCACGAGCGCACGTACGCTTGTGGAATGAAAACGATTCTTTCGATTACGATGTTTTGCGCGCTTGTTTGTTTTGCGCAGGGACAAGAAGTCACCAAAGCCGGAGCAAATCTGGAATCCAAATCCAATAGCAAAGTCACCGGCAACGTCAGCTTCACGAAAGTTGGCGATGAAGTCCAAGTCGTGGCCGACATCCAAGGTCTCGCGCCGGGCAAACACGGCTTTCACATTCACGAAAAAGGCGATTGCTCGGCGCCCGACGCGGCCTCGGCCGGCGGGCATTTTAATCCCACGATGAAACATCACGGCGGCCCGGACACGCTCGATCATCACACGGGCGATCTTGGAAATATTACGACGGATGCGTCCGGCAAAACGCACCTCGAATGGAAAGGGAAGCTCAGCCTCAGCGGCAAAGATTCAATCATCGGCAAGTCCGTCGTCGTGCATGAGAAGGAAGATGATCTGAAAACCGATCCGTCTGGAAATTCCGGGGCGCGCGTGGCCTGCGGCGCAATTTTGGCGGCGGATTAAGATCGCCGTAGAAGAAGATTAAGAGGTGGAGGAAGAGTTGGAATGCAGTTGATGACGCTGAGCGAAATTCGCCGGGCTGCGCAAACCGGCGCGGTCACCGCTCGCGTCCACGTGCAGGTCGAATCAGCGACGCCAAAAGTAACGCGTGAACAAAAACCGTATTGTGAATTAAGCCTCGCCGACGCTTGCGATCGGATGACGTTGCGGGTCTGGAGCGATCATCCGGCTTACAAAGTTTGCAGCGCGCTGACGAGCGAGAGTTTCGTCGAACTTGCGGGCGAATTCGTTTCATCACAGTACGGCCTCGACGCGCAGAAATGGAACGTCCGCCCGCTCAACGCGCAGGAAAAAAACGAACTGCTCCAAGGCCCGGCGGAATTGCGAGCGAAGCAGGATGCCGATTGGAAATTCATTTTGCAAACAATCGGCAAGATCACCGATCCGCGTTTGCGTGCGTTGTGCGACGCGTTTGTGAAAGAGTTTAGCGAACGTTTTCGGCGAACCGCCGCCGCACGCAGAAATCATCACGCGCGGCGCGGCGGCTTGGTCGAGCACACCGCGCAGATGATGCGAACGGCGATGGCAATCGCGCCGCTTTACCCGCAGTTGAATGTCGATCTTCTGATCGCGGGAATTCTTTTCCACGATTCCGGAAAGCTTTGGGAAAATCATTACCCTGAGACGGGCTTCGTGATGGATTACGACGAGCGCGGCGAATTAGTCGGGCATATTTCGATCGGACTCGAACTGGTGAATTCATTGTGGCGAAAGCTTTCAAGCGACAACAGTGACAGCTGGAAAAATCTGACGCCGGCGTCGGAAGACGTGCGTTTGCATTTGCTGCACGTGATCGGGGCGCATCATGGCGAACAGCAATTCGGTTCGCCGGTCGATCCGAAAACGCCGGAGGCGATGGCCCTTCATTATATCGACAATCTCGACGCGCGCCTCGAAATGTTCGCCGCGGGTTACCTGACGGCAAAGCCGCTCGCCGACCGAATCTTCGAACGCGTCTGGCCGTTGCCGAGCAAACTGGTGAAGTCGCTGGAGAAATTTGGGACCTCACCGACAGCAACAAAACCGGACGACCAATTATTTTAGCAGGAGCCGGCGTTTCGCTTCGGCGAGATAAGTTTCGTCGATTTCGAAACCGATAAATTTTTTCACGCCGCAATTTTTCGCGGCAACGGCGGAGTTTCCGATACCAAGAAACGGATCGAGCATCGTGTGCACACGCGAGACGCCGTGCAATTTTATGCACCATTCGGCGAGCTGAACGGGAAACGTCGCGGGGTGCGGACGCTCTTTCTCGCGGCTCTGAATTGTTTGATAGGGAATGAACCAGGTGTTGCCCCGGCAACGTTTGTCGCGTCCGCGAGTGTGCGACCAGCGCGAGATGTTGCTCTTGTCCTGATATGGAACCCCGAGCGCAAGACGGTCGATGTCGACCTTACCTTCGATCGTAAAATGAAAAATGTATTCGTGGCAGTCGTTTAGGAAGCGTTTCGAGCTGATCGGCTTGAAATGGCCGAATGTGCGCTCTTCGATCGCGATCGATTTGATCCAGTGGATCGTGTTTTGCAGAACGAAGACCTCGCGCAATTGAAAAACGATCTCGTGGGGCAACATCGGATTTGATGGCGCGGCGCCAATGTTGAGAAAGAATGATCCACTCGGCTTAAGAATGCGGCGCAGCTCGGCAGCCCACTCCGCGCACCATTTCAAATACGATTGTCGATCCTGGCGATCCGAATATTTCCCGTAGCGCACGCCAAGATTGTAAGGCGGCGAGGTGACGACAAGATCGACATCTGCCGCACGCAGACGCGCCATTCCCTGGAGGCAATCTTCAAGGCGGAGATCCAACTTCATCACCACCACAAGGTGGCAAAAAATTCGATCCGTACAAGGAATTCGTGTCCGAGCCGGACTGGCACCGATAAGAAACGCGGCGCGCCGGCGTTCGCACGCAAAGAGAATTTCATCTATTGTCCTCGCATGGCGGACAAGCCTTCCAAGCTGAAGATTGCGGACCGGGAATTCACTTCCCGCCTGCTCGTCGGCACGGGGAAGTTCGCTTCAAACGAATTGATGCGCGATGCGTTGGTGGCGAGTGGGACCGAAATTGTGACAGTGGCGCTGCGCCGCGCCGATCTTTCCGGCAAGCACGATCCGTTCGCGAATATTCTGGATTTTATCGATCCGAAACGCTTTCTGCTTTTGCCGAACACGAGCGGGGCCCGGAACGCGGAAGAAGCCGTGCGACTAGCACGTTTGGCGGCGACCGCCGGTTTGCCGACGTGGATCAAGCTCGAGATCCATCCCGACCCCCGCTATCTATTGCCGGATCCGGTGGAGACACTTGCCGCGGCTGAAATCCTCGTGAAAGAAGGATTTACGGTGCTTCCCTACATCAACGCCGATCCGGTGCTGGCGAAACGTTTGCAAGACGTGGGCACCGCCACAGTGATGCCACTGGGCTCGCCAATCGGCAGTAATCGTGGGATTGAAACCCGGCCACAAATCGAAATCATCATTGAGCAGGCGACGGTACCGGTGGTTGTCGACGCGGGTTTAGGAGCGCCAAGTCAGGCCGCGGAAGCGATGGAAATGGGCGCAGACGCAGTTTTGGTGAATACCGCCATCGCGATTGCGTCTGATCCAGTCCGGATGGCGCAAGCGTTTAAGAAAGCAATCGAAGCCGGCCGCGAAGCCCACGAGATCGGGCTGGCGGAAAAGCTGCGACTCGCTAACACTACCAGCCCGCTGACTGGGTTCTTTTCCGGTGAGACGAAGTCCGAGTTAGAAAAAATTTGAGCGCAACATTTCCATTTGCACTGGGTTCAAAGCAGAAGACAGTCACCGCCCCGAAAAACGTCAGACGGCATCAAAGTAGCTGCTCATTTAAGTCGGATTTAGTTTAATGTTCCTCCCGAACTGTATGTTTAAAGTGCGTCTTCCCGTTCAGACGTTCGCCGCCGCAGCGTTATTGTTTGCCGGCGACGGTTTTGGCCAGACGAACGGCTCGGGCAATACAGTCGGCCAGCCGACGGTTGGTCAAAACGCTTTGTGGCAACGCACCGGAGATATCATGGCCAACCCAGCCGCGACCGCGCCGCGCAAGCACATTTATTTGAAACCCGAACTCGAAATTCCCGGCCGGGAGAGTCGTCCGCAGGATCCGGCCGCTCGCTTTGATCGACAAACCCCACCCGGTCCGGCGCGAACGGTCTCTTCCACGGGAACAATTTCGTCGACCAGCATCAGCTCTGTTTCATCGACCACCCAAAGAATTGCGCTGACGTTCGATGGCGTCAGCGGACCTTCGCAGACCGGTGCTTTTCCACCGGACTCGATGGGCGCGGCTGGTCCGTCCCAATTTTTCATTTTCGTAAACGGCCGGCTAAGAACCTTCAACAAGGCGACTGGCATTGCCGATGGCGCGATGGATCTCGATCCGGACGTTTTTTTCAACGCTGTCATGACCCCGGCGAACATCAATTTCACGAGCGATCCGCAGATTCGCTATGATCGGCTAAGCGGCCGCTGGATCCTGACCATAATCGACGTGCCAAGCAGCTCCTCCAAAAGCATCGGAGACGAGCCCAACCGCGTTCTGATTGCGGTGTCGGATAGCGGCGTAATTACGGCAAACACAAATTGGTCGATGTATTTTATCCAGCAAGACATGGTCGGGCGCACAACGAGCACCGGCGAATTCCTGGATTACGATTCGCTCGGCGTAGACGACAATGCCCTCTACATCGGCGGGAACATGTTTAATGCAGCATCCAACAGTTTTTTTACCGGCACCTCGGCTTTTGTTGTGCGCAAGAGTTCGATCTTGAATGGCGGGCCAATTGTGGTGACTGCATTCCGTGGATTGATCTCCGGCGGCGATGGACCGGATAGCCCACGCGGGGTGGACAATTATGATCCAGCTGCGACTGAGGGATACATCATTGGGCCGAGCGATTCGACGTTTGGAAGATTAATTATGCGCCGGATTACCAATCCGGGCGGCACGCCAAGCATTTCCGGAAATATCCCGATCACCGTGAATGCTACCGCGCTCCCAGTTAGCGTTAATGCTCTCGGAACGGCCGGACAGTTGGATGCTCTCGACGACCGTCTGTTTGCCGCACACATCCGCAACGGCCGACTCTGGACGGCGCACAATATCGCCGTCGATTCCAATGGCATCGCAACATCAAGTAGCTTAGTCGCGCGCGACGCAGCGCGGTGGTACGAGCTGAGCGTTCCTGTTGGATTCGGAATGCCGACAGTCGTGCAGTCTGGCACCATTTTTGATCCGACTTCGTCCAAATGGTCGGCTCGCTGGTTTTGGATTCCGTCAGTCGTCGTTTCAGGGCAGGGTCACGCCGCTTTTGGTTTCAGTACTGCAGGTCCGTCCTTTCGGATCAATGCCATGACGACCGGCCGATTGGTCGGCGATGTGCCTGGAACGGTCAGCGCGCCGATTCTTTTTACCAGCAGCGTCAGCTCCTACAATCCATCCGACGGCGCAATCCCCCATCGATGGGGGGATTATTCTTTCACCAGCGTCGATCCCGACGATGACATGACGATGTGGACGATCCAGGAATTCTGCGACGGCACGAATAGCTACGGTTTGGAGGTAGCCAAACTATTGGCGCCGCCGCCAGCTACACCTGCATCGGCCAGTTCAAATGTGGCTGCCGGTCAAACGTCAACGTCCATCGCCATTACCGGCACGTCCGCGTCCGGATCCGGGTTTTTTGATCCTGGAACGGGTTTCACAAAACGAATAACTGCTACCGTGAGTGGCGGCGTCACGGTCAACTCAGTGACATATGTTGATCCGACGCATGTCACTTTGGACCTCAATACAACCGCGGCGTCGAGCGGCGGGAAAGATGTGACAATCACAAATCCGGACGGTCAGAGTGCTAGCGGCAGCACAATTCTCACTGTTGGCCCGGGTGGGCCGACGCCGACGCCTAGTCCAAGCGTAACACCAACTCCAACTCCCACTGCGACACCATCAGCGACGCCTCCGCCTACGCCCACACCAACTCCGACAGCAACGCCAACGCCGACTGCTACGCCCACACCAACTCCAACTCCGGCGTCAACGGTTGCGAAGCCATTTATCTATCCCAACGGCGGAACCTTCTCGAAGAGTGTCACCGTGTATCTTTTCTGCAGTACCTCCGGAGCAACGATTCACTACACGCTGGATGGAAGCACGCCGACCGCGAGTTCACCTGTTTACCCGAGTCAGGGCATTCTCCTGTCAGGCGCGGGGACTAAGACGGTCAAAGCAATCGGAGTAAAGATCGGCTTGAGTAATAGCGCGGTCGCGACGGCGACCTTCAACATTACGCCTTAGTCGAGTCGGGGCGCGTACTTGCGTCGTTGTAGAATTCAATTTGCTGGCTGCCGAGGCGACGGACCACACGCCAGCCGTTCTCCGCCGCAAATGCGCGAAGATCCTGATCGGATAGTGATCGCAAGATCCGGAGCTCCGCCGGGTGTTGAATAAAAATTTCCGACTTCAACGCAAGTCGCGCCGCGATTTTGTTCGTTAGGCCGGCCAGCCCGTCGATCTTTTCCATCGTCTGATTTTGCTCATTGTCGATCTTTACTCGCGGCGGCGCAATTGGCGCAGCCCACCTTCATCGGCTAAGGTTTGCCGATGTTTTCGGAAACGATCGAGCTCCGCGGTCATATCATCGATTCGCTCACTTTGCCAAAAGTGCTCGATCAAATTGTGACCCGGGGCGCAACTTTCAACATCGTCGAATTCAAGATCGGCCAAAAGCGTGTCGATCCAAGTCTGGCCCGCATTGAAATCACGGCGCCAAGCCGCTCCGAATTGGACGAGTTGATTCAACGTTTGCGCGAGCAGGGCGCCGAAGTCACCCGCCCCAAGCTCGGAGATAAGTAATTGTCGATCTTATGCGCGAACTGTTGCTTTGCCGGCCGGACCATTACGGAATCGAATACGAGATCAATCCGTGGATGAGTCGCGCTCGTGGGGCGGAAGCACCGCTCGCGCAGGAACAGTGGCGCGGTTTGCATGCCACTTTATCCAAACTCGACTGCGAGATCGATCTCGTTCCGCCGCAGCCGAAACTTCCCGACATGGTCTTCACCGCAAACGCCGGACTCGCGGTCGGCAATCGATTTATCCCGAGCAATTTTCGACATAAGGAACGCGCCGGCGAAGCGCCGCACTTCGCGAGTTGGATGGAAAAGCGCGGCTATAAAATCGCGTGGCTCCCGGACAATCATTATTTTGAAGGCGAAGGCGACGCGCTTTTCGGCGGCGACGCGCTTTTTTGCGGCTACAAATTTCGATCCGACATCAAATCGCACCGCGCCGTCGCGGAAATGCTCGGTTGCCTCGTTGTCTCGGTCGAACTTGTCGATCCGCGCTTTTACCATCTCGACACTTGCTTTTGTCCGTTGCCCGACGGCGGAGTCATTTGGTTTCCCGCGGCATTCGATGAATACGGCCAAAAGGCAATTCGCGAACACATATCGGACTTGATCGAAGTCGCGCCGGAAGAAGCGGTGCATTTCTGTTGCAACGCGGTTCCGCTCGCGCGCGACATCGTTTTGCCTGAAGGCGCGCAGAAGCTTGTGAACGCGCTGCGCGATCGCGGTTACAATTGTCATCAACTGCCGATGACTGAGTTCCTGAAGGCCGGCGGGGCCTGCAAATGCCTGACACTGTTTTTACCGCAGCGCGAGAAAGCTTAGGGTTTTTTATTTCTCTTCACCGGCAAGGCCGCTTCAATTTTGCCGAGTGGCAAACAATTCATCACCTCCACTTTGGTCAGCCAACCTTTGCGCGCGATGCCGACGCCGAACCATAGGTCCTGCAAACGCTCGGTGCGATGCGCGTCCGGATTGATCACGCATTTAACGCCTTTCTCTTTCGCCAACGGCCACCAGCGCCAATCGAGATCGAGCCGTTTCGGCGCGGCATTGATCTCGATCCAGGTTCCGGTGGCGGCAGCGGCGTCGATTACGGCTGGGATGTTAATCGCATACGGCTCGCGTTTTAGTAACAAGCGGCCGGTGGGATGCGCGAGAATGGTGACGAACCGGTTCTCCATCGCGCGAATCACTCGCTTCGTCATTTCCGCTTCGGACAAATTGAAGACGGAATGAACGGAGGCGACGACGAAATCGAGCTCGGACAAAATCTCATCGTCGAAATCGAGTGTGCCGTCACGGAGAATATCGCATTCGATTCCGGTAAAAACGCGGAAGCCGTCGAACTTCTTGTTCAGTTTTCGGATCGCCGCGATTTGGGATTTCAATTTTGCCGCATCGATGCCGTGCGCCTGGATCGAGCTTTTGCTGTGCTCGGCGATCCCCAAATATTCCAGGCCGAGCTCCTGCGCAGCGTCCGCCATTTCTTCGAGCGTGTTGTGCCCGTCGCTCGCAACCGTATGACAATGAAACGTTCCCCGAAGGTTTTCCTTCTCGATCAGGCGCGGCAGGGAATGGTTCTCCGCGGCTTCGAACTCGCCGCAGTTCTCACGCAATTCCGGCGGAACGAAATCCAATCCGAGGGCGCGATACAAATCGGCTTCCTCATTTACTTTCGGGATCTTCGCCGCGGGCTTGGTTTTCGTTTTCGCTTTCGGGTCAGGCGGCAACTTCGCCAGCCGGTATTCATTCAATGTCCAACCGCGCTGCAACGCGCGGCTGCGCATCTCGATGTTGTGCTCCTTGCTGCCGGTAAAATAATTGAGCGCGAATGGATATTCGGCCGAGGTCACGACGCGCAGGTCGCATTGGATTCCCGAGCGGAGGCGCACGCTCGTTTTTGTCGGACCTTGCGCAATGATCGATTCGACCAGCGGATGTTTCACAAAAAATTCCGTGATCGCCGCCGGCTTCTTCGTGGCAACGACAAGATCGACATCGCGCACAATTTCTCGCCGGCGCCGATAGCTTCCGGCCATATCCACCTGGAGCGCATCGGGATGCGCCGCTAAATCGCCTCGGAGCGATTCGGTGTCGGCCGCGATCTGTCCGAATTGGAAATGCCCGGAATGTTTCGCTCGGCGCGCGATTGCTTCGCAAATTTTCGTTTGCGTCGTTTCGCCAAATCCCGGTAGCTCCGCGACTTTGCCCGATTCGCATGCTTCGCGCAGTTGCTCGATTGAGCTGATGTGCAGTTTCTCATAGAGCGCTTTGATTTTTTTCGCGCCAAGGCCTGAGATTGAAAACAATTCCAGGATCGCGGCCGGAAATTCGGCTCGCAGCTCTTCGAGATATTTCAGCTTTCCCGTTCCCGACAGCTCTTTGATCTTGGCCGCGATCGCTTTTCCAATGCCGGGAATCTTCGCAAGCGCTTCCTCGTCCTGAAGATCTCCCAGATTTCCGCCAAACGTCTCAAGTGACCGCGCGGCGTTGGCGTATGCTCGAATCTTGAACGGGTTCTCGTCCTTCAATTCCAACAACGTCGCAATTTCCTCCAAAACAGCCGCAATTTGCGATTTTGTCATTCCCTTGAACCGTTACCGAAGATTCCGAACATGGCGAACGAGGCGATCAAGTTAATCGAATGTCCGCGCGATGCCTGGCAAGGTTTGCCGCGCCAGATTCCGACCGAGCTGAAGGTCGACTATTTGCGCGGCCTCATTGCCGCCGGATTCAAACACATCGACGCCGTGAGTTTTGTTTCGCCGAAAGTCGTCCCGCAAATGGCGGACAGCGAACAAGTTCTCTCAGACCTCGAAATTCCCGACGGCACCGAAATTATCGGCATCGTCGTGAACGAAAAAGGCGCGGAGCGCGCCATTGCGACCAAGCGCGTGACCACACTCGGCTATCCGTGCTCGATCTCGCCATCTTTTTTACGCCGAAATCAAAACCAATCTCCCGAAGAAAATTTCGAGACCTTGAAAAAAATCGAGCACTCCGCCGAAGAAGTCGATGTCGATCTTGTTGTTTATATCTCGATGGCGTTTGGAAATCCATACGGTGATCCGTGGGACGAAAATGCGCTCGCCGAGGAAGTCTCTCGCCTCGACGCGCTTGGCATTCAATCGATCTCGCTCGCCGACACCGTTGGGATGGCGGACGCAAAGCTAATTGAAAAAGTCGTCCGAGCGGCTTTTAAGGCGCAACCGGATTGCGAGTTCGGAGTCCATCTGCACAGCATGCCCCCGGATGCGATCGGGAAAATTCTCGCCGCTTATGACGCCGGCTGCCGACGATTTGACTCCGCGATTGGCGGACTGGGCGGTTGTCCGTTCGCGCAAAATTCGCTCGTCGGAAACATTCCTACCGAAAGCGTTATCGCGGCATTGGAGCAGCGCGGCGTGACTGTTCCGCTCAAGATCGACAACGCGGTTCAGCTCAACGCAAAAATCGCGGGCGAGTTCGCTTAAGACTCACATTCGGCCGCGGCGCTTGTAAAACGCATAACGGTCGAGAATTGATCTCACGTAATTGCGCGTGGCCGGGAAATCGATGTGGCCTAGAAAATCGTTCGCATTCGCTCCATCGGCCCCGACCCAACGCTGCGCGCGGCTCGCACCCGCGTTGTACTCCGCGAGCCCAAATGGCAGCGGATCGGATTCATTCTGCCAGTGATCAATCGCCCGCTTCAAATACCACGAGCCTGCTTCGAGATTTGTCTTTGGATCCAATAATTGATCGGGTTTGAAATCGGCGACCTTGTGCTCGTGCACCCATTCCGTCGCCGCTTTCGGAGCGACCTGCATCAGTCCGCGCTCGCCCGCGCTTCCAACTTTTTGTCGATCGAACCGACTCTCACGCCAAACAACCGCCTTCACCAACATCGGGTCGAGCTGGTGCTCGGCCGCGACTGCTGAAATCAGCGAATCGTATTGCTGAAAACGCGCTGGGCTGACCCATTCGTAGAAACTGTAAAACGCGTCGCCCGATCGCATCGCGAGAAACGCGAAGCTCGCTGCCAACGCCAGCATCAAGCAGAGAATGAGTTTCAGGAAAAAGCGCATTCGTTATACTGATTGATTAGCCGATCATGAGCATGAGCACGAGCCTGATTACGATTTCCCCATGATGAAGCCCGCTTACGTGCGAGTCATTATCGATCGCGGGATTCGCCGCGAGCTGGATTACTCCGTGCCGGAAACATTGGCCGACCGGATCGCGATCGGCTCGCGCGTGCGGGTTCCGTTTCGCGATAAATCGGCGCTGGCCACGGTGCTTGCGACGCTCGAGAAAAGCGATGCCAAAGGAATTCGACCAATCGAAGCGCTCGTGGGCGAGGCTCCGACGCTGAGTCCGTCATTGCTCGAGCTCGCGCACTGGATGAGCGCGTATTATTGCTGTCCGCTCGAAACGGTGATGCGCAGTCTGCTCCCGCAAGTGATCCGGCGCGCGGAAGTAAGTTGGAAAAAACAACTCGTGGTTCATCCGCCGGAAAAGATCGACAACCTGGAGCTGGAAAAACTGCGCAAACGCGCTCCGCGTCAGGCGGAATTGCTGGATGAAATTGCAAAGTTGAACAAACCGACCCCCGCGGCGGAGTTACTGCGCAAAGTTTCCTCCGATAATCAAACGCTGCGTGCCCTCGCGAAACGCGGTTTGATCGAGTTGCGTGAAGAAGCGGTCGAGCGCGATCCGCACGGCGACGAACAATTCATCGCGACGACGAATCTCGAGCTGAACGCGGAACAAGCCGCGGCCTTGAAGAAAATTGCCGACGCGCTCGCAGCGCCGGAAAACGCGAAACCGATTCTGCTCCATGGCGTGACCGGCAGCGGGAAAACCGAGATCTACTTACAAGCGATCCGGCTCGCGCTCGAGCGCGCTCGCAGCGCGATCGTTCTCGTTCCTGAAATTTCGCTCACGCCGCAAACGGTCGAGCGTTTCAAAAGCCGGTTCGCCGAAATGCACGACGCGGTCGCTGTTTTGCACAGCCATTTGTCGGAAGGCGAGCGGCATGACGAATGGCATAAGATTCATTCGGGCCGCGCGCGGATCGTGATCGGCGCACGAAGCGCTGTCTTCGCGCCTTTGAAAGACGTCAGTTTGATCATTGTCGATGAGGAACACGAGACGACCTACAAACAGGAAGAAGCGCCACGCTATCACGCGCGCGATGTCGCAGTGGTACGCGCGAAGATGGAGAAGTGCGCGGTCGTTCTGGGCAGCGCCACGCCCTCGCTGGAGAGTTATCACAACGCCACGACCGGCAAATACGAATTGCTCGCGCTGACGCAGCGCGTCGATGACCAGCAAATGCCGTCGATCCGGATTGTCGATCTTCGCCAGGAACGGCGAAAAGAAAAGATCGCGCCGATTCTTTCCGAAAAACTTTCGCAAGCGATCGCGGACCGGCTCGAGAAACGCGAGCAGACGATTTTGTTTTTGAATCGCCGCGGATTTTCCACTTCGCTCCTTTGCAGCAACTGCGGTGAAGCGCGCAATTGTCCGAATTGCAGCGTCGCACTCACGTTTCATCGCCACATGGCGCGTTTGAGCTGCCATCTTTGCGGGCACACCGCTGCCGTACCGAAAAAATGCCCGGAGTGCGGCAAGGACGCCCTGATCTACGCCGGGTTCGGGACCGAGAAAGTTGAATCGACCGTCTCGCAATTTTTTCCCAAAGCGAACGTCCGCCGCATGGACGCCGACTCGATGACACGCAAAGAAGCTTATCGCGAAACGCTGCGAAATTTTCGGGCGGGCAAGATCGACATCCTCGTCGGCACGCAGATGATCGCGAAAGGTCTCCACTTCCCGAACGTCACTCTCGTTGGAATCATCAACGCCGATCTCGCTTTGCATCTTCCCGATTTCCGCGCGGGCGAGCGAACATTTCAACTGCTCACCCAGGTTGCCGGGCGCGCCGGCCGCGGCGAGCGGCCGGGCGAAGTGTTCGTCCAAACCTACACGCCGTTCTCGCCCTCAATCCAATTCGCACGCCACCACGATTTCGCCGGCTACTTCGAGCAGGAGCTCGAATTTCGCGAGCGTTGCGATTTCCCACCGTTCAAGCACGCGATCCTAATCACGGTGCGCTCGGCACATGAAGGGCGTGCGAAACTTTCCGCCGAAACGCTCGTGCGCCGCTTGAAAGAATCACTCAGGTCCGAGTTCACCATTAGCGACGCAACGCCCGCGCCGCTTGAAAAACTTCAGGGACAATTTCGATTTCACATTTTGTTGCGTGGTGAAGCGATCATGCGCTTGAGCCGGCTCGTCCGCGAGACGCTCGATAAACTCCCACTGCCCGAGGACGTGATTGCATCCGTGGATGTCGATCCTTATCAGTTGCTCTAGGCATCCGGCATCCTTCCGTTTTCGAATGAAATTGGAAACATGAAGCGACCCCTCAGAGTTCTCGCACTGGCGCTTATTTGCTGGCCAACCCTGGCCAGCTACTCCGCGGAGCAGCCAGCCGCCTTGAAAACATTTTTGGAACGGCAGGGTTATGGCGGCTCGTCGTTGCAGCGCCGTTTCGGGAATCACCTGTTCGTCAACACGGTGATCAATGGGCGCAATGCCGCCTTGATGATTGATACCGGTTGTCCGTACACGCTGATCGACCGAACGAGCGCGACCCGAATCGGCCTCAAATTGTCTAAAGAGAAGTCGAAAGTGACCGGAATCACCGGAATTACTCAGCCCACCTCCGTGAGTAGAATCGCCAGTCTGGCCATGGGCAATTGCACATTTCAAAACGTGCCGATCGAAGTTGCCGACGAAAACGACATGAATCGGTACGCTCGTCCCCATCTTGACGGATTGTTTGGCGCCCATGAGATGGCGAAGTTTGGAATGATTATCGATTGCAGTCGGCAGATGCTTTACGTCAATCCGAGAGGTCCGTCAGCGGCGACTTCGCAGTCGCTCGACAGCTTCCTGGAAGGGAGGGGATTCGTCCACGTACCGATGCATTTCGACGCTCAACACCACTTGCAGGTCGAAGCGGCCGTTAATCTTCGAGCAGTGAAGTTGATTGTCGACACCGGCGCGTTCACCACGACGATTGCCGCGCCCTACGCGGAAGGCGTCGGCGCGGCAATGGATTCGTCGATGTCTTACCGAGGTCAGGGCCTAGCGCGGTTAGGTGAACTCCGCATTGGCAACTTCACGGTGAACAACGCAGAGGTTATTGTCGCAAGCGTGCATGAAGCGGTCGGCGCCGGGTTGCTCGGCGAAGATCATCTCTCCTGGAATTTTGGAATTATTGATCTTGGCGGAATGAATCTGTATCTGCGATCGCCGGACTCGGGGGCAAAGAAACGTTGACGCGAGTCGGCAGTCCATAATATTTCCGGTCCCATGAGAAGACCGGCAACCCTGATCGCGATAAGCGCTCTGCTTCTAACCGGTTGCGGTCGCAAAGACGCCGGTTCGTCGGCAGCTTCCAATAAAGTCCGCGTCGGCTACATCGGCATTACTTGCGAAGCGCCGATCTTCAGCGCGGTCGAGAAGGGCTTTTTCAAAGAGGTAGGGCTCGACGTCAGTTTGGTGAAGTGTGAATGGGCAAACTACAAGGACATTCTCGCGCTCGGCGGTTTCGATATCACGCACCATTTGGTGATGTATTTCCTGAAGCCGATCGAACAAGGCCTCGATGTGAAATTTACTGGCGGAATTCATCGAGGCTGTCTGCGCGTGCAGGCGCCGGTGAATGGCAAGATTAGTTCCATTGCCGATCTTCGCGGCAAACGGATCGGTGTTCCGGGAATGGGGACGCCACCGTTTATTTTCGCGAACCGCGTGCTCGGCGCGCACGGTATCGATCCGTCGAAAGAAATTACGTGGCGCGTTTTTCCGGCAGGCGAGCTCGGACTCGCGCTCGATAAAGGTGAGATCGACGCGGTCGCGGATTCGGAGCCGATTGGTAGTTTGCTGGTCGCCGAAGGCAAAGTGAAGAACGTCGCCGATCAAGCGCAGGACGCGCCGTACAAAGACGAGTATTGCTGCGCCGTCATCGTGAATGGAAAA
Organism: Chthoniobacterales bacterium; assembly: GCA_035257485.1. Taxonomy (GTDB): domain Bacteria; phylum Verrucomicrobiota; class Verrucomicrobiia; order Chthoniobacterales; family UBA10450; genus AV40. The sequence goes on from DATEWZ010000129.1 coordinate 25,457, forward strand.
TTTCTCGCGGCGAATCCGAAAGCAGCCGCCGCGGCAACGCGCGCGCTGTTGAAATCCGCGAAATGGGTTGAGGCAAATCCGGCTGCGG
>DATEWZ010000130.1:0-1670 GCA_035257485.1 Chthoniobacterales bacterium
TGGTTAGGAGATAAGTGATCATTTTGGAGCAAGGGAATTCACGATCTTCTCGAAACGCGGATCGCCGCGGAGCGGAGCCCACAACGGATGAAGCTTCAAACGGCCATAGTTGGTGTAGCCGGGCATGGCCTGAAGTTTTTGCAATGTCTCAATCGCGCGGTCGCGGTCGCCGGTCCAGGTGTAAACCTGAGCGAGTCCTTCCAACACCAGAGCGCCGTCGTAAATATCTTTCGATGTCGGCATCAGATCGATGGCGTGTTGCGCCTCGCTAATCGCCAAATCTTTTTGGCCAAGATTGGCATCAACCTGCGCGAGTACGGCGATTGTACGCGCGTGCTCCGGTTTAACGACCAATCGTTGCACAAGAATTTTGCGGCACTCTTGAAAAGCAGCTGTCGCTTTCGCGCCGTCGCCTTTCTCGCGCGCGATCATCCCTTCGTACCACGATTTAGGGAAGTAAAAGCTGAAATCGATGTCCTGAAAATCCTTTCGCGGCGAATCAGCCAGAAATTTTTCCGCGCGCGCATAGTCGTGGTCCAGCATCGCTATCCAGACACGGTTTGGAGTTTGGCCGCCGGCAAATTCCATGTCGGGATATTTCGCCAGAACATCGCGCAGCGGTCCGATGTCGCCGGTTCCGGATTGGATGGATAAAGCGCGCCGGAAGTAGACGATCGGAACTGTCTCGCCGGCAGCGAGGACGTTATCAGCGACGTGGACAGCTTCCGGCAGCCGGCGTTCAAGCACGTAAGTGTCGGCGAGAAGATTGTAAGCATTCGGATTGCGTGGATCGATCGCGAAGGCGGTAGAGAAATCGCGTTCGGCTTGCGGAAAATTATTGCGGCGGCGGTTGATATAACCGGAAAGAATAAAAAACGGGCTGCTGTTCGGCAGACCTGGCCGCGCAATGGCAAGTTCTTCGAGCGCGCGATCGTAATCGCGGAGGCATCGGAAGAGATAATCGGCGCGCGCGAAGTGCGCTTCGGCTGAATCGGGACGAAGCCGCAGCGCATTGTTCACGGCATTTTTGGCCAGGGTGATCCGCTCTGGCGTTGGATCGAGATCGAAAAAGTACAGAAGGGCGTTTGCGCGCGCGACATAACAATATGCGGAGACGAAGTTCGGGTCGCGCTTGATTGCCTCGTCCAGCGATTTCAACGCCTCGAGCAGCGCGGCCCGCACATCGGTTGCGTTGACATAACTGTCGATGATTGTCTTCGCCTGAAGGTAAAGTTCGAAGGCGTCAAGATCCTGCGTCGGCCGTTCTTCGATCTCGGCCTTCTGTTGCGGCGAAAGTTTTGCCTTCAACTGCGTGACGATCGACTGCGCGAGCTCGCTTTGAATAGCGAACAAATCGGCTGCAGTGCGGTCGTACGTTTCGGCCCAGATGTGCGCGTCGGTGCGCGCGTCAATCAGTTCGGCGTTGATGCGAAGGCGATTACGCGCGCGCTGGACCGAGCCTTCCATGATGTAAGCGACGCCGAGCTGCCGCCCGATTTCGCGCATGTTGCGTTCGGCGCCGGTTTTGTATTGGCGCACGCTGGTATGGCTGATAACTCTCAAATCCGACACTTTCGCCAGATTGGTCAGGATCTGGTCCTGCACGCCATCGGCGAAGTAGGCATCGTTTCGATCGTCGCTCAAAGTCGCGAACGGCAGGACCGCGATCG
>DATEWZ010000131.1:0-9450 GCA_035257485.1 Chthoniobacterales bacterium
CCACCGGAAAGAAGGGCGCGAGTGGAAGCAGGTCGCGCTTCAAATCCAGCCGCCCGCGCTTCCACCAAACGATGATCAGCATCGCGAGCGGAAAGACAGCGACGATGGTTTTTGCAAACAAGCCGAGGAAGAACAGAAACAGCGCCAGCAAATACAGAAGTTTGTTCCGGGATTGATCGAATCGGAGGTAAACAAGGATTGCCGCAAAAAATAGAAATCCGGAGAGGGTGTTCTTCAGTTCAACGAGCCACGCCACCGATTCGGCCTGGACCGGATGAAGCGCGAAGATCGCTGCGGCCAGCCACGCGCCCGGAATTTCGAGTCGTTCGAGAATTTTAAACAAGACGAGCGCCGAAACCGCATGGAGGAAAATATTGAGCAAATGATACCCGAGAAGCGAGTCGCCCCAGAGTTTGTTCGCGATCCAAAACGCGGTGCCGATCAGCGGATGATATTGCTGGCTCGTCGGCGGATGCGCCCAAATTTCCGCTAGCGAGGACGACCGTACACTTTTGAGATAAAGATCGTCATCCCAGATTAATCCGCCGCGCCAGGCCGGTTGATAGGCGAGCGTGGTCGCAACAATCAGAATCAGTCCGAACAACCAATTCCGGATCGACATCAACAAAACGGCGAACACGCCGTGCGCGAGCTTTTAGTCAGCGATCGGCTCCGCCAGTTTCTTTTTCGGGGCGTCCGATTGAAAAACGAGTTTCCCGTCCTTGGCGGTGACCTGAACCTTGGCGCCGGCCTTCACGTTCCCGCGCAAAATTTCTTCCGCGAGCGGATCTTCGAGGTAACGCTCGACCGCCCGACGCATTGGGCGCGCGCCGTAATTCGGATCGTAACCTTTCTCGATCACGAATTCATGAGCGGTGCTGTCGAGAACGATCTCGACCTCTTTGGCTTTCAGCCGCGCCTTCACTTTCTCGACCTCAAGATCGACAATCTGGAGGAGATTTTCCTTGGTCAGCGAGTGGAAGACGGTGATCTCGTCGAGACGATTTAAAAACTCGGGTTTAAAGACGCGCTTGGTCTCTTCCATGATTTTGTCCCGCATCGAATCGTAATCGTGGCCTTCGCGCGGCGCGCCGAAACCCATCACGGTTTGTTTCTTCAACAATTCCGCGCCGACGTTGGACGTCATGATGATAATTGTGTTCCGAAAATCGATCTTGCGTCCAAGCGAATCGGTAATTTTTCCTTCTTCGAGAATTTGCAGGAGCAAGTGCATCACGTCGGGATGCGCTTTTTCGATCTCGTCAAAGAGCACGACCGAATACGGACGGCGACGGACCGCTTCCGAAAGTTGGCCGCCTTCCTCGTAGCCGACATAACCCGGCGGCGAACCGATCAAACGCGAGGCGGTGAATTTTTCCATGTACTCCGACATGTCGATCTGGATCAGCGCGTCGCGGTCGCCGAACATGAATTCGGCGAGCTTTTGCGCGAGGAAAGTTTTTCCGACACCGGTCGGCCCAAGGAAAATGAAGGAACCAATTGGCCGGCGCGGATCTTTGAGATCGGCGCGGCTCCGACGCAACGCTTTTGAAATAGCGGTGACGGCTTCGTCCTGACCGATCACTTTACCCTTCAGCTCGTCTTCCATCTTGAGGAGCTTTTCGGTCTCGGCCTGTTCCATTCGCTGCAACGGAACGCCCGTGACCTTCGCGATGATGTGCATCATGTCGTCGGCGGTCACGAGAACTTCTTTCTCTTCCCGCTCCTGACGCCATTTCGCCAAAATCGAATCCAGTTTTTCCTTGGTCTGCTTTTCCTTGTCGCGAAGCGAGGCGGCCTTCTCGAAATCCTGCGCCTTGATCGAAGCTTCTTTTTGGAGACGGATCGCTTCGATGTCTTTCTCGATTTCTTTTATGTCGGGCGGACGGGTCATCGCGTTGATCCGCGCGCGCGCGCCGGCTTCGTCCATCACGTCGATCGCTTTATCAGGCAGAAAACGGCCGGTGATGTAACGCTCGGAAAATTTTACGGCCGTCTCGAGCGCTTCGTCGGTCAGTTTCGCTTTGTGGTGCGCTTCGTATTTCGGCCGTAGACCTTTCAAAATTTCAATCGCTTCATCAATCGTCGGTGCATCGACTTTGACCGTTTGGAATCGGCGCTCGAGCGCAGCGTCCTTCTCGATGTATTTGCGATACTCGTTCATTGTCGTCGCGCCGACGCATTGCAGTTCGCCGCGGCTCAATGCCGGCTTGATAATGTTCGACGCATCCATCGCGCCTTCGGCCGAACCGGCGCCAACGATCGTGTGCAACTCGTCGATAAAGAGAATGACGTTCTTGGAGCGGCGAATTTCATCCATCACCGCTTTGATCCGTTCTTCGAACTGGCCGCGATATTTTGTGCCGGCGACCATTAAAGCAAGATCGAGAGTCACCACGCGTTTATCGCGCAAAAGCTCCGGAACATTGCCGCTCGCAATTTCCTGAGCGAGACCTTCCGCAATCGCGGTTTTGCCCACGCCCGCTTCACCGATCAGCACCGGGTTATTTTTCGTGCGGCGGCAGAGGACCTGAATCACGCGCTCGATTTCATTGCGCCGGCCAATCACCGGATCGAGTTCGCCCTTCTTCGCCAGCTCGGTCAGATCGCGGCCGAACGCGCGGAGCGCCGGCGTTTTAACATCCTTCTTCGACGTTGGCTCGCCTCCTTCTTCCGCTTCCGATGGCGTGAAATTTGGATCGAGCTCTTTCAAAATTTCGTTACGCGTCCGCTCGATGTCGATCTCGAGACTCTTTAACACGCGGGCCGCGACGCCTTCGCCTTCGCGCAGCAGTCCGAGCAAAATGTGCTCGGTGCCGACGTAAGAATGATTGAGCGCCTTCGCTTCCTTGCCCGCGAGCGCCAAAACTTTCTTCACCCGTGGCGTGTAAGGAATGTTGCCGACGATTTTTGTTTCCGGTCCGGAGCCGACTTGTTTCTCGACTTCCATGCGCACGGTCTCGAGATCGAGCCCCATTTTTTGGAGGACATTGACGGCAACACCCTGGCCGAGCTTGATCAGTCCAAGCAAAAGATGCTCGGTCCCGACATAGTTGTGATTGAAACGATCGGCCTCTTTGCGTGCAAGCTGGAGGACCTGTTGGGCGCGGGGCGTGAAATTATTCATTGTTCTGTCGGCGTCGGTTCCGAGCCGTTGCCCGCTTCCTTCACCAGCTTACTGATATCAGGTTTAGGAAACACTTTCAAACGGGTCCGGATAATTTGGGCCCGGAGATGGTCGCGCTCCTCGGCGTTGAGCTTCTGCTGCGAGGTTTTTTGGAGGTGGGCCGGCTGCGTGTCCATGAACAACTCATCGATCGCAAGCCGCTTGTCCTCGGGAAACGCGCCAAGGTCGACCCCAAGCTTGATGATCGACAACAAGTTGAGCGCTTCCTTCGAGCTCATTGCGTGAGCGTAAGTAAGCACACCGTATGCTCGACCGATCTGGTCCCATAAAGTGTTCGATTTTTTTTGAATCAAGACCTGCCGGGCGTCGTGCTCTTTTTCGATGATGGTCTCGATCACCTTTGTGAGCCGGGTGATGATCTCGTCCTCTTTTTCTCCGAGAGTGGTCTGATTCGAAATCTGGAAAAGATTTCCCATCGCTTCGGTTCCTTCGCCGTAAAGCCCGCGAACGGCGAGACCGATCTTGCTCACTGCTTGTACAACCTGATTGATCAATTCGCTCAAAACCAAGCCGGGCAAATGCAACATCGCCGACGCGCGCATGCCGGTGCCGACATTCGTCGGGCAGGCGGTGAGGTAACCGAGTTTCTGGTCGTAGGCGAACTCGAGCTCGCCTTCGAGCGCGGTGTCGACCTTGTCCAAAAGTTTGAACGCCTGTTTCAATTGCAGGCCGGAACGCATCGATTGCATCCGCAAATGATCTTCTTCGTTGATCATGATGCTGAGCGTTTGCCGGCGATTCATCACCACTGCGCTGCCGGCGCTTTTCGCCGCGTGCTCACGACTGATGAGATGACGTTCGACCAAAACCTGTTTTTCCAATGCGGACAAGTCCTGCAGCAATTCCGAAAATGAATCCTGCATCTCGGGAAGTTTTTCGACGTACGGCCTGATCATTTCCAAGATCGCCATGCGTTCGGCTTTCTTCGCCCAACCAGGAAATGCGCGATCCCGCAAATTGCGGGCAAGACGCACCCGGCTGCTGATCACGATTTGGTGATGCGGACCCTCGCCACGGAGCCACTCTCCGGCATTGGTCATCACGTTCGAAAATTTCACGTCCCTACCCCGCCAATTCGTTTTCGAGTTGCTTGATCTGGTCGCGCAAGGACGCGGCCGTTTCGTAATTTTCTTCCGCGACCGCTTTTTGCAGGCTCTCGTTCAAATTGCGCATGCGATCGCTCAATTCGCCGACGCGGTGTGCGCGCTCCGGAACTTTGCCAACGTGTGAGGTGCCTTTGTGCATCGCTTTCAACAATGCGGTCAACGCTTCGGTAAAAGTTAAGTAACATGTGCTGCACCCAAGGCGGCCGGTTTTTTTAAAGTCGGCCTGCGTGAAACCGCAAACCGGGCAACGTTGGGTGGAGGCTCCTTTTTCAATTTCCTCCGCCGCGCCGATCCCGAGCAGCAAATCCGCGAGCGCGAAGCCGGTCGGATCCTGGACGCCTTTTTCCTTCGAGCACGCGTCGCAAAGATTCACCTTTTGCATCTTCCCCTCAATGATCTGGGTCAGGAAGACTGTTGCGTCATTGCATTTACAAACGTCGCACAACATCTCTACTACTTAGACCTCTTCCACGCTTAAAACATTCAAGCTGCGAGTTTGTCGAGCACCTTTCGCGCCGGTGTTGTTTCTCCGATCTCGATCTTACGTGTAAATCGGCGTCCCTGTTTCTCTGGTCAATTCGCGGAAACGCGCAATCATCCGCGTCGTGATCGGTCCCGGTTTTCCGGTTCCGATCGGACGCCCGTCGGCTTTCACCAGCGGAATAATTTCCGCCGCCGTTCCAGTTAAGAAAGCTTCATCCGCGATGAAAATATCGTGCCGCGTAATGTCTCCTTCGACAACTTTGATCCCGGTCTCGGCCGCAATCTCGAACACCACCGATCGCGTGATACCACGCAACGCGCCGGCCGTGATCGGGGGCGTGAAAATGTGGCCGTGCTTGACGATGAAAATGTTGTCAGCCGTGCACTCGGCCACGTTGCCTTCGTCGTTCAACATCAACGCTTCATCCGCCTTCGCCTGGTTGGCTTCAATCCGCGCCATCACGTTGTTTAAGTAATTGAGCGATTTCACCGCCGGGTTGAGCGCGCTCGGATTTGTGCGCCGGGTCGCGACCGTGACCACGGTCAACCCGCGCTTGTACATTTCCTCCGAATAAAGGGCGATTTGCGCCGCGATGATGATCACGCTCGGCGTTTTACATTGTTCCGGATTCAAACCGAGATTTCCGACGCCGCGGGTTACGATGAGCCGAATGTAGCCATCGCGCAGATCGTTTTGCCGAACTGTCTCCAACACCGCTTCGCTCATCGCGCGGGACGACATCGGCACTTCCAAACAGATCGAGCGCGCCGAGTCCCAAAGACGGTCCAGATGCTCCTCCAGCCGGAAAACGCGGCCGTTGTAAAAACGAATGCCTTCGAAAACTCCGTCACCGTAAAGCAAACCGTGATCGAACACGGAAACTTTCGCCTCGCCCTCGGCGTAAAATTCTCCGTCCACGTAGATTTGCGATTTCTTCGCCGCTGGTTTCGCTGCCGTCGGGTTATCGACGACAGGTTTGACTGCTTCGCGCGATTTTGGTTTGTCTATCACCGTCCCGCCGAGATCAGAGGTTTTCATAAATCCTGGAAAAATCTCGTTGTTTCGTCGCCTAATTCAAGAGACAAAAAATGGGCGCCAAATTCATTCGAGCCGCCCATCTTTGATGTGCAATTCGCGGTCGCCGCGCGTCGCGAGGCTGGGGTCGTGGGTCACGATCACCAGACTTTTCTTCCGGTCGCGCGCGAGATTCAAGAGAAGATCGACAATCGCGGCGCCGGTTTCGGAATCGAGATTGCCGGTCGGCTCATCCGCAAAAATTATGTCGGGATCGTTAACCAGAGAGCGCGCGATCGCGACTCGTTGCTGTTCGCCGCCGGAAAGCTCGGCTGGCAAATGTTGGAGCCGATCGGCCAGGCCAACCGCCGCCAAACTTTCTTCCGCGGCTTTTGGCGTCGAGCTTCGCCCGATCATTCCCGGCAAAGAAACATTTTCCAGCGCGGTCAGCTCCGGCAGAAGAAAGTAGCCTTGAAACACGAAGCCCATTTTCTTGTTTCGAAATCGCGCCTGCGAGCTCGAGCTCCCGTTGTAGAGATTGCGCCCCTCGAATTCGACCGTGCCCGATTCCGGCCGCTCTAAACCCGCAAGGGTGTAAAGCAAAGTCGTTTTGCCCGCGCCGGACGCGCCGCAAATAAAAATGATCTCGCCGCGCGCAATATCGATCGAAATGCCGCGCAGGACTTCGATCCGGCGCGCGCCCATCTTGAACGATTGAAATAAATCACGGGCGACCAATTGCGCTTGCTGCACGGAACAATTACTCCGCCAAGATCGACATCTTTCAATCTCTTACTCTTGCTCCTGCTCTTGCTCGGTTCTCGCACAAAAAATCGCCGCGGAGTTTTTGCCCCGCGGCGATTTGGCTATTCAGTTAAACTTCGATTAGACCATTCCGAGCGTTTGCAACGTCGGCTCGTCCACCGCGCCTGTTGGCTCGAGGCCTTGCGCGGATTGAAATTCCGCCAGCGCAGCGCGGGTCTGCGGTCCGAGAACTCCGTCGATCTCGCCCTGATAGTAGCCTTGCTCCTGAAGGGCGGACTGGACGTTGGCTACGACCTGGCCCGGGTCTTCACTCGGGCTCGAAGAGTAGATCGGTCCGTCATAAACATAGACCGAGTTCGGAGCATAACCCCACGCCGGGTACCAATAGGAACTGTTCCAATAATACCAGCCGCCGTAAATGAACGTGAGGTGCGGGTGATGCCAATTCCACCACCAGGTGTCATGCCACTGCGGGTGATAATTCTGGAATACCACGTACTGCGAGCCGTGCCAATTCTGCGCGCCCGCGATCTTGTAATTCGCGTTGTAATTGATCGTCTTGTACTTGTTAACGACGTAATTCTTGTTGTTCGTCTGCAGATTGAACTGCTTCTTCTGGAACTTGAAGTTCTTGTTCGCGTTCAAGTTCTTGTTCATGTTCAAGTTCTTGTTCATGTTCAAGTTCTTGTTCGCGTTCAGGTTCTTCGATTTGTTGAACTTGGTCGTGTTTGCGCCGGTGTTGAGACCTCCCTGGCCTTGTCCCTGCCAATTCTGCGACTTCTTCCCCTTCTTACCCATGGCGTTGTAATTGCCGACCGTGTTGGGCTGCTGGAAGTTCTTATTGTGCGGTCCAGCGCCGTCTTGTTTATATTTCTTGCCGCCGCCACCCTGCGGCATAACAGCCTGCTGCTGTTGTTGCTGCTGGCCCTTCTTTTTCCCCTGCGGGTTGTTATTGTTTTGATTGTTGTTTTGAGCCGCGCCCACGAGCGACGCCAACCCCACACAACAGGTTAATGTTAAAAACTTTCTCATAGTTAGTTAGTGTTGCCTCCGAGTTAATTAGACAGATACCTGTCTTAGTTATTCAACCCTCTTTTGCCCTGAGTGTTGCTGCCGAATTGCTTCAAATAAAACGATACCCACGGCTGTAGCCAAGTTCAAACTGCGCGTGCCGTGCATAGGGATGGTGATGCAATCGGCCTCGCGCGCGGTCAGTAGCTTTTCCGGCAGGCCTTTGGTTTCCCGACCGAAAATCAGGAAATCGCCCGGCCGGAATTTCACGTCCCAGTAGGCGCGCTGCGTCTTCGTAGTCACGAAAAAATGCCGATCTCCCGTGCGCTGCGATTTCAACAGCTCCTCCAGCGAATCCCAAATCTTAAGATCGACATCGTCCCAATAATCGAGTCCGGCCCGCTTCAATTGGCGATCGTCCAATGAAAAGCCGAGCGGCTTCACCAAATGCAGCGTCGATTTCGTGGCCAGACATAGCCGGCCGACGTTCCCCGTGTTCGGTGGAATCTCCGGCTCGACTAAAACAAGGTTAAACACAGATCTCTAAGGAAAACAGGAACGCAGGAATTCTGAGTTTTGGTTTTATCTTTCCTGCTTTCCTGAGTTCCTGAGATATTTAGAGTTTGCTGGCGACGAATTTCTCCAGCTTCACCACGTCGGCCGCGAATTTTCGGATCCCCTCGCCCGTTTTTTCGTAGGCCATCGCGTTGTCGTTCAGTAAATATTTAAACTTCTTCTCGTCGAGCTCTAGCTTGTCGATCTTTGCCGACTTGGCTTTCTCCGGATCGAGTTTGCGCTCGAGCGGCTCATTCGATTCGGCCAGCTCCTTCATCAGCTCGGGGCTGATCGTCAAACAATCGCATCCCGCCAGCTCACGGATTTGTCCGACGTTACGGAAACTCGCGCCCATCACTTCGGTCTTGATCCCGAATTTCTTGTAGTAGCCGTAAATCTCGGTCACCGATTGCACTCCCGGATCTTCCGCGCCCTGATAGTCGCGCTTGTTTTCTTTTTTGAACCAATCGTAAATCCGGCCGACGAACGGCGAGATCAGCTGCACTTTCGCCTCGGCCGCGCGCACCGCTTGGACCAGCGAAAACATCAAGGTCAGATTGCAACGGATCCCTTCCTTTTGCAGTTGCTCGGCGGCTTGGAGCCCTTCCCACGTTGACGCGATCTTAATCAACACGCGCTCCCGCGGAATTTTTTTCTTCCCATAAAGCTCAATCAATTTTTTCGCTTTCGCGATCGAACCCTCAACGTCAAACGACAAGCGCGCGTCGGTCTCGGTCGAGACGCGTCCCGGCACGATCTCGAGAATGTCGGTGCCGAATTGGACAAGCAGATGATCGCAAATGTCTTCGATCTGCGCCTGGCCGCTCAGACCGGAATTCTTCCGGTCCTTCAAAACTTCCTCGAGTAGACGCCCGTATTGTTGCTTTTGCGTGGCGGCATAAACCAGACTTGGGTTCGTCGTCGCGTCCTCGGGTTTGAATTCCTTGAACTGTTCAAAGTCGGCCGTGTCGGCCACGACCTTGGTAAATTTCTTAATTTGTTCGAGCTGATTCAGCTTCGTTTTCGGTTCAGCGACAGCAGTGCTCATAATTATAGTACTCCTCCAGCGTTTGGCCTCAGCCAAAACGTACGCCTCGCCCGCAAGATCGACAATTGAAAATCTTCACTCGCCACTCACGGTTGAGCCGGCGTCTTCTTTCCGCTCTCGCCTTTAAGTTCGACCAAAATGAAATGCATCGGCTTATCGCCGATGTTTTCCGCGGCGTGCGTGATTGGCTCGCGAAAAATTATTTCGCCGCTCTTAAATTCCCCTTCGGTGACCTTCCCATCTGACGCGTAATTCCGATACCGGCCGCCCTCCGCCACGT
>DATEWZ010000132.1:0-17346 GCA_035257485.1 Chthoniobacterales bacterium
CTACCTATGTTGCCTGATAAAATCCCGGCTGAGTGATGAAGCCCTTGCGCATGTTGATGTAGGTCGCGAGGGCGAGGAGCGGGAAATTTTGGCGGTACATGTCGTACTTTAGATAGAACACGCCCGGAAATCCGGTTCCGGTGATTTCCGGTTCGTCCCATGAGCCGTCGGCTTTCTGCGTGCTCAACAGAAACCGCAGGCCGCGTTGGATGCTCGAGCGATTCAGATCGCCACATGCGCAGATGCCCATGATCGCCCACGCGGTTTGCGACGCCGTGCTCTTTCCGATCCCCTTCGTCGCCGGGTTTTCGTAAGTCGCGCAGGTTTCGCCCCAGCCGCCGTCGTCGTTCTGACAGCTCTCGAGCCAGTCGCGTCCGCGCAAAATCCAATCCTGCGTCATGTCGTAGCCGATCGCGCGCAATCCGCGCAGCACCTGCCAGGTTCCGTAAATGTAATTCACGCCCCAGCGACCGTACCACGAACCGTCCGCTTCCTGTGTCTCGATCAGATAATGGATCGCGTCGCGCACGCTGCGGACTTTTGGATTGAAATTGATGTAGCCGAGCAACTCGAGCGTGCGCGCGGTCAGATCGCTGCAGGTCGGATCGAGAATCGCGTTGTGGTCCGCGAACGGCATGTCTTCGAGCCACGGCGTGGTGACGTTCTTGTCGAACGCGCCCCAACCGCCATCGCGGCATTGGAAACTCATCTGCCAATCGAGTGCGCGCCGGAACGTCTTATCGAGCTCTAATTGATCGTCTGGCTTCGCGAGACGCAACGCCATCAACACCATCGCGGTGTCGTCGACGTCGGGATAAAAAACGTTGTTGTATTCAAACGCCCAACCGCTCGCTTCCGGATGCGAATTGTTGTGCTGCCAATCACCGACGGTCCTGACTTCCTTGTCGAGCAACCATTTCGCGGCGCGGCGAATCGCGGGATCGTCCGCCGGCACGCCGGACTCGGCGAGCGAGATCAAATTGATCGCCGTGTCCCAAATCGGCGACAAGCACGGTTGGATTCGGAAATCTTCCGGGTCATTGATGAACAGACCGGCGAAATCCTGGGCCGCTTTTTTGTAAACCGGATGGTCTTTCGAATAACCGAGGACGCGGAGCGCGATCATGCAGTTGAGCATCGCGGGATAAACTGCGGCAAGCCCATCGCTCCCCTGCCCGATGCGCTCAAGCATCCATCGCTCTGCTTCTTCGAGAGCGCGCTTGCGCATCGACCGAATTTGAAAGGGATGCAAGATTTTCAAAACGTCGGTGACGCGGAGAAAGAAATTGCGCCACGTCCAGAATTTTTCGCTGCGCGGCAAACGCAAATCGCTTTGCTCGGTGCCGAGCGGATATAGCTCGTGCAGCTGTTTGTCGCCCGGCAACGTCCGGGTCGGCTTGAAATGATTGATGATCGCGAGCGGAATCAGCATCGCGCGGCTCCAGGACGACATTTTGTAGATGTGAAACGGCGCCCAGCTCGGGAGCAAAATCATTTCCACCGGAATCGTCGGGAGATATTTCCATGGAAACTGGCCCAGGAGCGCGAGATAAAGCTTGCTGAAGGTGTTCATCCGCGGAATGCCGCCGAGACGCAGAACGCACTCGCGCGCTTTTCGCATGAACGGCAGGTCGGTGGAATAACCGGCCAGCTTGAGCGCGAAGTAGCCTTTCACTGACGCGTTGATCTCGCTCGGGCCGCCGAAATAAATGTTCCAACCGCCATCGGGCAGTTGGCGTTTCAAAATATGTTGCGCGCAACGTTCCTGGAGAGTGACGTCGACCTCGCCCAGCCAGTGCATGAATAGCATGAAGTCCGAGCAAAGCGTGCTATCGACGACAAGCTCGCCGCACCAGTGCCCGTCTTCGCGTTGTTGCCGCAACAGATTTTGCTGCGCCCGCGCCATCGCCTCAGCAAGTTCAGCATCCGCCGCGGCAAACGATTGCGCGCGATCCTGGGTCGCGCTGCGTAATGCGATCACGTTTCCTGAAGAGCTCATTGAGATTGTCGATCTTATAACACGCGATCGCGCGATGTCGATTTTACGACGCCTTGGTCGCGGTCGCTTCGGCTTGCGCCTCTTTTCCCGTCAGGTGGCCGTTACCGACACTCACGCCGTTGAAGGCGACCGTCTCGCTGCCGCGTCCGGTCGGTTTCGGTTTCGCTCCGAAATTGAATTTGATCGTCTTCCAGGTGTCGCCGCGCTGCGATTGCAGCCCGAGCGAAGCGGTCGGCTCGTAACCACAGTGCACCATGCAATTTTCGCAACGCGGATCGCGCGCAACGCCATTGACCACTCCGTATTTGTCCCACTCCACTTTTTCGAGCAGCTCCTGATAGCTCGAGTAATGATCGTCAGTCATCAAATAGCACGGGCCCTTCCAACCGCGGATGTTCCGGGTCGGAATCGCCCAAGCCGAGCAAGTGAGGTCGCGGTGGCCGGCGAGAAATTCGAAATAGATCGGTGTGCCGAAAAACGTGTAATCGTTCATCCACTTCTCGATCTTGGAAAACTTCTTCTTCGTCATCTCGCGCGTAAGGAAGAAATTTTCCGGCCGCAAGTTTAGGCGCTTGATCATGTCCTTCTTGGCCGCGTCATATTCATAGCCGGGCGAAATCGTGTGGCCGTCCACACCGAGATCGGAGAGATAATCGAACATCTGCTCGACCTCCTCCATGTCGGTCTCTTTGTAGATCGTCGTGTTGGTCGCGACCTGATAGCCGAGGATCTTCGCCATCTTGATCGCGAGAATGCATTCCTTGAAGACGCCTTCGCGCTCCACGATCAAGTCGTGAATGCGTTCAAGCCCGTCGAGGTGAACGTTCCAATATATCCACCTGCTTGGCGCGATCACCGGCCTGTTCGCGTCCTTCGGACCCTTGCGAATCTCGGACGCGTCCTTTTCTGTGATCAACCCGCGCGCCAGCAATATCCCGATCCTGCCTTCGAGATCATTTCGCTTCGCGCTGTCGGCGCCTTGCAACTCTTTGGCGAGCCATTCGCGCATTTTCTTGCGCATGAACATCGCGTTCGTGCAGATGTAAATGATGCGGCCTTGCTCGAGCAGTCCCTCCACCAACGCTTCGATGTGCGGGTAAATCAGCGGTTCGCCGCCGCAGATCGAGATCATCGGGGCGTTGCATTCCTCGGCCGCGCCCAAACAATCCTCCAGGGTCATCATGTCCTTGAGCGACGTCGAGTATTCGCGAATCCGTCCACAGCCGGTGCACGTCAGATTACAGGTGTGGAGCGGTTCAAGCTGCAGAACTGTGGCGAACTTTTTGGTTCCGCGCAGCTTGTGCCCAACAATGTAGGCAGCAATCTTCGTCGTTAGAGCGAGCGGGAATCTCATAAAGGCGTGGACGGTAACAACGCTCGTTGGCGTGGTCAACCTGATGGGAGTTGGACGGAAATAGAGCCGAAACTATTCCAAAAGCGAGCCGAAATTGCGCAACGTCAGGCCTTGCCTGCGGTTGAATATTTGAACACTTTCGAACTAGGAAGGACGAATCTAATATAAAGACTATGAAAACGTATTTGGCAGTCGCACTCGCAGTCAGTTTCATTACCTGCGCCTATGCGCAATCGAACGATGGCACCGCAGCTGCCGCGCTAGGTCCGCGCACTGGGCCGGCTTATTATTCGCCACCCAATTCGCCGTATAAGAAATGGACGACGGCGCAACTGCAGCAGCGCCGGCTCGATCTCTATCGGCAAATCCCGCAGAGGCAAACAAACCTACCGGGACACAAGGGAGAGCCCGTATTCATTCACCACGAGGGCGACGGCGTTTCTGATCAGTCGAAAGAGATCTACGCGATCGAAGCTGAGCTGAATTACCGTTATCAGCATGGCGATAAAGACGCCGAGCTGAAGCGCGCGATGCCCGGCCAGCCGCACATGTAAGGTTCGCAGGGAGCGAACTTTACGGCGGGAGTGCGTGAGCGCGAAGACGCGAATCGCACTAGGAAGCCGGCGACTCGGTTTTGGTGAAAACCGAGGGTCAGCAATCAATGCGCTTGCCAACCGCGACGGATCAGACTGATCGCGATTGCCGCGAGCAGAAGCGCGATAATTTTCGAGATGCCGCGCAGTCCCTGTCTCCCCATCAAACGCGCGAAGCGATCGGCATTGCAGAGCGCCACCGCCACGATCAACAGATTCGCGATTAGCGACAGCAGCGTGAAGAGGACGCCGACGCTGTCGATCAAAATCAAGAGCGCGGTCAGCAAAGCTGGGCCCGCGATCAACGGCATTCCAAGCGGGACTACGCCGAATTCATCGTCTTCCTCGCGATCAATGCGGCCGTAGCCGACTAATTCTCGCACCGCGAGTGCGAGTAGGATCAATCCACCGGCGACCTGAAAGTCCGCGACCGTGATCCCAAGCGCGGAGAAGATCGCCTTGCCGAGAAAGATAAACCCGACGGCAACGAGCAACCCGGTGAGAAGGCCCAGAAGCGCCTGACGTCTGCGATCCGCAGGCGACGCACTAGTGCCCAGTCCCATGAAAATTGCGACCAGACCGATCGGATCGATCGCGACAAAAATCGGAATGAAGGCGAGCAAGAATTTCTCGATCACGAATTGGTTCAGGTTTTCGCTTTACCGATCCAACCTTCTACACAATCTTCGCAGCCTTCACCAAGCCAAACCGTTACCCATGAAACTCCATACTCTCGTTCCTGCTCTCGTTCTTACTCTTGCTCTTGCTCCCACACTTCACGCCGAGAATTTAAAAACGGTCGACGATTTCAAGGCCGCCGCCGACAAAGCGAACGCCGTTCTCACAATCCCCGATTGGGAACAAACGCCGGAAGCTGTCGACGGGATGGTCAAGAACGCGATCGCGACCGCGAACAAAGCGCTCGATCAAATCGGAGCCCAGGATTTAAGCAAGGTCACGTTCAAAAGCACGGTGGTCGCGCTGGACGATTTGAACTGGCAGGCCGGTCTTGCCGCCAGCCGCGCGTTCGTGATTAAAGAAAGCAACACGAATGAGAAAGTCCGGGCCGCCGCCGAGAACGCGGTTAAGGAATTTCAGGATTGGGCGGTCGGGATCGATTATCGCGAGGACGTTTACAAGGCGTTGAAGGCGTTCGCCGACACGAAACCGAAGTTGACCGGCGAAGACAAAAAACTTTTCGACGAAACAATGCGCGATTATCGCCGCGCCGGTTTGGCCTTGGCTCCGGAGAAACGCAAGGAAGTCGAAGATCTGCGCAAGCAACTGGCGAAGATCGGGACCGACTTCGATACCAACATTGTGAACGCGAAAGTGCCGGTGGTTTTCACCAAGGCCGAGCTCGACGGCGTTCCCGAAAGTTTCTTTGCCTCGCCCGGCGTCAAGACTGGCGACGATTCCTACACAGTCACGTCGAACGTGACCTGGCAGTTCGTCGCAGTTGAAGAAAACGCCAAGAGCGAAGCGACCCGCAAAAAACTTTACGTCATCCACGATTCGCTCGCGAAAGACACGAACCGCACGGTGCTCAATCAAATGATCGAGCTGCGGAACAAGATCGCGCTCCGGCTCGGCTACAAATCGTGGGACGATTTCCAAACCGAAATCAAAATGGCCAAGACCGGCGCCGGCGCGAAGAAATACATCGACGACCTCGTCTCCGGTATTCAACCGAAGTTCGCCGCCGAAGTGGCCGAGATGCAAAAAATGAAGGCGGCCGACACCAAAGATCCGAACGCTAAGATCGAAGTCTGGGATTGGCGTTACTACGGCAATCAGCTGGTGAAGCAGAAATACAGCGTGAACAAGGAAGCGCTCCGCGACTTTTTCCCGTTCCAAAAAGTGCTCGAAGGAATGTTCAACATTTACCAGAGCATCTTCGGGCTGAAGTTTGAAAAAATCGCCGCGCCCTACAAATGGATCGACGACCTCCAGCTTTACATGGTGACAGATGCTGCAAGCGGCGAACCGCTCGGCATGTTCTATCTCGACATGTTTCCGCGCGAAGGAAAATTCAATCACTTCGCCGAGTTCGGGATCATCAGCGGCAAACAACTCGCCGATGGAAAATATCAGCGGCCGGTCTGCGCGCTGATGTGCAATTTCCCGCCGCCGAGCGCGGACAAACCGTCGCTCATGACGCATTCCGACGTCGAAACGTTGTTCCACGAGTTTGGGCATTGTCTCCACGAAATCACGACACGCGCGAAGTATGGACGATTCGCCGGCACGCATGTCCCCGGCGATTTCGTCGAGGCGCCTTCGCAGATGCTTCAAAACTGGGTTTGGGACAAAAAAGTTCTCGATACCTTTGCCGCTGACTACCGCGATCCTTCGAAAAAAATTCCGGCCGAGATCATTCAAAAAATGAACGACGCTAAAAAAGCGACTGCCGGAGTTTTTTATCGCCGACAGTTTGCGTTCGCGTCGCTCGACCTGGCGATGCATGACGCGCATCCGGAAGGCGCGAAATGGGATTGCGTGGATATTTCCAACCCGGTTCTCGAGAAAGTTTTTCTGCCAATCGATCCGAGCACAACCATGGTCACCTATTTCGGTCACATGAACGGCTATGACGCCGGTTATTACGGATATGCCTGGGCGGACGCGATCGCGGCCGACATGGCCACTGTTTTCGAAAAAGCGCCGCAAGGTTACCAGGACAAACAAGCTGGGATGAAACTGCGAAATGAGATTTATGCACAAGGCGACGGCCGCGAGGTGAACGTGTCGATCGAAAAATTTCTCGGCCGCAAGCAATCGGTTGAGCCGTTCCTGAAAAAGATCGGCGTCAAAGGCGGCGACGAGAAAAAGAAAGCGCCGACCGGACCGTCGAAGGAAGCCCATTAGTGCTGTAGCCACGTCGCTGTGCGACGTTCCGACGGGCCACAGGCCCGTGGCTGCAATCTTGCGGCGCTCGCAGAGCGCCGCTACAAGAAGAGGCATGAAAACGCCACGCCTGGTCGTTTCCCTAATTCTCGCTTCAGTAGGCGCTTTACTCGCCGAAGACAAAGTCGCCGAGAAACTCAAGCCCGCGCTCGATGTCATCACGCCCGACGCGCTGCTCTCGCACATCAAAATTCTGGCGTCGGACGAATTCGAGGGCCGCGCCCCGGGATCGAAAGGCGAAGAACTCTCGATCAAATACATCGCCGAGCAATTCAAAGCCGCCGGTCTGACGCCCGGAAACCCGGATGGCAGTTATTTTCAGGAAGTGCCGCTCGCCGGAATCAAAAGCGATCCGAAGATGCAATTCGTCGTCAACGGCAAACCGCCGATGGATTTGAAATTCGCTGATGATTTCGTCGTATCGTCCGCGCGATTGCAAAACGAAATCAAGATCAATAACTCGGACATCGTCTTCGTCGGCTACGGCGTCGTCGCGCCCGAATACGGATGGGACGATTACAAAGGCGTCGATGTTAAAGGCAAAACGATCCTGATGTTGATCAACGATCCGGCCGTTCCTGATCCGAAAGATCCGACGAAGCTCGACGACAACATGTTCAAGGGACGCGCGATGACTTATTACGGCCGCTGGACCTACAAATACGAGATCGCGGCGCAAAAGGGCGCCGCGGCGGCGGTCATCATTCACGAAACCGTTTCGGCCGCGTATCCGTGGCAGGTCGTGAAGTCGAGCTGGTCGAAGGAAAATTTCGAGATTGATAACCCCGACAAGAATATGGGCGCGGTCTCGGCCCGCTCATGGATCACGTTGGATGTCGCAAAAAAACTTCTCGCCGATTCCGGTCAGGATTTCGATGCGCTGAAAGAATCCGCGATCACGAAAGAATTCAAACCGATGGCGTTGAATGCGAAAGCAAACATCGAGATCAAACAGCAAGTTCGCTCGTTCAAGTCGCACAACGTGCTCGGCAAGTTCGAAGGCGCGGACGAAAAACTGAAAGACGAATACGTCATCTACAGCGCGCATTGGGACCATCTAGGTAAGCATCCGGAGATTCAGGGCGATCAGATTTTCAATGGCGCGATCGATAACGCTTCCGGGGTTTCGGCCCTGATCACATTGGCGAATGCATTCCCAAAAGTAAGTCCGCCGCAGAAACGGTCGATTTTGTTCATGGCGACGAGTGCCGAGGAATCCGGCCTCCTCGGCGCGAAATGGTACGCTGAGCATCCGGTTTACCCGCTCGAGAAAACCGTGGCCGACATCAACATCGACACCTTGAATGTTTGGGGGAAAGCGCGCGACATCGAAGACACGAGTTACGGTTTCTCGGAGCTCGATGACATGCTCGCGGAAGCCGCGAAGCGCCAAGGACGGCCGATGATTCCAAATCCGCGACCTGAAAAAGGCAGCATTTATCGCGCGGACAATTTTGAATTCAGCAAAGTCGGCTTGCCGTCGCTTTACATCGGCAAGAACCAGCATCTCCTCACGCGCCCGCCCAACGGCGCGCTTCGCTCCGACGAATACGATTTGAAAGATTATCATCAACCGAGCGACGACGTGAAACCGGACTGGGACCTCTCCGGCGCGGTGCAAGATGTCGATCTTCTATTTGAAGTCGGCTACCAGGTCGCCAACGCCAACAAATTTCCAGAATGGAAACCGGGGAACGAATTCCGGCCAAAGCGAGATGCGATGATGAAGAAGTGACGGACGCGGGTCGCATCGGATGAGACACTTTTTCGATCTTTTCTGGCAGGTCCTAAAAGGTGCGTTCGTTCAGTTCGCCTCAATCATCCCTGCGATGCTGGGGTTCCATTTGGTTGGAAGATTTCTGTACCATTCAGTTCCCGCATGGCTACCCGGCTGCGCAGCAGGTCTAACAATTACACTTGGGTTATGGATTTGGTACTGCACGACGTCAGGCTTCCCGGTTATTTGGGCGCTCAGCACCCTATCGATTAGCACGACGCTTTGGTTTTTCCTTTTGATTGCCCTTTTTCGTGGACGATTCATCCTTGATCATCACGACTCGATAGGCACATCCGATCTGGTTGTATTGCTCGCGAGCGTTGCGATCGTCATTTACTTGCGACATGTACTCATCCGTAGAAACAAAGAGGCAGATCACCTTCTTCAATAGAAGATGCGCGTTGATTTTGTAATTGGCGGGACGCAGAAGGGCGGAACGTCGGCGCTGGATTCGTTTTTGCGGCAGCACCCTGAGATTTGCATGCCGACGACGCGCAAGGAGCTGCACTTCTTCGACCGCGAGCAGGAGAACCGCGATTACAAAGAGTATCACCGGAATTTTAAGCTGAAGAAGAAGCAGCATCGCGTGATCGGCGAAGCGAGCCCGATCTACATGTATTGGGAAACCGCGCCCTACCGGATCTGGAAATACAATCCGAAAATGAAATGGATCCTCGCGTTGCGGAACCCAGTCGAGCGCGCGTTCTCAGCCTGGAACATGGAAAGTAAACGCGACCACGAGAAATTACCGTTCGCCGAAGCGATCGAGAAAGAAGCCGAGCGCTGTCGTATGGCGTTGCCGTTGCAGCATCGAGTTTACTCCTACATCGATCGCGGCTTTTACGCGCACCAGGTCAGGCGTTTGTTCAATATCTTCGGCAAAGCGAATTGTCTCGTTCTCTTGAACGAGGAATTGCGTAACGATCACCAACAAACGTTGCGCCGCGTTTTTGAGTTCCTCGGGGTCGATCCATCGTTCGTTCCGCCGGAAGCAAGTGTGTTTGAACAGGAATATTCGAACAAGATCGACAATCAGCTGCGGTCGCGACTAATCGAGAAGTTCTATTTCGACATCAAAGAGCTGGAGAAGCTGCTGGGGAAAGATTTAGCGAGCTGGTATGCGAAATAAGATGCGGGCGATTGAGGGCAACGGCCCCTACCTTCAGAAATATTTAGAGATGTCTCGACTCCGCTCGACATGACAAGGAGATGAATCTTTCGGTTCCAATTCTCAGCGTCCTAATCGGGGTGGTTGTTTTGTTTTTCGGGCGAAGACTTTTTTGGTTGTGCGTCACCGCGGTGGGATTTGCCGCCGGAATGCAAGTCGCGCCGCACCTGATGCATGAGCCCTCTGAAGTTTTGCAGTTGAGCGTCGCAATCGTTTTCGGATTTATCGGCGCGTTGCTCGCGTTGTTTTTGCAGAAGGTCGCAATCGCGATCGCAGGATTTCTGGCCGGCGGAAAATTGGCGATGGCGCTGATCGCCGCGTTTTTCACCGAAGGCGCGCGCTATCCGGGAATCGCTTTCATCGTGGGCGGAATCATTGGCGCGATTTTGTTGCTCGCGGTCTTCGATTGGGCGTTGATTGTCATGTCGGCGCTGGTCGGCGCGTATTTGATTCGCCACACGATTGCTCTGCCGCCGACCGGCGCCACACTGCTCTTCGTCGGGCTGGCCGCGGTTGGAATCATTGTCCAGGCGGCGGCGTTTCGTCGAAGGACCGTGGCCTGACCTGGAAGGACGAGCTCCGTCTCGTCCACTTATACGGACGGCACGGAGGCCGTCCCTCCACGCATTTTTGCTGACAAGGCAAAGATCGTCGTGGGAGAATCGTGGCATGAACTCACAACGATTTGGTTTGCGGATTGCGAGCATTATATTCGGCTTCATCTGCCTGGCCCACATCTACCGGCTGCTGCTCTCGCCTTTCACTGTCCAAATTGGCTCTTATCAACTTCCTGTTTGGGGAAGCGGCGTTGCGGTGATTGTTGCAGGATTACTGAGCCTTTGGATGTGGCGATTGGCATCGCGGAAATGATTTGATCGACGGATCTTGACACGTCTCACATGAGACAATCCACGCTCGCCCTGATTTGCGCAGTCGCGCTCATCGTGATTCTCGCGTACTCGTGGTGCGGCCGAAATCTGCCGGAGGTGCCGTCGCGCGTTTCGCCCACGCCGACTCCTGCTCCGGCATCGCCCGGGCCAAGGGCCGGAGTCACAGTGGCGACTCCGTCAATTTCAGCGCCGTCGGCGACGACCACAGTTGCGACGCAAACGCCACCGCCGGAATTCCAGAAGGTCGCCGAAAAAGCCGATCCGGCGATTGTCGAGCTCACCGTTTTCGACGCGAAGGGTCAATTGCTGCGAAGCGTGACCGCTTTTTATGTGGGAAAAGATGGACTGTTGGCCACGAGTCATGATCTGGTCGCGGACGCAGCCTACGGCGTCGCGAAATCGCCGGACGGAAAAATCCGCAACGTCACCGGCGAGATTGATTTCTCGAAATCGAGCGGGCTCGCCATTTTGCGCGCCGAAACAAAAACCGGCGTGCCGGTCCTGCCGCTGCAAAAAACGACCGAATCGATCTCGGTGAACGCGTGGGGTGTTGTTGTTGGCAGCTCGCTCCAACACAAAGAGCAACCACTCGCCGGCGGAATGATCAAATCGCTCGGCGCCGATCCTAAAAAGGACACGTTTCAGATTAGCGGGACAATTCCGAACGACGCGGCCGGCGCGCCGGTGCTCGATGCGAACGGCGAAGTGGTTGGAATTGTGACGGCCGGCGGCAAGAACGACATTCAACCTTCCGGACAACTCGAGCCTTTGCTCGCAGCGATAAAACCCAACACGGCCGCGAAGTGGGCGGCCGCGCCAGCAGAGTCCACCACTCCGACGCCGGCGTCGCGCGTTGGGCGCAAAGTCATTTCGAATCCGGCGCCGAGATATCCTCCCGAAGCGCGCAACCTTCGGATAGGTCCGAAGACCGGATCCGGAAAATTCCGGGTCACATTCGGCACCGACGGGCTCGTAAAGAGCGTGCAGACGGTTGAATCGACCGGCCAACCCATTCTCGATCGCGCGGCAATTTCAGCGCTACAGGCATGGAAAGCGGAACCGGGGGCAACGGATTGGACCGTGCTCGTACCGATTACCTTCCAACCGTAAGCGCGTTAATGCCGAAAATGCCGAGTGCCGGTGAAGATCATCGCCATCCCGCGTTCGTCCGCGGCCGCGATCACTTCCTTATCGCGCATTGAACCACCCGGTTGGATCACGCACGTCGCCCCCGCGTCAGCGGCCGCGAGCAATCCATCCGGAAACGGAAAGAACGCGTCGCTCGCGACTGCGCTTCCCTTCAACGACAATCCGGCCTCCTGCGCTTTCCAGGCCGCGATCCGCGATGAATCGACGCGGGACATTTGTCCTGCGCCGATGCCAAGGGTGCGATCAGCCGCCGCGTAAACAATTGCGTTCGATTTCACGTGTTTCACCACGCGCCAGCCAAACATCATCGCTTCCATTTCCTTTTTCGTCGGCCGACGTTTGGTGACGATCATCTCCGGCTGGTCGCTTGCGATGTCGGAATCCTGGGCGAGTAATCCCCCGCAGACCGAGCGAAGATCGACCGCCGGCCGCGCTTCGGCGGCAGAAGTTAAAAGTTTGATCAGCCGTAGATTCTTTTTTTTCTGCAAAAGCGCGCGCGCATCGGCTTCGAAATCCGGCGCGATGATCACTTCGGAAAAAATTTCACCGATCGTTTTCGCGAGCGGTTCGTCGATCGGCTTGTTACAAACGATGATTCCGCCGAACGGCGCCTGTTTATCCGTCGCGAACGCTTTCTCCCAGGCTTTGCGAAGATCGACATCGGAACCGACGCCGCAGGGGTTGGTGTGTTTTAAAATCGCTACCGTTGGTTGTGAAAACTCCGCGATCAGGTTGGTGGCAGCGCTGATGTCGAGAATGTTGTTAAAGGAAAGCTCTTTGCCGTGAAGTTTTTCGAAATAGGTCTCGAAATCGCCGTAAAGCGCGGCCTGCTGGTGCGGATTTTCGCCGTAACGAAGTTTCGTCACCAACGGCAGCGACAAGGAGAATGACGCTTCGGTGATTTGCTCACGGTTCAGGAAATTGCCGATCGTACGGTCGTAATCGGACGTCTTGATGAACGCCTTGATCGCGAGATGCTCGCGCAATTTCAGCGTCGTCTCGCCGTTGTTCTCGCGCATGTTTTCCAAAACACCGTCGTAATCCGACGGATCGACCACGACCGTGACCGATTCGTAATTCTTGGCCGCACTCCGGATCATCGAAGGTCCACCGATGTCGATGTTCTCGATCGCTTCGGCGAGCGTGACGTCGGGTTTCTGGATCGTTTTCTCGAACGGATAGAGATTCACCACCACCATGTCGATCGGCTCGAACCCGCATTCGCGCGCTTCGGCTTCGTGCTTGGGGTTGCCGCGTTTGTAAAGCAGCCCGCCATGCACCCGGGGATGTAAAGTCTTTACCCGGCCTTCCAAAACTTCAGGGAATGCGGTGAAGCTGGAAATTTCGCGCACCGGAATTTTTTCTTTGCGGAGCAGCTCGGCCGTGCCGCCCGTGGAAATAATGTCCACGCCCTGCTTTTCCAGCGCGCGGGCAAACTTGGCGACGCCGGCCTTGTCAGAAACGGAAATGAGGGCGCGAACAATTTTCATGGATATCTAAGGAACGCAGGAAAGCAGGAAGTGAAAAAAATAATTTCCTGTGTTCCCTGCTTTCCTCAGCGATTCGGTTCAGTGATCCAGAATCACGTTCTTTGCCGCCGGATACAACACTGGACAACAGCCGATCGTTTCGCAAAAGGCTTTGCTGAAATGGCTGAGACTGGAGTAACCAACTTCGGTCGCGGCTTCGGTGACGTTGTAGCGACCGGTGCGCAATAATTCCGCGGCGCGTTCCATGCGCAGCTTCCGCAAGTACTGTGGAATGGTGAGGCCGACTTCGCGCGAAAAACTGCGGCTCAGATAAAACGGACTACAGCCCACTTCCTGGCCGAGCGTCTCGAGCGTGAGCGGATTTGTTAAGTCGCGAGCGAGAAGTTCTTTCGCGCGTTCGACCCTTTCGCGCGCCACCCGTTTTTGGCGCTGACAGAAAAATTCCGGGTCCTTCGGCTCAAAAAGAAAATGCGCCATCAGCTCGAGCGCTTTGCTCTGATACCAGAGGACCTGCGCCGCTTTCGAAACCGGCGGCTCGGCCAAACTCGCCACCACCCCGCGCTGCTGGATCGACATCGGCCGCGTCGGCGCGACCACCGTCTGATCTTTGTCGCCGAAAATAATGCGGCGAATCTGCGGCTCGAGGTCGCCTTCGTTATCGACGAATTGTTTCCGCAAATGTTTTCGCGAAAACTCGAGCGTCGCGAATTGATGATGATCCTTGGCAAATCGCGAGGCCGGTAACGGCTCATCGCCGATCGCGTAATAGCCCGAGCTCCCCGGCGTGTAAGCGGTCTTCGCCGCGCTGCCGATTTCGCCGCGGCCATCGAGATTCAAACAAAACTCAAGACTCCGTGGATGAAAAGTGCGGCCCCAATTGAAATTGCGCGCCATTTGAAAATCGTGCCATTCGACCGCCACGCCCATGGAATCGACATCGCCGTAGAGCGGACGCCAACCGTCTTTGATTTCGCGCCAGGCGCTTCGTTCGGCAGCGCATTGAGGACTCATCGCGTCCAAATTACGAGTGTCGCGCCGCTGAATGCAAGGCCGGTTTCTGTTCCACCAGAGCCGCGCGGTCCCATTTTCCGAGCGTTGATGCGGCGTCGTAGGTGCTCTGGGCGAATTCGAGCAGAGCCTCATCCGGCGACTGCGCGGTCCGAACCGCGTCGTAAGGGATAGTGAATTCCTTGAGTTGTGAATTGTACGCCGCGGCCGCCGGTTTCACTTTCGCTTCGCCGAAACCGTTCGGCTCGGGATAGGCGTAGGAATAAAAAATCGCCTGCGGCATCATATCGGCGCCCGGCCAAAAACCGAGGCTGCTCACTTCCTGTGAATACGCTTCGCGCGTGACCGCGTCCGGCAAATGCGGAACCCCGCCGGGATGCGGCGGCGCTTGCCGCCCGGAAAAGCGCGTGACCGCAAAATCAAAACTTCCCCAGAAAAAATGCACCGGGCTGCATTTCCCGCAGAAACCGGCGCGAAACTGTTTGAAGACGCGGTCCGCTTGCGCAAGCGCGCGCCAGAATCGGTTCGCGTATTCCGGATCGTAGGAACGATGCTTGTCGTCCTTGTCGAAAGGGATCGGGTCCGGGATTTCGTTCGGCACCAGGTCGATCTTCACCCGAAGCTTCAGCTCGTCGAGCGCGCTCATCACCAATTTGTAGAACTCCGCCACGCTTTGGGGTTTGAGCGCGATGGTCTTGATCGCGCCGTCACTTTTCAAGATGAGCAGGTTGTGATCGATGAAATCGAAATAGATTTCGAACGTGTCGGGGCCGTGAGGAATTGGCGAGGTGCCAAGGCCGCGCGAAGTAAGGTAAAGCGTGACGTGCCAGGAATGGTTCGTCCACGGCGTTTGCACGAGCCGGATTTTACCGACGATCTGCGTCCACATATGCAACGTGGCGCAGGTATCTTTCCAATCGGGATAATTCAGCTCCGGCCAAGCCGTCATCTCTTCCTTTTCCTCTTCCTCTTAGTCTGAATCAGAAAGCTACGAAGATTAAGAGGAAGAGGAAGATTATTTAGCGACTGATGTAATCGGAAAACGAACGCCGCACCCGGTCCCACATGCCGGCGGCCTCTTCCTGCGCACGTCCAAAATATCCGCGCATGCGTTGCCGCACGCCGTAGAGCGGCCCGTGCTCGTTGTCTTCGTCCTCACCGCTAACTTGTTCCTCGTTCCCTTCCTCGCGCTCGTGGTGCGGACGTTCGCGATAAACACGTTCCTCGGTCGCGACGTCCTGCATGGTCGCGCCCGCGAACATTCCTTCGGTGCGAGTGACGTTTCCGCGATTCGCGCCGATGTGGATCGTGCCAACCGGTTGACCGTTGACCGCCTGCAGAGTCACGATCCAAACCGGATCGCCGTGAGAATCGGTGCGCAAAGTGTAGCTCGCGCTATCGAATCGCGTGCCGGATTTGTCTGCGATGTGACTCGCGACCTGAAAAGCGCCGCTCGAATCCAAATTCAGTTTCGCGGTTTTAATGGTCGATCCTTCGGCAGAACCGACGATTGAGCTCGGTTTATCGGAAGCGACTTGTCCGTTGCGAACCTGGATGTCGCGAATGCCGCCCTGTGGAGCCTCCACCAAGATGTGCCAAGTCTTCGGCTGTGGCGTCCCCTTTGTGCCGGTGACGCTGACCACATGATTCACCGCTTCGCGATTTACATGCACGCCGACAACACGGAGCGCGTCATAAGCGGTGAATTGTTCCTGAGCGAAGGCGGTCGCACTGAAGAGCACGAGTCCGGCGAAAATTTTCCACATGCGCGAGACTGAACAACCAGTTTGCGAAACTGTCCAATGTGCTTTCATCCTTGATTGAACGCCGAAGCGTGCTTTGCGTTTCTATTGGCAATGAAGAAAGGGAAGCTTGAATTCACCAGCCACACCGCGAACCTCGCGTTGATGCGCACTTTCGTGCGCAAATTTCTCGAGCGACATCCTTTCTCGGAAAAACAACGAACACTCATGGTGCTCGGGATCGACGAGGCCTGCACGAATGTTATTCGACACGCCTATGACTTGCGCGACGATCAGCCGATTGCCATTTCGGTCGAGGCCCTCGCCACGTGCGTGCGGGTGCGGTTGCGGGATTACGGGTTCAAAACCGCGCCACACACCATGCGCGGACGCGAGCACGCTCAAGTCAAACCCGGCGGGCTCGGTTTGCATTTGATCCGGAACGCGTTCGATAAGGTGGATTACATTCTAAAACCGCGCGGGACCGAGCTCGTGCTTACAAAAAAGCTGAATAACAAATGAAAATAGCCCAGCGCTTCAGCGCTGTGGACCGTTTCGCCTTTTGAATCAAGTCCCGGAGGGACGAAAGGAAATCGCAAAAAATTCTGTCGCCCCTGGCGGGGCTTTGCGCATCTTAATCGTTTGACCCAGCGTTGAAACGCTGGGCTATTGTCGGAACGACCTTGAAATGAATGTCGCCAAAATGAAACCACCGGAGCCGGACGCCGCCTTCGAAATTTCGTTGCGGCCGCCGATGTTCAGCGAGTTCACCGGCCAGGTGAAAGTGCGCGAGCGCCTGGAATTGATGGTCGAAGCGGCCAAAAAACGCGGCGACGTGCTTGAGCACATCTTATTGAGCGGCCCATCGGGCCTCGGCAAAACCACCCTCGCTTATATCATCGCCAACGCGATGGGCGTGAACGTGAAAAACACTAGCGGCCCCGTGATAGAGAAAGCGGGAGAGCTCGCCGGATTGCTCACCAGTTTGGAAAAAGGCGACGTCCTTTTCATCGACGAGATCCATCGGCTGCAACCGACGATCGAAGAATATTTGTACCCGGCGATGGAAGATTACCGGCTCGACATCATCATCGATCAAGGCCCGCAGGCGCGCAGTCTGCGATTGCAACTGCCGAAGTTCACGCTCGTCGGGGCGACCACGCGCGCGGGCATGGTTAGCGCGCCGTTGCGTTCGCGATTTGGAATGACCGCGCGGCTCGACTATTACAACGCCGATGACATGCAAAAGATCATCGTGCGCAGCGCGCG
>DATEWZ010000133.1:0-10922 GCA_035257485.1 Chthoniobacterales bacterium
TTCAGATGATTTTTGCGCCCGTGAAACGAGCTGACGTAAAGAATCGAGCATTCTGAATCATCCCGGGCGACTTCTGGTTGCGCGCCTTCCAGTTCACCGGGCCAAAGCTCGACCACCGTTTCAGTCGGGCGACACCCATATTTGTTCCAAAAGTGGTGGAGATCGTCCCGGGATTCGTCGGATACGCAGATCACAAGATCAAAAAGCGAAAGCGCTTCGAGGTAGGGTCGCGATTTCCATTCCCGATCGGGATAAACGTCGGTCAACCTTAAGTCGGTGGCGTCATGAAAAATTGCCACCTTTCGCGCCGGCGATTTTTTCAAAAAATTCGGAAGCGCGTTGCGACGGCCGTCCCGAAAAATATCCGGTGCGAAGAAAACATCCGCTGCGCCAATTTCCTCATTCAAATTCAATCGGCGCCGGCGAAACATTCGCAGCGATTCCGTGAACGGGTCTTCGCCTCTCCACTCGGGATGGGCCATCGCGCTCGAATGCGCGGCAAACGGTCGGGTAAGGAATTGAAGCTCTTGCGGCCCGAGGTCGACATAGAAATCCCCGGCCGTGTTCCAGGAAATCGGTTGAACGTCCAACCGTTGATTGAGCTCTGCGAAAATTCGACGAGTCATTCGTGGCATGCCGGTGTTTTGCGCAGACCGGCACGAGCTCGTGACGTCGATGAAGACTTTCATTGAGCGGGAACCCGCCAGCAAATGAACTGCGCGCGAGTCAGCTCGACCTGAACATTCGGGTAAAGCTGTTGCACGACGGGAAAATCTCGCGCCACGGCCGCGCCGATCAGTGGTGGCTTCGGCGGGCTAGCGCGAATTTCATCGGTCGTGAGTTTGATCACAGGAAAGCGAAAGTTGCCGTGAAAAAGATAAAACGAATCCCACATCAAATCGTGTCCGGGCACGATCGCTTTGATCAACACGGTTTCGACGCCGGCCGCTTGCAAGGCGCCAAGTTTTTCGGCGATCATTCTCTCATCCGCGACATCCTTGCGCCAAATGTTGATTCGAATTTGGCCATGAACGAACCCCGCGACCAGCAGAATGCCGAGCGCTGCTACGGCACGATTTCGCACCGGCGGCGGCTGTTTCAAGAAACGATAAAAGACCAGAGCGAGAAGAAAACACAGCGAGGGCAGAACCGGAATGGCGTAGCGCTGATGGCGGAAGTTGCTCAAGATCAGCAATACGATCCATGTGATGCTGACAATCGCCATGTCCCGGACCGCGGGTGCGGGGCGTTCCTTTTTCGAAAACAAGATCACGAACGGCGCGAGCAGAGAGAGAAAACCGCACAGACCGCCCGCTAAACTCAGCGCCATCGGAACTTCAAAATACGGGCGCTGGCCGAGGCCCGCCGGCCCGAGCCAGACGACCACTTCCTCGTGATAAAGATGACCGACCGGCATGTGATATCTAAAGAATTGAAGCAAGGGCCAGATCGACATCAGCGCGATCGCGAGAACGAGACTGCCAATCAGCCAGCCGAGACCGTTGCGAAGTTCGGCGCGATCGTCGCGATTGGTCAGCCGCACGAGGAGAATGAGAACCCAAATCAAAAACGGCAGTGGAATTTTTTGCAGACTGCCGAACCAACACGCCACGGCCGCGCCCATCCACCAAACCGATCTTTTTCGCGCGAGTTCAGCGAAAACAAATACCAGCACGGTGAAAAGACTGAGACCGGTATCGAGCAGCCCGCGCGCAGACTCGCTCGAAAAAAGCGGAGCTGAAATCAGAATCGCGAGTGTCAACGGAACCAGCCACGGCTCTTCGGGCTTCACCAAACGAACGAGCCACGCCACCGCGATTAAGGTGAGCGCGCTGTAAAGCAGCGGCCAGACGCGCACCGCCAATGCGCGATTCTGAAAGCGCGGAAGCGTCAGACTGGTCAGCCAGTATTGAAGCGGTGGTTTTTCAAACGACGGTTGAAAGTTGTAATGAACCTCCCACCGCCCCGTCATCAGCATTTCCCGAGTGCGTTCGGCAGTAAGCAGCTCGTCCGTGCCGGACATGATTCCGAACGGTGCCTGCAACCCGATCCAGGCGACAAACAAAAAGATGAGGAACGCCGCGAGCCGGGAAGCGCGACGCCGTTGGACATCGGGGGCGAATGTTTCGAGCGCAGACACGTGAAGAACGCCAGCGGCCATGATAAGATCGAGACCCATTCACGGGAAAACAATTCGTGCAACCCGCGGACGCGAACTTTAACCTCAAAAGGCTGAATCCATGACGAAAAAGGTATTTCTGACCGGGGCCAGCTCTGGAATCGGCCTCGCCATCGCCGAAGCGCTCGTCGCGCGCGGCCACGAAGTTTGGGGAACGTCGCGCAATCTCATCCGGCTTGAAAACGTGCATGGCGTCCATCCGGTCCGTCTCGAGTTGAGCGATCCACGTTCGATTGATGATGCATTCAAGAGCGCACTCGCCGCGGCCGGTTCTTTCGACGTTGTCATTAACAACGCGGGCGGCGGCCACTTTGGCCCGGCGGAGCATTTGTCGGACGAAGAAATTCAAAAACAATTTCAAACCCTCCTCTTCGCGCATCTGCGATTGATGAGGCTCGCGCTCACGGCAATGCGCGTTCGCGGCAGCGGTCTGGTCATTAATGTCACATCACTGGCCTCACGGTTGCCGGTGCCGTTCATGGCCGCCTACAACGCGGCGAAGGCGGCGATGGCGTCGTTCACAATGTCGATCCAACTCGAGTTGCCGGACGCAAACATTCGGATCGTCGATCTTCAGCCGGCCGATATTTGCACTGCGTTCAATGACGCGATTCCAAGAAGCGCCGAGAACGATCCGCGATATCAGGCGCGTGTCGCCAAGACGTGGGACGCGGTCGATCGCAACATGAAGAACGCGCCGAAGCCGCAACTCGTGGCCGAACACGTCCTGGGCTTGATCGATTCAACCAATCCGCCGCCGCGAATAACGGTCGGCGATTTTTTTCAAACGAAGATCGCGCCGTTCATCTTTCGGTTTCTGCCGCAGCGCGTCCGGAATTGGGGATTGAAAATGTATTACGGGATATGAAGGCGCCGGTCTCGGAGGCGGTGATTCTGATGGCGGGATGCGGCTCCCGCCTTCGCCAAGGCTACGGCGGGCAGACGCGATTGCGCGGCACTGACGAAACTTTTCTGAAACCGCTCGTGCCTGTGCTCGGCCGTCCGGTTGTTTCTTACGTATTTGACGCGTTGGCCGAAGCCGGAATCAAAAAGATCATCGCGATCATCGGATTTGAAGCTCGCCGTCTGGGCGCGGCGCTGAAGGAACTCGTTCCGGCCGGGATCGAGCTTCTCCTGGTCGAGAATCGCGAATGGCAAAAGCAAAACGGGCTTTCCGCTTTGGCAGCGCGCGGTCACGTCACAGCGCCTTTTCTTCTGACCATGAGCGATCACGTTTTTGATCGGGCGATTGTCGATCTTCTGATCGAGCGCGCCGACTCGAGCGTTCTCAATTTGGCGATCGATCGAAAACTGGACTCTTTTTTCGATCTGGAAGACGCGATGAAAGTCCAGACGCGCGATAATCGCGTAGTTGAGATCGGCAAAACGTTGTCGAACTATGACGCGATCGATACCGGATTGTTCATCTGCCCCGAAGAGATATTCGATTACCTCGAGCGGGCGAAGAAAGGCGGCGATTGCAGCCTGGCTGACGGCGTTCGCTTGATGGCCGCGGATGGAAAAGTGCGCGCGATCGACATCGGCGATGCGACGTGGCAGGACGTTGACACGCCGGAGATGCTAAAGCACGCCGAGAATTTCCTACGCGCGCGATCCGCCGAGGGCGCGGTTGCTCCGCATGGCAATGACCGAAAGCGATAAGGTAATTGGGGTAACGATCAACGAAAGGTGCAGGATCCATTGCGGGAGTCCGGCGATTGCCAGGGCGAGGAAGAAAAGGATCGCCACATCGCGTTTGGTAAGTTGGACAAGCCACCAGACATTTTTCTCGCCGAGAAGCATCAGGCCGGATTGGTGGGCCAATGTTTGATGCCGCGGATAAAGGGCGGCGCTAACTCCGCTCGGTGTCGATTGTTCCTCCGGCTTCGCTTTGTGAAGCGAGAATTCGTTCATTGCGATAAGCGCGGCGCAAAAAAATCCTTCCAAGGCGTAAATCCAACCCGAAGCGGGGTTTTGGGCGCGCAAGCCAAGACCTAGGCCGATTAACAGAAGCAAGTTGCCGATCGTATCGCACAGTGTGTCCAGCTGACCGCCGACCTCGGAAACGAGGTTCTTCACGCGCGCGATCTCGCCGTCGCAGCCGTCGAGAATGCTGTAGACCTGAAAGATTGCGCAACCGACAACAAACCCCCAGTAATCGCCGCGCAGGAGAAAGAAAAACGCAATCACCAGCAGCGGAAAGATCGACATCGTCCAGACATTGGGAGTGATCGGGAAACGAATTAGCACGCGCGTGACCATTCGCGAAATCGGCCGGTTCAAAAAACGGGAAACGAGCCCGTCCTGCGATTTGCCGTCCGAGAGAAGCCAGCCCTCCAGCCGCCCGACATTACGATCGTCGAAAACGTAGCGCCAGCTCTCGTGTTTTCTTGGACCGACCGCGGCGCAGGCATTTTCAAACCGATCCCAAAGTTTTTCCCAGACCGCGCGTTCGTCGCCGATGGTGGCGTCGTTTTCCAAGGGAACGGAATCGTAAACGAAACGTTCGAGGCCGCGCGGTTTGACCAACAGTCGGGTATTAAAAACGCGTTCGCGGCCGCCGACTACGAGCCCATCGACGAAGTTGCAGCGCGCGATTCGGGGATCGTCCGGTTTCCATCGTAGGTAGGGAGCAATGTCCGGCCGCCAGAAGATGAAGATGTCGATCTTGCGCTGACTCGAAATCGAAGTCGCGAGCGCATCGAGCGCGAGGACGAGGCGATCGAGCTGGCGCAGCCCGCCGACATTCCAGTTCGCCGATTCGTCGGCCAAAATTACGACATGATCAAAGTTTGGATTCATCAAACGAGCGACCGACGATAGATCCGGTAGGTCTTGTACTTTGAAGCTCCCATCGCCTCGATAAACCGGTTCACCATAACGTTGTCTTCCAGGGTCATACTTAGCTCTGCGCAAAATCCACGGCTCGCGCCTTCCTCCAATACGCGGAGGACGAGCATCTCAGCAATTCCCGTGCGACGATATTTCTCCAAAACCCCAAGCGCAACAAAGCGCGCCTGGCGAATTTTCCGGCGGTGCCAAAGCAATTTGGCTAGCCCAATCGGCAGGCCGTAACGAGTGAGCCGCCCGTTCACCCATTTCAAAGCGACGTTGATATCCGGCACACAGATGACAAACGCGACCGGCGCATTGTCGATCTCAGCGATCAACGTCATTTGCGGGTCGATGAGCGGACGCATTTCTTTCGCCATATGGCCGGCTTCCGCGGCCGTGAACGGCACGAATCCCCAGTTATTTTTCCAAGCTTCGTTAAAAACTGCGGCCAGCCGCGCGCTATCACCAGCGAGGTCCCGGAGACTGATCGATCGAATGGCGGCGGACGTTTTTCGCATCCGCGCTTCGACCAGCCGGCGCAAACGCGAGACAGGCGCATTTTTCGGATCGAACCACCATGCGTACCAATCGACTTCCTTTGCGAACCCGTTCCCCTCGATGAGGCGTGCATAATATGGCGGATTGTGCGCGGTCAGAATCGTCGGCGAATGTTCAAAGCCATCGATCAGTAATCCGCAAACGTAGTTCGTGGAATAATCGATCGGGCCGCTGATTTCGCTTCGGCCTCGTTTGCGCAACCAATCGGCCGCAGCATTGAAGAGCGCCCGCGCAACATCGACATCGTCGATCGATTCAAACAAACCGAAACAACCGACATTCGATTGATGAAGCGCGTTGTAGTTCGGATCATCGCTCGCCATGATCCGGCCAACGATTTCCTTATCTCGTTTTGCGAGGAAGAGCGCGGCATCGCCGTGCTCGTAGAAAGGATGCTTGTCCCGGTTCAGGAATTCCCTGCGTTCGATGATCAGCGGCGGGATCCAGGCGGGATCTTTCTGGTAGATCTGCCATTGAAACTCGATGAACGCGTCGCGCTCGGAGCGGGAACTGACTTGCGAAATCTGAATTCGCGACACGGCAACTCGAGCTACGGCTGAGGCGCAGGCTCCATCAATTGAAGTAAAGAGCGGCACATGCGCTCCTGCCAATTAAGCAAGCCCAACAGCAACAAGTTGAAGATTGTGATCTCGACCCAAAAGAACCATGCGGGCCGATCCACGAGCAAGGCGGCAAAAAGAAGAAGCATCCGCGTGTTGGTCATTAACACGCTCCAAAACTTGAAGGCCGGCCGCGCGGCATCGCGATACTGAGCCGCCAACCAATCGGGAATTTGACCGTGAAAAGTCCGATCAACCGTTTCCCGAAACTTTCCCAAGGCCGGCGATACCATCTCCTGC
Organism: Chthoniobacterales bacterium; assembly: GCA_035257485.1. GTDB lineage: Bacteria > Verrucomicrobiota > Verrucomicrobiia > Chthoniobacterales > UBA10450 > AV40. The sequence continues at coordinate 6,433 of DATEWZ010000133.1, forward strand.
TGGCGAGTGAAGTTTAAATACGTGGCGAGCAAGAACTTTCGCCACGGACTTTCATGCCAGGTAAGCGCGTCGTAATCCGATTCGAGCGCAGCCGCCGAATCGAAATCGCCACGCAACCGCCCTTTCACGAAATAAAGATAGGCGTTTCGATAATAGTCGGCCGCTCCCCCCTGCAATCCATGACTCAAAGCGGCCGCGAGCGCGACGAGCCAGAAAAGCGGCGACGCGCCCTCAGCCAAGCAGCGAAGCGTCAGATGCAGGTAAATGCTCGTGAAGATCAAGTGATCGACCAGACTATCGATGATCCTTCCCTCTCGACTTTGCCGGCCGGTCAAGCGCGCGAGCTGGCCGTCCGCGTTGTCCAACAAATTGGCGAAAACATGAAGCGCCATGCCGACAATGTTCGTCGTCAGGTTGCGATAAAAATAGAGATGCCCGGCGACGATCCCGAACACGCCGCCGAGCAACGTGACCCCGACCGGCGACATTCCCAGTTTGGCAAAAAACTTCGCGAGCTGAAAACCGAGCCGGCGATAAAAATAAAGATCCAGAAAACCCTCGGCCTCGCGAACCTTGTAAGTGGTTTCGAGCGTGGCCGGTTGCGCGAGCTGCGCCGCCATCAAGAACCCATTCTGAGCGCCAACTCAGACACCTTGCAACGCAAGCGAAACGCCGCGGCCTTCACCTTCGAATCGGCTTTTAGCGCGTCATCAAGAATATTGAGCGCTTCATCGAGATCGGCCCGCGTGTGATTGGCCGTGACGCAGGCGCGGAAACAAATCTTGTTTTGGGGGACAGCCGGATAATCAACGGGCGCGACCCACAATCCGCGCCGCCGCAATTCATGACAAAGCCGATACATGCGCTCGCGGTCGCCAATCACGATCGGCATGATGTAAGTTGTCGATTTTCCGGTATCGACGCCGAGCTCGCGCAGTTTTTCGTGGAAATAATTCGCATTCTCCCAAAGTCGTGTCCGTAATTCGGGTTGTCGTCTTCCAATCTCGAGAGCTTTCAGGATTCCGGCCACGACAACTGGCGGCAAGGCGCATGAATAAACATAGGGGTGCGCGTAGAAGCGGAGGTAGCGCAGCGTCTCCTTCGAACCCGCGACAAAACCGCCGAGCGCGCCGAACGCTTTTGAAAATGTGCCGTAAATCAACGGCACACGATCTTCGATCCCGAATTTTTCGGCCGCGCCGCGCCCGTGTTCTCCACACGCGAGCATCGAGTGCGCTTCGTCAACAAACATGCGGGCGCCGTGCGCATCCGCGACGTCGATCAGCGCGTCGAGATTTCCGAAATCGCCGTCCATCGAATAAATTCCTTCCACGATCACGAGTTGGCGACGTCCGGCCTGGCGTCGAAGAGCGGCATCAAGTGAAGCCGGATCGTTGTGCTCGAATTTTTCCGTGTGGCAGCGCGATAAGACCGCGCCGTCGCGCAAACTCAGGTGCGATCGATTATCCAGGATCGCGACATCGTTTTTGCGCATCAAACCGGAGATGGTGCCGAGCGCGCCCCCGAAACCGCTGTTGAAAAGCATTGCGTCTTCGCGGCCGAGAAAATCTGCGACTTCGTGCTCGAGTTCGCGATGGAGATCGGTCATGCCGGAGAGCATTGGCGAGCCGCAGGCGCCAAGACCGTGCGTTTTTAGGGCCGCTTCGGCTGCGGCGATGACCTCGGGATGATTGGCGAGGCCGAGATAATTGTAGGAGCAGAGATTGATGACCGAGCGCGGCTTGCCGTTGTAGTCGATCGTCGTGCGCGCTTCGGCGCTGGCGAGCATTTCCGGCTCATAGAGTTCGACCGCCCATGCGCCGGCCTGCATCCAGCGGGTAAAAGTTGGCGGAGCTTCTAGCGGATCGCGGCTTTCGTTCGCGATGAAATTGCTCAGACTGAGTTTTGCAGGGTCTTGGTTCATTGCCTTATGGGAATCGCCGCCTTTGGCGACGAGTTCCATATCGGGGCATCTAGTTTACTTACGCTCAAAGCCCGCGACAAGGCCTAAGTGGACCGCTTTTGCCAGGCCTTACCTGCGGTTCGTCCGAAAAACGTAATCCCAAAGGGGCGAGCTCACGCCGAAACCGGAGTGGTCGTCATGAAAATGATGACGCAAATGGTGCTGTTTGAGCCGGTTCAAGATGCCACTTTTCATCGGGAAATGGTGGATCGCATAATGAATCGAATCGTAGCAAACGTAACCGGCGACCAAACCGGCCCAGATCGGCGGCGCCGCGTTTCCAAAGAGCAACGCAAACACGAGATAGAAAATAATTGCCAACGGGACGCTGATTACCGGCGGCATGACCAAGCGTTTCGCGTCGTTCGGATAATCGTGATGAACGCCGTGAAGAATGAAGTGCAATTGTTTTCCAATCTTACTGCTCGGCTCGTAATGAAAAACTCGGCGATGAATTACGTATTCCAGCAACGTCCAGAACATCACCCCGACAAAGAAGAGCGCAGCGACCGATAAGATCGACAATGAATTTCGCCAGATCGCGATGTAGATCGCGAACGCAATCGCCGGAAGATAGAGCACGTGTGGCGTAGCCGGATGAATGTGGGAAAAAAATTCCATGAAATCGCTTTTGAACATGCGAACCGTCTCGTTCTTTTTGGAAACGTAGAGCTGTTCCATGGCGAACAATCGACTAGTGGCCCGCCGCTACGAGCGAACGCGCTTCTTCATCGAGTTGCGCATCAGGAGTTGTCTCCTTGAAACGCTCGATCCGCGAGAAAAGGCTGTAGTGTTTGTCGAAAATGAATTGAAAGAGCAAACGCGTCCACGAAGGGTGATATTTCAGCGTGTCGTAAAATTCCGGAGCCATCGCGCGCAATCTTGGCAGATTATTCCAGGGAATGGACGGCAGATCGTGGTGCTCGTTGTGATAGCCCATGTTGAGGCAAAGACGATTGATCGGTCCGTAGTAACTGTAGGTCTCCTGCTCAGGATCGTTCGTGTAGTGTTCCTGAATCCAGCGCGCACCGACCGGGTGCAATCCAACGGAAAAAATGAACGAGAACGCGAGATAAAGAAAGCCGGACCAACCGCAGAAATAGACGATGAAGACGTCGTAAACGATGGCGCAGGCAAAATTCAGGCAGAACCAACGGTCCCACATCGTGATCGCTTTCAGGCGCGGCGGCCGCGTCAGTTGGAAAAACGGAAAAAGCGCCAACCAAATCGCTTTGCGATACGACTTATTGCTGACCAGGCGCGCTTCCCAGTGATTGGCGAGGTCAGCGTCCCATTCGTAATCGCCCTGATGGGAATGATGTTTCAAATGATAAACACCAAATCCCATCGCGCCCGGATTCAGATTCGGCAGATCGGCCAGAGCGGCGACGAACTTGTTCCAACTCTTTCGGCGAAAGATGAGATTGTGGGTCGCGTCATGGATGATGACGTAGTTGGCGTGATTCGCGAACGCGCCAACGAAGTAGGCGATAATCAAAGTGAACCACCAGTAATGCATCCCGAGTTTGCCCATTGCAAACGCGATCCCGGTCTGGAAAACGACCACCGAGAGCGCGATCAACGCTGTCCAGGGATTGCGCACCATTAGCTGACGAATTTCGGGGTGAGCTTTGAGCAACGCCCGGGCCCGGCCCAGGTGAGGATGCTCGATTCCGGATTGGTAGAAAGCGTCGCGCATTTCGGGAGAAGGCGAGTTTAACGGAAGCCGCCCCGCCTTTCAACGCTGAGACTTGTCGGTCAGCGCCCGAAGCGCAACGCCCAAGGCTTGGCCACAGACTCAAAAATCACCTGGCCGGACATCTTCGACTGCCCCGCGCGGCGGTCGGTAAAGGTGATTGGGATCTCGAGGATGCGCAGCCCCGCGCGTTTTGTCCGGTAAACCGCCTCGACCTGAAACGCGTATCCCTCCGAAGCAACCCCGGTGTGAAGCAGAGATTCCAATGCGCGGCGCGTCCAACACCGGAAGCCTGCGGTGCTGTCACGCACATCGAGTCCGGTAATGATCGCCACGTAGAGATTCGCAAACCGGCTGAGTAATTCTCGGCGCCACGGCCAGTTTTCGACTTGGCCGCCCGAACAATAACGGGAGCCGATCACGAGATCTGCATCGCGACTGGCCGCGATCATCGCCGGAATCACTTTTGGATCATGCGAAAGATCGGCGTCGAGTTGCACCAAACGCGCGCAACCCCGGTCCACTGCGGCGCGATAACCATCCAAAAGACTGCGCCCGAAACTGCGCGCGCCAGTTCGCTTCAAAACCGAAACGCGAGAATTGCCTCCGAATTCTTGCTGAACATAAAATGCGGTTCCGTCGGGCGAATTGTCGTCGATTAACAGGACGTCCGCCGCCGGCACAACTTGAAGCAATTGCGTAATCAACGGCTCGACGTTCTGCCGCTCGTTATAGGTCGGAACAACAATGAGCGTGCGATCAGTTTCCATCTTGGAATGGCGACCCTAACGGGATTCGAACCCAGTTTAGCAACTTCGTGAAATTGCGCGA
>DATEWZ010000134.1:0-3221 GCA_035257485.1 Chthoniobacterales bacterium
GTCTGACCTTTCATCTTAAACTACTCCTTAAGTAGCTCTTGCTTTAGTAAGGACTTTCCTCTACGGAGAGGTTCTATGGACTTATCAACGCGTAAACTCGAGCAGGCATTGTCGATCCGGCGCCAGATCGATGCATTGGAACGACGACTCAGGGGCTTAGTCGGCGGAAGTGGGGGCGGCGCGGCCAAATCTGCTGCTCCTCGTCGTCGCGGAGGAAAACGCCAATTGTCAGCAAGCGCGCGGGCAAAGATCGCAGCTGCGGCGCGCGCGCGTTGGGCGCGATTTCGAGCAGCTCGCGGCCGGGCGAAACCAGCTAAGAAGCGCGGCAAAGGAATCACGGCGGCAGGTCGTCGAAGACTTTCGCAATTGATGAAAGCGCGTTGGGCCGCTCGTCGAAGAGCAAAAGCCAAACGCAAATAGAAGCTACTAACTCATTCGCTCGCTATGAGCGATTGAGTAACTTCATCATCGCCTCCGGATAACGCGAGCCGGCGAACGAGCCTTTTGGCGCAACTGCGTCGATTCGGGCGAGATCTTCGCTGGTAAGATCGACATCGAGCGCGCCGATGTTCTCCTGAAGATATTTTCGGCGCTTGGTTCCTGGAATCGGAACGATGTCGTTGCCTTGCGCGAGAACCCAGGCGAGGGCGAGCTGTGCCGGCGTGCATTTCTTTTCCCGAGAGATTTCTTCCGTGCGCTTCACGATGTCGAGATTGCGCTGAAAATTTTCTCCCTGAAACCGCGGCGTCGTGCGGCGGTAATCGTCCTGCGGAATGTCTTCCGGCTTTTGAATTTTTCCGGTGAGAAAGCCGCGGCCGAGCGGTGAGTAGGGGACGAAACCAATTCCAAGCTCGCGACAAACGGGCAGCACCTCATCTTCCGGATCGCGCGTCCAAAGGGAATACTCCGATTGCAAAGCGGTGATCGGATGCACTGCGTTCGCGCGGCGGATTTTGTCCGCACTCGCCTCGGACAAACCGAGAAAGCGCACTTTGCCTTCGCGAACGAGCTCGGCCATTGCGCCGACCGTTTCTTCAATCGGCGTGTCCGGATCGACGCGATGTTGATAATAAAGGTCGATGCAATCGATCTGCAGCCGCCGCAAACTTCCTTCGCACGCTTTCTTCACGTAATCGGGTTTGCCGTTGATGCCGAGAAACTGCTGTTTCACCGGATCGCGCAAAATTCCGAACTTCGTCGCGATGACGACGCGCTCGCGGTGAGGTTTCAGTAAACGTCCCACTAATTCCTCGTTGGTGTGCGGACCGTAAACGTCCGCCGTGTCGAAAAAGGTAATCCCGAGCTCGAGTGCGCGATGCATCGTCGCGATCGATTCCTCTTCATCGCGGTCGCCGTAAAAATCGGACATGCCCATGCAGCCGAGACCGATCGCCGAAACGCACGGTCCGCCGCGTCCGAGTTTGCGTTGTTTCATACCTGTCCGAGCCAGGTCCGTGGCGCGCATTCCTCCCAGCGTTCGCGGATTTCGTTGAAGAGTGACTTCTCCAGTGCGCCGGCTTGCAAAAACTTTGCGTTTTCTTTCCAACGTTGCGGGTTTTTCGTTCCAACGATTGCAGTGTGAACGCCGGGAATGCTGAGAGTGAACCGCAGCGCGATCGAAACCGCTTTCTCCAGATCTTCGTCCAGAAAGCCGTAATTCAACTTGCGCAGGCGCTCGAAATATTCGTGGTGATACGAATCGATCGGGCGATGTCCCGTTTTCCAGGCCGCATTGGCGATTGGCCGTTTCGCGATCACGCCCATTTGTTTTTCGCGCGCGAGCGGCAAGGTCAACTCGATCGCTTCCTGGTCGGCGATGTTGACCGAAGTCTGCAAAGTATCGAACGCGCCGGTTTCAACCGCGAACCGTGCCGCGTGACTGTCGCCGCTGTAACCGATGTAGCGCGTATAGCCGCGCTCGCGCGCAGTTTGAAGCGCATCGATCGCATCGCCTTTCTTCAACTCCGCTTCCGAACAACTGTGCAACTGCACGAGATCGACCTTGTCCGTTTTCAGCCGGCGTAAGCTGCGTTGAATGCTTTCCAGGATTGAAGACTTCGACCAATCGGCGCGCTCACCATAGCCGTGGGGATGGCCGCACTTGGTGAAAAGATAAAAATCCTTTCGCCGATCGCTCACTGTCTGGCCGATCAACTCCTCGCTGTTGTGATAACACTCGGCGGTATCGATCACATTGAGACCAGCGTCGAGCGCGCTGTTCAACAATTCAGCGACCGTTTCCTGCGACGCATTCTCATAACCAATTTCCGATCCGCCGAATCCGAGAACGGAAACGTCCATGTCGGTTTTTCCAAAGCGGCGCTTTTCCATTGGTCGGTTAACGGCGGATTACGCGGATGTAAACGGATAAATGCAAAAGAAATCTGCGCAATCCGCGATATCCGCATAATCGGCGGTTAAAAAGTCAGGCGCGTCTTACCACTGCCGCGTTCGATTCGCCCGATTCTCTTCGCGCGCAAGATCGACATCGCGCGTTTGGCGTCGCGCGGAGAGACAATCGCGACCATTCCGATTCCCATGTTGAATACCTGGAACATTTCTTTGCGACCTACCTTTCCGTTTTGTTGCAACACCTGGAAGATGCGCGGCACACGCCATGATTTCGTTTCGATTACGGCGTCGCAATTGTGTGGCAGCACGCGCGGCAAGTTGTCGATCAAACCGCCGCCAGTGATGTGGGCGAGACCTTTGATCATTCCGTTCGGCGCTTTCGCGAGCAGCGGCTGATAATTCTTGTGCACGCAGAGCAGTTCCTTGTAGATCTTGCGCGAGCGCGGCAAAACTTTCCGCGCGAGCGAGTAGCCGTTCGTGTGCAAACCGTTTGACCGCATCCCAAGAACGACGTCGCCCGGTTTAATCTTTCGGCCGTCGATCATTTTCGAACGATCAACCACGCCAATGATGCAGCCGGCGAGGTCGTATTCGCCTCTGCGATACATGCCTGGCATCTGCGCGGTCTCGCCGCCGATCAACGCGCACTTCGCTTCCCGACAGGCGCGCGAGAATCCGCGAAGGAGCTGATCAAACACGCGCGGCTCGAGCTTTTCGCATCCAATATAATCGAGAAAGAAAAGCGGACGCGCGCCGAGGACGGCGATGTCGTCCACGCAATGATTGACCAAATCCGCGCCGACGGTGTCGTGCTTGTTAAGAGCGAACGCGATTTTTAGTTTCGTCCCGACGCCGTCGATGCTCGCGAC
>DATEWZ010000135.1:0-5764 GCA_035257485.1 Chthoniobacterales bacterium
GCCGGCGGCGCCGAAATCTCCGGTTGTCCCTTCGACTTCAACGACGCGTTTACGCCCGGCAAATCTTTGCTGAGCAATTGTTCGAATTCCTTCGACGCATCGTCGAGCTCGCGACGCAAGGCGACGATATAAGCGATTTGATACTCGCCCGGCTTGCCTTCGTAACTCAGAAGCGCGCCGTAAAGCTGATCGGTGTGCTCGCGCAGGCGCTCTTCGCCCGTGATCGCGCCGCCTTCTTTGGTCGCGACGATTTTCTTCCGCACGTTGTCGATCTTGTCGTCAAAACCTTTGATCGTCTTTTTGATCGGGTCAGTCTCGGAGAGTGCAGACGCTGACTTCGCAACGCCGCCCCGCAATACCACGATCCGATCCATCAATGCGCTTTCGTCATTGAACAGCTCTCGCACTTTCATCGCGGCATCGTATTGCGCTTTCTTGTCTTCGACCGTGAACTTGGCGCGTTTGTCCATGCCGATCGTCAATTTCGTCTCGTAAGTTTTTCCGGCCTTGGTCAGGCGAACCGTGTAATCGCCGGGAACAAGACGCGGTCCGCGCGTGCCGAAGAAAGCGATCTGCGCCGCCGGTGGAACGCGCGGGGGTTTTTCGCGCATACTCCAATTCACACGATTTAATCCCGGCCGTTTGCTCGCGGGAATTTCATCCAGCACGCGCCCAGTCGAATCGAGGATCTCGATCTTCAGTTTCCCGAAAAGATGGCGTTCCTTTTGATAATAAGTGATGACGGCTGCGTCCGGCGGATTGTCGCCAACAAAGACTGCGTCGCCGTTTGCCCAACCACCGTTGCCGTCGATGCGTTGCTGCACCGGCCTCGCCGTGACAAACGCAACTTCCTTCGAAGTTACGTCGCTCGTTAAATTTCGCAGCGGTACGATGTCGTCCACGATCCAGATTCCGCGGCCGTGGGTTGCGAGAACCAAATCGTTTTCGCGCGGATGAATTGCCAAATCACGCACTGCGACCGACGGAAAATGATTGCCCTTGAACTCGGCCCAGCTTTTTCCGCCGTCGATCGAGATCCACAAACCAAACTCGGTTCCGAGGAAAAGCAGATCTGGTTTTTCCAAATCTTCTTTGATCACGTGCGCGTAACCGCGAACCGTCTTCGCGTTTTTGTCCGTGATCAACGGCGTCCACGTCTTTCCGTAATCCGTCGTTTTGAAAACGTACGGCGCCATGTCGCCAAAGGTATGTCGATCGAACGCGGCGTAGGCGGTCCCGGCGTCGAAGTTGCTCGCCTGCACCCAGCTGACCCACGAGTTTTTCGGCAGGTTGGGAACGTTCGCGACCATGTTGTTCCACGTTTTTCCCGAATCGCGCGTGATCTGAAGATTTCCATCATCCGTTCCGACCCAAATCAGATTTTTATCTTTCGGCGATTCGCTGATCGAATAGATCGTTGTGTGCATTTCGGCGGACGAATTGTCCACCGTCACGCCGCCGGATTGTTCCTGCTTCTGTTTGATCGGGTCGTTTGTCGTCAGATCGGGTGAAATGCGCTCCCAATTCTGGCCGTGATCGCGGGAGCGAAACAAAAACTGCGCGCCGACGTAAACCGTTCCCTTCTCGTTCGGGGAGAGCGCGATTGGCGTGTTCCAATTGTAGCGAAGCTTTTCGTTGTAGTTCGGGCGCGGTTTGATGTTACGCGCTTCGTGCGTATGACGATTCACACGACCCATCTCGCCACCTTGATACTCGGCGTAAATGTAATCGGGGTCCGCCGGATCCGGGAACATCCAAAAGCCGTCGCCGTTGTACATGTTTTCCCAACGATGATTCGTGATGCCGCCCGGATATTGTGAATCGCCGACCCACGAGCTGTTGTCCTGCAATCCGCCGTAAACGCGATAGGGATCGGCGTCGTCCAGACTCACATGATAAAATTGCGAGACGGGAAGATTTTCGCCTTTCCACCATTTGCTTCCGCCATTGTAGGAATACCACATTCCGCCGTCGTCACCGTTGAGCACGGTTTGCGGATTCATCGGATCGATCCAGACATCGTGCACGTCTCCATGCGCGCCTGCGAAACCGCCGACAGTCGCAAAACTTTTGCCGCCGTCTTCGCTCAAGATCAGCGCGCCATCGGTTTTGAAAACACGATCCGGATTTTTTGGATCGACAACGAGTCGCGCGAAATAAAACGGACGCCAAACCATCCAATTGCTTTTGTCGCGTTGCTCCCAAGTCACGCCGCCGTCATCCGAAACGAACAACGCGCTCGCCGGCGATTCGACGAAACAGTAAACGCGTTTCGAGTTTGAAGGCGCGATCGCGACCGCTAAACGGCCGTACGGTTTTTTTGGGAAACCTTTGTTCGCTTCGGAAGTGACTTCTTTCCAAGTCTCGCCGGCGTCATCCGATCGGAACAGTCCGCTCGATGAGGGTTTGTCCGGGCCGTCGCCGCCGGAACGATATTCCCAGCCTTTGCGGCGAAAATCCCACATGCAGGCGAACATCGTTTGCGGATTTGTGGAATCGATCGCGACGTCCGTGCAGCCAGTCGAAACGTTGGCGCCCTTCAGAACCAACTTCCATGTTTTGCCGCCGTCGGTCGTCTTGTAGAGACCGCGATCCGAGGAATCGCTCCAGAGCGCGCCCGGTACTGCCGCGAAAACTGTATCACTGCCTTTCGGACTGACCGCGATTCGCCCGATGCGCTCGGATTTCTCCAAGCCGACGTTGGTCCAGGTTTCTCCGCCGTCGGTTGATTTATAAATGCCGTCGCCAATTGAAACGCTGTTTCGCGTCCAGGATTCACCGCTGCCGACCCAAACGTTCTTCGTGTTGGTGGGATCGATGGTGATCGCGCCGATCGATTGCGCTTTCTGCTCGTCGAACACAGGACGATAGCGGGTGCCGCCGTCGTCGGATTTCCAAACGCCGCCGCTCGCCGCACCGACGAAGAGCGTGATTTTGCCGGAAGGTTCGTGGTTTCCTGCGATTGCGGAGATTCGTCCGCTCATCGCCGCGGAACCGATGTTACGCGCGCCGAGTCCAGAAATCGTCGCAGAAGTGACCGCCGGTTGCTCTTGCGCGTTTGTTAGATCGACAATGAGACAAGAAAGGATGGTGAGTGAAAAAGAAATAAAGCGCATGGAATGAGTTATTTGGTTGGAAATTTGAAGAGTGTGTCATCGACCGGCGCATTGGCCTCGGCTTTGTCGAACACGATCTTTTGTTTGTCCGGATCGCCTTTGCGTCCGGCTTCAATTGAAAACGGAACGAATACGCCTCCGATTTTTTCGTAATCGCCGACATCGGTCTCCGTTTCCTGCTGGGCGCCGTGCTGAACGCGTTGGGTCAAAATGCGGATCTCGAGGAAATGATCGGGATCGAGATAGACAAAACACACGTCGCCATTCTTGCGCACTACCTTGATTTTGTAGGCCAACGTTCCATCGACATCTTCACGACCGACGTATTCAATTGTGCTGCCTTTTTCTTTCCAATCTACGAGCGGGCCATCGATCTCGGCGTCTTCCTTCAACGGCTTCAGATCGTCGGCCGACAACTTTTCCGGATCTTTCCGGCCTTGGAACGGCGAGATTTGCCAACCCTCTTTTCCGTCACACACTTGAACTGCGGTCATTCCCTGTAGCGTCGCGTCTTCTCGAACTTGTCCCGGTCGCTTCTTCGTCTCGACGAATCCGAGCTGAACCTGCCCCTGGTTCACGATGAGCTTGCCAGTGAGCTTGAGCGATTGAAGCGACCTCAGCGCGTTCGCGCCGCCCTTCGCTTCAACATTTTTCGCGACCAGCTCTTCGACGTCACGGATGGCGATCGGAACGGTTTCATTCCGAGTCACGGCGACAGCCGGCACTTTCGATTGATCCTGATTTTCTGCCGCGGCGGAAAACAACGCGACACCAATGGCGAGGACAAACGCTAAACGTAGATGCATATGAGGTTGATGGGGCGACGCAGAAATAGCGTCGCGCTGGGAGAGTATGCAAAGCATATGCCAAAGCGCAATTCGCGTTACAAAGTGCTTTAAATCAACGCGTTGCTAAGCTGCGCAAAAATCGTGTTTTCGTTGAGCCGTCCCACAAATGGGATTGTTCACATCGATTTTGGGACACCGCAGTGCGAAAAACTACAGGCCGCAACCGACGCTGAGCGCTTTATTGAATCCGGATGCCGTCCGTTCGTAAACGCTGACCTCGTCGCCTTCGTAGTATCTCGAGCGCACCACGACATCGATCTTGCCGTCGCCGTTGAGGTCGGCGATCGCCGCGATCTCGAACTTATTCGGCGGCGCGGCCTCCGGTTTCGGTTCCGGATAAAATTCGCCGTCCACCAATTGCTTTTCCGCCTTTCCTTGTGAAAATCGCACCAGCATCACGAACGAATACGTGTTCGGCGCTGATTCGTCCGGAATTTCGTCGCCGTTTTTGTAATGCGTCGCTGAAATCACCACTTCATCGCCGCCGTCGCCGTCGATGTCGATCTTTACCGCTTGGGTGATTTGCACGACTGGATCTTTTAGTCCGCGCTCGCCCAAAAATTCGCGGACGCTGTCAACACACCTCTTGTCTTTCACATCGACGGTTTCGGGTTTTCGCGGAAGCGGATTTTTCCCCGAAAACGCGATCGCGCCATTTTTCATTTTCCCTGCCACGCCGGAGCCGTGCGAAGGCGGGTTCGGATTCAATTTCACCGTCGGCCGGTCCTCACACGGCTCGTTTTGCGTGTCGAGCTTCACCACCGAAGCCACGCCGACCGCACCAGTGACGCCATAAACCTGCAACTTCGCTCCCTTCTTCACCGATTTCTTCGCGGCGTCGGACTCAATCCACTTTCCATTTTCAGCCCCGCCAATTAGATAGCCGTACTGCACATCGACAATCGGAAACATTTCCGCGATCGCGTTTGCGCAACACGCAATCCCAATTGCGCTGACAATTAATTTTGTTTTCATGCGACAGCTCCAAATGCCAAACCGAGGCCGTAAGTGACGGCGGCTTCGATCACGCCGACGACTGTCATTTCCAATCCCGACGCCCACCACGAGCGCAATGTGATTAGCGATTTCACTGCGCCAACCGCAAAATGCGCGACGATGCTTATGACGAACGCCCAAAGCACCGCGGCGATTCCGCTCATGAAGAAAAATGGAACGATCGGGATGAACGCGCCGATCGCGGTGGAGATTGCGGCTGAGGCGGAAGATTTCCAGGGCGAGGGAAATCGATGCTCGGAAAGGCCGAGCTCGCTTTGCGCCATCGCTTGCACGAGCTGGTCGGGATTTTCGCCCAATCGCTCGGCCATGCGTTGCGCTTCTTCCGGACTGAATCCCTGCAATTGATAGAAGAGCGACATCTCTTCGATTTCTTCCTCGGGATTTTCCTCGACCTCCGCTTTCTCACGCGCGATTTCGGCTTCGTAAACTTCGGCTTCGCTTTTCACGGCGAGATACGCGCCCGCGCCCATCGACAAACTGGAGGCGATCATTCCGGCGAGACCGGAGATCAAAATGTAATGCTGCTGGTTGTTCGTGGCGCCGGCGACACCGGAAACAATTCCAAACACTGCGCCGAGTCCGTCGTTCACGCCGTAAATCGCGTCTGCGACCCAACTACCGCCGCGGCCATGCCAGCGTTCCCGTTTCAGAATCTTGTCGAGAGCAGTCTGCGGGTTCGGCGGTCCGGCCATAGCGTTGAGCGCGCGGGCGTGTGCTTTTTCTTCCAACGCGCTGGTGCGCAAAAATTCTCGGACGTCCTCCTCCTTGGCCAAGGCACGATCG
>DATEWZ010000136.1:0-2382 GCA_035257485.1 Chthoniobacterales bacterium
TCTCGCCTTCGAGCGCCACGTTCATTCGGAAAACGCCATGCGTCGATGGATGCTGCGGCCCCATCGAGACCTCGAGTAATTCGCCATCGAGCCGCGAGCTCATCGTCACCGGCGGCCTCTCCATCGCTTCGATTGTTTCAACCGCTGCGCTCATGATTGTGGCGCCGCCGTAATTTTTTCAGCGCCGTCCTGTTGCGGTCGCGGCGGGTAATGCTGTTTCGCGCGCGCGAGCACTTCATCGTGCGGCGTTGGTTCCCATTCGAAATCGTCCGGCGGCACGTAATCTTTTCGCATCGGATGATCGACAAATTCGTCCCACATCAAAATGCGGCGGAGATCGGGATGGCCGTCGAAACGAATTCCATAGAGATCGAAGATTTCGCGCTCTTGAAGTTCAGCGCTCCGCCAGATCGGCGTGAGCGATGGCATGTGCGCATCAGCGCGGTTCGCCGCGCGCATTCTAATAATGAGCGGCCCGTGTTTGAGCTTCATCGAGTAGAGGTGATAAACCGCTTCCAGATAACCGGGAATTTTCTCTTCCGTCGTTTGATCGACTTCTTTTTCAACGCCGTCGACGACTTGTTTCACTTTTGTCGTTTTCTTGATTGTGCGGTCGAGCCAATCGACGCCGGTCACATTTGAACAAAAATCAAAGCTCAGCGCGGCGTGATCGCGCAGAAACTTCGCGACCTCGAGCGCGTGCTCGTTGTCGATCAAGAGCGATGATTGTCCCGACGGGCCGGGATTTGGCACGATGTCGATCTTCGCGCCGCGCGCGGCCAGCTCCGCCCGATTTTTGATTTGCTCGAGCGTTTCCACTTTTAGACGCGCTCGAGGTTCGGCGGGTGATAAACGTCTTTGTTCGCCGTCGGATTCAAATCGTGTTCGCCAAACGCCGGCACGGGAAATTCGCTCGGTTGTTCCGGCTTGAGAAACTCCGCTTTGCCGGCTCCGCTCAACTTTTGTTCGTCGATCTTGCGCTGCAGTTCCATGAAAGCGTGGAGCAACGCTTCCGGCCGCGGCGGGCAACCGGGAATGTAAACATCGACCGGAATGTAACGGTCGATTCCTTTGAGCACGTTGTAGCCTTGCTTGAACGGTCCGCCCGAGATCGCGCACGCGCCCATTGAGATCACATATTTAGGATCGGGCATCTGGTTGTAGAGCCGCACAATCTGTGGCGCCATTTTTTTTGTCACAGTCCCGGCCACGATCATGAGATCGGCCTGGCGCGGCGACGGTCGAAATACCTCGCCGCCGAATCGAGCGATGTCGTAGCGCGACGCCGCGGTCGCGATCATCTCGATCGCGCAACAGGCGAGACCGAATTGGAGCGGCCAAATCGAATTCTTGCGGCCCCAATTGTAAAGCTCCTGCATCGAGGTGACCCAGACGCCCTGTCGTTGCAGTTCGGCACGCAATCCCTCGTCGATTTGTCCTTCGCTCATCCTACTTTGCCCAATTTAAACAACCTTTGCCCCATGCCCAAACCAGTCCTTCGATCAACAACAGCAAAAACACCAGCACGGCGATGAACGCGCCGATCGGCAGACCGGTGAATGCAACCGCGAACGGCACGAGGAAAATTGCCTCCACGTCGAAAATCAGAAAGATGATCGCGTAGAGATAATATTGAGACCGGAATTGAATTTGTGCCTCGCCGATCGACTCGACGCCGCATTCATAGGTCGCGTTCTTCTGCGCGCCCGGTTTCGGCGGTTGAAAAAATCTTCGCCACATCCAGGCGAGCGCGAGTGGCAGCAAGGGAAAGACGAGCGCGACTCCCGCGAAAACGACAATGAACAAATACGGATTCGGGGTCATTTCTGTAAAACCTAATCAGCCACGGATGAACACAGATTTACACCGATCGGCAGAAGTAATACTACTCTATAATCCGTGTTTCATCCGTGTTAATCGGTGGCAAATGATTCAGTCTTGATTAAAGCACTCCGCACCGCTTTTCTTCATCCGACGTGAGCGCGGCTCTCGACCAAATTTTCATTCACGCTAAACAATGGCTGCTCTCGTTTCTGAGCGGCCGCGCACCGGATTGGGCGATTCAAGTTGTCTCGAGTTTGATCAACATCGGGACCGTCCTCGGCGTTTTTCTCACGCTCTTTGCGCTGATCTCCGTTCTCGAACGCAAGATTCTCGGGCGGATGCAGAATCGTTACGGCCCGAACCGCGTCGGGCCGTTCGGTCTTTTCCAACCGGTGGCCGACGGGATCAAAATGCTGATCAAGGAGGACGTGGTGCCGGCGCGCGCGGACAAGTTGATTCATTTTCTCGCGCCAGTATTGATCGCCGCCGCGGCAATTCTGTCGCTGGGCGTCATTCCTTATGGCCGCAACATGACTCCGTTCGTGATCGACGGCGGCA
>DATEWZ010000137.1:0-10086 GCA_035257485.1 Chthoniobacterales bacterium
TGTTCAAACGTGTCCGGGCTAAAGTCCCATGCGTCTGCGTTGACAAACCCACAATCATAAAAGATTGCCCCGCGCGCTTTCTCGATGATCGGGAAACTCATTTCCACCGTCGCGCGCGCCATTGATTGACCACCAATTGGCTGACCGTTCGAATCCTTCGGACCAATGTCGCGGAATTTGAAACCGCGGAGATTGTTCGAGCCGCCGAGATAGAGCCGGTCGTAAATCGGGATGTTCGGAACTTCGACATCGAAATTTTGGACCACGGGATTGCAACCTGACCCAATCGGGCTGCAAGGATTTCCTAGCGCGTCAAGACCGAGCGGCTGATGGGGACCGGTCACCACTGTGCCGGCGAAACCGTCGGGGTTCGGCTTTCGGTTTGTTACCGGGTCGCAACCCGTTGATCCAGGCGTGCACGGGATCGTGCCAGGAATAGTCTTCGTCGCGGCGGAATTCCAAACTTCCACCGTTGCCGCCTCCGCATCCGCCAAAAAGATCACGTCTTTCCAAACGCGAACGTACTTCGTAGCCTGGATGTCCCATCCGTAAATCTGAACGTCGCCGCCGAGCGGGCCGCCTGTCACGTACGGCGAAATAGATATGCGCTCCCCTTTCCGGGTTAGAAACGGATTATCGCGACGGTCCCACACCAAGCTCGTAGTCACCATGCTTTGAGTGGTCGTTCCCTCTTCGGCGCGCAGTTCGGGGGATACGCCGCTCGAGACGTCGTAGATATCGAAGTTTTGCAAACTATAACCGAGGACGCCATAGACCCAGGAGAACAGCGGCTTGCGCGCTTCGACTGACAAACCGTAGTTTCGCTGGCTGTAAACACTGCTCAGATAATTCGCCTCCGAATAGAACAGCTGACCGCCCAGTGAAAAACGTCGGTCGAGAAAGTACGGTTCGGTCAGTCCGACGTTGAAATCCATTCGTTGCGCGCCGACCTGCGCCTTGGCGTGGAATTTTTGTCCGGCGCCGGTCAACCCGGGCCAATTGGTGATGTCGAAATTTCCCTGGGTGAGTTCGACGAAGCCGATCAAGCTGTCGATCGTGCTGTAACCGGCCCCAAAGTTCAGCGCGCCGGTCCGCTTTTCTTCAACCTGAACAACTAAATCTTTGCGGCCCTCGACTCCAGTTTCGTCGGGAAACGTTTCGACCTTGGAAAAGAACCCGAGATTTTCCAACCGCTTTTTGCTCGTCTCAACTCGCACGGTGTCGAACACGTCGCCGGGGCGGACCAGGATTTCGCGGCGAATCACTTTGTCTTTCGTGCGCGTGTTTCCCACAATGTTGATCCGTTCCACGAACGAGCGATTGCCCTCTTCGATCTTGTAATGTACGTCGATGAGCCCGGCGCCCGCCGGCGTGCCCTGGGGCAGAACAATTAAATCAACATATCCCCCGCGGCCGTAGGAATCGGCAATCACTTTGGCGTCGTCATGAAGCGCTTTGGGCGAATAGACCGCGCCTTCTTTCATCTTGATGATCTTTCGAATTTTGTCCTCGGTCGTTTGCTTGTAGCCGGAGAAGGAAAGTTTGTTCACGTGATAGATACCGCCTTCTTTAATCGCGATCGTGATCACGAGCGGGCCGCCTTTTTTTCGCTCGCGACCGGCCTCGGTCACTTCTACGTCGATGTAGCCGTTGTTTTGGTAAAACTCTTTGACGCTGTCGAGGTCCTGCTGGAGCTGGACTTCATCGAGTCGGCCTGACTTGTCGACGAAGGCGATCATCGTTTTGCCTTTCGTCTTCATCTGCTTGCGTAAGATTTTCTCGCTGAAATGATCATTGCCCTGGAAGTGGATCTTGCTGACCGCTCCCTTCGCGCCTTCTTCCACGGTATAGATTACGCGCGCAGTGCCGCGGCTTTCGTCAATTGGTTCGACCTTGAATTCGACCGAAACGTCAGTGAACCCCTTGCTTTGATAGTTATCGATGATTTTCTGCCGCGCCTTCTGGAGATCATCCTCGTTCACCGGCGCGTTCAGTTTTACGCCGATGTCTTTGCGGAGTTTCTTCGCGCTGACTTTGTGCGCTCCATCGATCACTAATTCGCGCAATACCTGCCGGGTTTGCACGGCCACGATCACTTTCACGCCATCGGCTTCCGGTTGCGCAAAAATACGGACGTTCTGAACAACACCAGTCTTGTAAAGATTCCGAATGTCGTCCTCAACGGTCTGGTCGGAGTACGGTTGGCCGACTGCGGTCCGCATTTGGGCGAGGATCGCTTCCTTGGAAACGGTCGCGGGTCCGGAATATTGAACATCAATCGCGCGGATGATGGGCGCTTCGGTCGGTTGACCCTGCGCATTTGCAATTGTTGGCGCAAGAATCGCCGACGCGGCCACGAAAACACTCGCCACCGTCCAGCCCCACGCCGATCCCCGAAATTCTCTCATAACAAACAAGATGCCGAATCCCGCGCAGCGCTAGAGCCGACGCGGGACACGGCGGAGATAGAGGAGAAGCGGGTGAACGTCAAGGCAGGATTTCTTCGAAGGTGGTTAAGGCGCCCCTCATAGACAGCCATCGGGGCAGTTCAGTTCAAGAGTTCGTAAGAATTATTTCGGCGGCGCGGTTCGTATCCGGCATCGCGGATCAGGGACTCGATTTTTGCGGCATCCAACCGAAAAGTCGTGCCCGCCGCGCTCACCACATTTTCCTCCATCATGACCGAACCAAAGTCGTTGGCGCCGTATTTTAGCGCCACCTGTCCGATTTCCGGACCTTGCGTGACCCACGAACTCTGGATGTTGTCGATGTTGTCCAAAAAAATGCGAGACAACGCCTGCATTCGCAAATATTCCGCGACGCCGGTCGGCTGTTTCACTTTCAAAGCCGTGTGCTGCGGCTGAAATGTCCAGCAAATGAACGCGGTGAATCCGCCGCTTCGGTCCTGTTGATCGCGAATGCGCGCCAAATGCTCGATCCGTTCTTCGATCGTCTCGACGTGGCCGAACATCATCGTCGCGCTCGATTTCAATCCGAGCTCGTGCGCGACCTGCATCACTTCGAGCCATTGCTCGGTGTTGATCTTCAACGGCGAAATCTTTTTCCGGACGCGATCGACCAGGATTTCGCCACCGCCGCCGGGAATCGAACCGAGTCCCGCGTTCTTGAATTGTGAGATCACATCGCGCAGAGGCATGCGAAAAGTCTCCGCGAAATGTTGAAACTCCGGCGGACTGAATCCGTGAATGTTGATGTGCGGATATTTTTCCCGGATGTGCTGCAAAAGATCGACATACCATTCGAATGGTAATTTCGGATGGTGTCCGCCCTGCATCAGAATTTGAACACCGCCCGCGGCCGAAAGTTCGTCCAGTTTTTGATCGAGCTGTTCGCGTGACAGC
Source organism: Chthoniobacterales bacterium (assembly GCA_035257485.1). Taxonomy (GTDB): domain Bacteria; phylum Verrucomicrobiota; class Verrucomicrobiia; order Chthoniobacterales; family UBA10450; genus AV40. Next base: position 3,363 of record DATEWZ010000137.1, read on the forward strand.
ACGTAATGATCTTCGTCGCGCTGGGTCCGATAAAACGCACAGAATTTGCAGTAAACGTTGCAAACGTTCGTGTAATTGATGTTGCGGTCGGCGATGTAAGTCACGATCTCGCGTCCGCGTCCGCCGTAACTTTTTTCTTTGGCCAGATTTCGCCGCGCGTTTGCCAGCGCGCCCAATTCTTCCAATGGCAAGCGATAAAGCTCGAGCGCTTCGTCGGGCGAAATGCGCTTGCCCTCGAGCACTTTGTCTGTGAGACCGTTGCGATTGAGTGAAACCATCAGCGATGGAAGCTTAGTCCAGCCGCGCCCTACTTTCGAGGCAATAGATTGTGGCGGTCGCCGGTGAAAATTGAAATGCGCTGAGCGTTTTCACGCGCCGAAGTTACGTTTAGAATCCGACGATGCAAAAATCAGTCGCAATTGTCGGCGCAGGCGTGTCGGGATTGACCTGCGGAGTGACTTTTGCCGAGCGCGGCTTCCCGGTAAAAATTTTCGCCGAGCAAGTTGGCATCCAAACAACTTCCGGCGCTGCCGGCGCACTTTGGTTTCCGTACGATGCCGAACCTGCCGAAAAGGTGATCCCGTGGGCGCTCGCGACTTACAAAGTGCTGGTCGGTCTTGTCAGCGATCCGCGCAGCGGCGTCTCGATGATCGAGCTTCGCCAATATTGCCGCGCGGGAAAAATTAAAACCCCAGATTGGGCGAACTCGTTAGGTGCTGCGGTCACGGCGTTGCGCGCCGTTTCCAACGACTTTGCCTCGGGCTTCGCAATCAAAGTCCCGCTCACCGACACAACCGTTTATCTCGATTACCTCGCGAATCGTTTTCAAAAAGCCGGCGGCAAAATTAAAGGAAGCGTCCATTTTGAAAAGCTCGAAGACGTCGAAGGCGATCTCGTGATCAATTGCGCCGGCATCGGCGCGCGCGAGCTCGCGCGCGATCTCGATCTTGAACCGCACCGCGGCCAGGTCGCGATCGGCCCAAAGATGGAAAATCTCCAATGCGCCATTGTCTGCGACGACGATCCGCTCATGTACGTGATTCCGCGCGCGAACGATTGTCTTTTTGGCGGCACAAACACTGTCAGCGACGATCTCAAACCCGATTCCACAACGACGAAAGCGATTGTCGCCGAATGCTCGCGTGTTTTGAAAATTCAATCGCCGCAAGTTCTGCGCGAGCGCGTTGGACTTCGTCCGTTTCGAAAATCAGGAGTGCGTTTGGAAAAAGAGAAACTGAGCGACGGCCGGACGGTGATTCATAATTACGGCCATGGCGGTGCGGGCTTCACTATGTCGTGGGGCTGCGCCGAGGAAGTATTTCAGCGCGCAAAGGTTTAATCCGAACAATCGGTCAACAATCGGCGCAATGTGTAAGAATCCAGCTCGCACGGCTGCCGGTTTCGCGCGGCGTCGATTTGTAATGCGAGCCAGCAGTGCCGAGCGCTGTAGATAGTTTCCTCGAATTTCACTTCGCCGCTTTGCACGCGATCGATCAAGACGTGCGTCGGATCGCGCACGACCGCGACGATTTGAACAGCGGCGCCAAGAACGCCGAGCAGAATGGGAATTGGCAGGAGCCATTTATTTTTCCAAAGGCAATCCAGCGCGGCCGCGACCAGCAATCCGAAGACTGGCAAGGTCAGCGTCATCAATCGGCTGCCCCAGCTCAAGCCCCAGCCGAGCGGTCCCCAGCAAGCAATGATCAGCGCGTGCGCGAGGATGAAGAAGAGACAACAGAGCGCGAGCGCTTTTTCCTTTTTGAAAAAGAACCACGCGCCGGGAATCGCGAGTAACAAAATCGGTGAGTAAACAAAGATCGAGCGACCCGGGCTGAAAAACAGAACGAACAATCCGGTCGGCAGCGGCACGCTCAGGTTTCCGCTTGGATAACCGGAAGTGAAGAGCGATCCAAATCGCGCGTAATTGTAGGCCGCGAGTCCGAGCAATCCGGCCGCGACGATGATTGCGCAAACGATTGCCGCGCGCGGTTTTTGTCGGACCGCAATTGCAAGGAATGGCGCGGCGAGCAAAGTGGTCGGCCGAAATAAACTGGAACCAGCAAGCTCCAGGCTGCTTCTGTAAACGTGCTTTGAAACTGCGAACAACAAACTCCACGTCACCAGCGCGCCGGCCGCCACTTCGGAATACAAGCCGCGCGATTGATACCACCAGTCCGAACAAACTCCGATCAAGACAACGGTGACGATTGCGATTGGCCCGTCGAAAAACCGGCGGACTAAAAACAAAAGGGCGGTCATGCCGAGCGCGCCGCAAAATGCATTTAGTCGCAGCGCCCATCGCGCGCCAGTGATGGAGCGCGCGATCTCCGAGGTCCAAACGTACGGTTGATCGTCAGAGCGCGCCGTCAGTTTGTAGACGAGCGCGACCGCCAAAACGTTTCCCGGAAAATATTTTGTATAGAGGTGCCCGTCCGGGCCTTCGCTGCCTAGATTTACTTTTTCCTGGAGCGGTTTGAGCTGATCGATCTTGAGATGGCCCGTCGTGGCGAGCGAAATGCCGCTCGCAAAAACCGCCGCCTCATCCGAGGCCCGAAGTTTTCCGCGCGAGGTGATTCCGTAGAGCAGTAGGAACGAAACAAGACAAATCGCGCCGGCAAGATTGAACCGGCTGCTCATTTCTCAAAGATGCCGTGGCGAAATCTTGATTACGTCAGCGCGATGCACTGGAAAGAGCTGACGACGTCGTCGGGGCCTTTGGCGGCGAAGAAACTTTCATAATAACCAGGGCCGAGGTCCCAGTGCGGGCCTTTGTAATATTCATCCCGGTAAAATCGCCAGACGCCGCTGACTACGATGATGCAGCTCATCCGGTCGTTCCAATAATCGCCGACGTAATGAAAGCTCAGGTTCGTCCGTGCGTAGGCGCCTTTGAACCCGGTGTGATCGTAAAGCACGAGCTCCGGCAGTCGGATGGTTTCTTTGCTTGGTTCGCCCTCCGATTTGCCGGCGGCGCTGGCGTGATAGCCGAGCGAGCCCAGTTTCCATTTCATGTCGATGATACAGCCGTTGTCCGGCGATAATTCGGTTTTCGGTAGTTGTCTCATAAGCGGCGGAGGTTCGATCTCGATCTTAACTACCACTGGCTACGTGTCGAGTCGTGAAATTGGCTGTAGGAAATTCGAAATCCGACAAAGATCGAACCGCGGATTACGCGGATGTAAACGAATAGGAATCAGAGTAATCAGCGATATCCGCGGTTAGATCAAGTGTTCTCGATTATCGGAGCGCAGCCGGATGGTCTTGTTTTGCAAATTGTGGAGGGTCCGAATCAGACGGACGGTCTTGCTCTTGGCCCGCATCAGGATGGAATGAGTCACGGCGGTTGTTCCTTTTGATTTCACGCCGCGCAAAAGCGCGCTGTCGCTGATCCCGGTCGCGCAGAAGATGATGTTCTCGCCTTGGGCGAGATCGTCGGCCGAATAGACGCGATCAAGATCTTTCTCCCAGCCGTCGGCGGTGAGTTGTTTCTTTTCTTTTTCGTCCCGCGGCCACATTTTCGCCTGCATCTCGCCACCGAGGCATTTGATTCCGGCCGAGGCGAGCACGGCCTCGGGCGACCCGCCGATTCCCATGTAGAGATCGATCTCGCTTTCCGGCAACGACGGCGCCATGGCCGCAGCGATGTCACCGTCACCGATCATCCGCAGCGACCCGCCGCATCCGCGAATCTGTTCCACGATTTCCTTGTGACGCGGCCGATCGAGCATCATGACGGCAACATCCTGAACACGTTTGTCCGTGGCGCGCGCGACAATCGCCAACATCTCCGGGATCGGCATGTCGATGTGAAGCGAATCGCCGCGTTTCTTCATGTAGTCGATCACGCGCGGGCCGTAGGCGAGCTTGGACATGTAGAACGATGGAATATTGCGGAGCGCGACCTTGACTCCTTCTTCGGGACTCGCGGCCGCGATACAACTGATCGAGTTCGGCGCGCCTTTGGAAATGTTGGTCGTCCCGTCGATCGGATCGATCGCGATGTCGAACTGCGGCGCGCCTGGCAGCCACGTCCCAAGTTGTTCGCCTTTGAAAATCCCGGGCGCGTCGTCCTTGATTCCTTCGCCGATCACGACTTCGCCGCAAATGTTCATGAGATCGAACATGCCGCGCATGGCGTCGCAGGCCGCGGCATCGGCGCTTTCCTTGTCGCCGCGCCCGAGCCAGCGGAGAGAGTTCAACGCGGCGGCCTCGGTCGCACGGACGAAATCGAATTCAATAATTCGTTCGATGTCGTGGTAGCTAATTTTGGGAAGGCGGTGCATGCGGAGCGCTAATGTTCCCACAGTTCAGAAATTTTGAAAGTTTCCGCTTCGGATTGCGAATGGTGACCAGTAAACATCACTTCCATGAAATCCATCAAATCAGTCGCCATGCCAGCTGCCACGATTGTTTTTGTGATCTGCGTCTATGCCTTCCTCCTCGGGAACGAGGTGTTCGAGGGCAAGTTCAAGAACGAGGCGATCGCCTGGTACATCCTGGCTAAGGGAATCTTTTGCTCGGTTGCGCTGGTTGCTTTGAGCCGAATTCTCGACGGCGTCATCGCCAAGCTCGGCGGCTGAAGATCAGCAATCAAAGCTTGATCGGCAGCACCGCCGGCACACTGCGTTTGTAGTCGTCGAACGCGGCGCCGAATTGTTCACGCAGGAGTTTCTCCTCGCTGCGCACCCGAATGGCAGTGCCGATTCCAAAAAGCATCAGGGCGACGACTAATCCGATCCAGTGCGACCATGCCAGACCGCCGGCAATGATCATTCCAAGAATGCCGGTGTAGATCGGATGTCGCACGAAACGATACGGGCCTTCGCGGATGAGTTGGTGATTTTCAAGCACGCGCGCCTGCAAACTCCATTGCTTGCCGAGCACGCGCAGGGCCGACCACATCGTCCAAACTGAAACGGCCACGATCACCACAACGAGAGCGGTGCTGAGCAATTGAAACCAAAACCCGAGCGGCAATAGCGTGTGACTCCGGCGCGCGAACATCCAGACCGCGAAGAGTGACGAAGTCTGGATCAAAATTCCCAGAACGGAAGCGGGATCACGTTTCCGCGTCTTGTCGCGCGGCCATCGTTTTCGAAAAATAAAAATCGCGCCGAAGAGAATCCAGCCGATCTGGAGTATGTAAACGGAAATGAGATGAAGCGCGTGTTCGCTCATTTCATGGAGTGTTGATCTCCATGATCATGGCGCGACGGTCGCATGCGAAGAAAAACTTGGAAGCCGTATCCGGGTCCGCCGCCGTAATAACGGTCGAGATCGCCCGGCCAGAAATCGACCGTGAACTGTCCGCCCAGTCCGATGTCGATCTGGTTCCCGTGGGAAAGATCGCGCACGTAGCCGATTGAGACCGCGTTGACCGCAAAAGTTTTCTCGAGATCGATCGGATCGAGCACGAGCTCATGTCCGGATTTTTCCACGTATTCCCAGCGCGCGTAAACCGTGTCGCGTTCGTGTTGATAATTTGTTTCGATGAGCATGGACTGCGTTTTGCCTTCGTCGGTGTTGTTGTTCTGGCCCCAGACCAGCGACGTTGCCCAGTTCGCGTCCGGCCCGAGGCTCTTATTATATATGAGCGATGCCGTGGTGCGGTGCTGCTTCAAGTCGGGCTCGAGCGCTTCCGGGTTCTTGAGATAACCGTGCGAAACTTGCAACGCGAGGTCGGGCGTCGGGTTCCAGGAAATTCGACCGCTGTAGGAATCGAAGCGGGGTCGATCGAAATCGTAACGGTCCTCGTCCGGCTCGCGCCCGGTGAAAATGCTGCCCTCGATTTTCACGTTCTTCCATTGCAGGCCGGTGGTCGCAACTCCGAAGGTAATGTGCGTTGAATCCTGCCAGTGGTGACCGATCGGCGCGTCCGGATCGTCCATCGCGCTCGGCCGATGCATAAAAACCGGAGGTCCGAGCGCCGGTTCGCCCGGATACCCGAAATAAATGTAGCCGCTGAGATCGTTGGCTAACTTTTGCGAAAGCGAAAACGAGAGTTCGTCGAACAAATCGTGCGGGTGTTGCCGGTCATGCAGCGGTTCATCGTGCCACGATTCGCCGCTTTGCAGGAGAAGGGGATAACCACGGCCCTGCTCGGTCAGCAGATCGAGACTCATCATCGCGCGCAAGCCGAGCTGCGTCTTGTCAGTGAAAGCGTGCGAAAACATCGCCATGATCCAATTCGGCGCGTCGATCCGATCGTCGCCGCGGTCGCTGCTCACGTTGGTGTAACGCGGAAAAATTGCGCCGTGCAGCATCAGCATGTCGTCGCCGAACATTTTCATGTAGCCGTAGATGGGCGATGAATCCGGGATCCAGCTCGTGCCCGAGCCTTCGCGGTTCATCGGATCGACAAGGTTGAGGGACGAATGCATTTCCATTTCGTGCTCAGCGTGATCGCCGTGATGGTGTTCGGCCATTGCCATTCCGTCCGCGTTGTGCGTCGCGTGTTCGGCGTGCGTTTGGTGCGTCGCGTGAGTCGGAGAGGATTTTTTCTTTTCTTTGATCGGTACGAGCGTCATTCCGCATTTCGGACATTGGCCGGGTTCTTTACGCACAATTTCCGGATGCATTGGGCAGGTGTAGAGCTGCTGCTTCTGTTCTTTCTCTTGCTCCTGCTGTTGCTCGGGTTGGTGATGTTCGTGCTGTGCGTACGCACCGGTCGCGACGAAGGCGGTCAAGATTATGGCGAGCGTTTTCATTTCTGTAGTGACAGCCG
>DATEWZ010000138.1:0-20192 GCA_035257485.1 Chthoniobacterales bacterium
TTATGCCTCAGTTCGATCGCAACTCTCAAAAGGAGAATAAATCCCGCGGGAGCGAACCCAATTTTAATTGGCGCGGCGTTATTCTCATCGTGATCGCTTTCAGTCTGATTGCGATGGCGATGCTCTTTTACCGGGGTGGGATGCAACCGGTCGAAGACGTGCCTTACAACCGTTTTCTCGAGCTACTGGAAAACAAACAGATCGCTAACGACAAAAATTATCCGCTCCAGCTGGTGGTAGAGGATGGCCGGCCGACGCAAACCCTGCGCGGCGCCTACATCCGCCAGGGAATGGGCGCGGCGCCATCTCAGCCAGTGCCATTTCGAACCACGATCTATCTGAATTTCACAAATGATCTGCAGAAAAAGCTTACCGATGCTGGCATTCAGCCTGCCATCAAGACGGAATCGAACATGCTCGCGCAAACCGTGGTTGGCTTTCTGCCAATAGCCTTGTTCTTGCTCGTGCTTTACTTCCTGTTTCGCCAGCAAATCCGCATGGCCGGAAAAGGCGCGCTTAATTTCGGCAAATCAAAGGCGCGAATGCTCGCCCGCGACAAAAATAAAATTACGTTCCGCGATGTCGCCGGTGTTGAGGAAGCAAAGGACGAAGTGCAGGAGCTTGTCGAGTTTTTGCGCGACCCGAAGAAATTTCAGAAACTCGGTGGCCGCATTCCGAAAGGCGTCCTGATGGTCGGGCCGCCCGGCACCGGCAAGACGCTGTTGGCGCGCGCGATTGCAGGTGAAGCGGACGTTCCCTTCTTTTCTATCAGCGGCTCGGATTTTGTTGAAATGTTCGTTGGCGTCGGCGCGAGCCGTGTCCGCGACATGTTTGAGCAGGGGAAGAAGTCCGCGCCGTGCATTATTTTCATCGACGAGATCGACGCGGTCGGCCGTCATCGCGGTCACGGCGTCGGCGGCGGTCATGACGAGCGCGAGCAAACGTTGAATGCCTTGCTCGTGGAGATGGACGGCTTCGATACGCAGGAAGGCGTGATCATCATCGCCGCAACGAACCGACCGGATGTTCTCGACCCTGCGTTGTTGCGCCCTGGTCGTTTCGATCGACAGATCACCGTCAATCTTCCCGACGTGAAAGGCCGCGAAGAAATTCTGCGCGTTCATTCGAAGAAAGTGAAACTCGCGGAAGGTGTCGATCTTGCCGTGGTCGCGCGCGGCACGCCCGGTTATTCCGGCGCCGAACTCGCGAACGTGATTAACGAAGCGGCGCTGTTGGCTGCCCGTCGGGGATTAAAGGGAATCACGCTCAAAGAATTGGAAGAAGCGCGGGACAAAGTGCGTTGGGGCAAGGAACGTCGCAGCCTCGCGCTCAGCGAAAAAGAAAAACAGAACACGGCCTATCATGAAGCCGGCCATGCGTTGTTGCTCGAATTGCTGCCGCACACCGAGCCGCTGCACAAAGTCACCATCATTCCGCGCGGCCCGTCGCTTGGATCGACCATGTGGTTGCCTGAGGAAGACAAATACACCAATCGCAAAAACGAGTTGCTCGCCTCGCTCGCCGTGAAAATGGGCGGACGCGTCGCGGAGGAAATTGTTTTCGGCGATGTCACCAATGGCGCCGCCGGCGACATCAAGATGGCCACCGCGATGGCTCGGAAGATGGTTTGCGAGTGGGGCATGAGCGAAAAACTCGGCATGGTCGAGTACGGCGAACACGAAGATTACGTTTTCCTCGGACGTGAATTGACTCGGAATCGCGATTACAGCGAAGCGACCGCCGAAGAAATCGATCACGAAGTGCGCCGCTTGCTCGACGATGCTTATCAAACCGCGAAACAAACTCTCATCGCAAATCGTGCCCACCTTGATGCGATCGCCAAGACGTTGCTCGAGTACGAAACTTTGGACGGGATGCAGATCAAGGAGCTGATCCAGTACGGCGAATTAAAAAATCCGCCACCAACGGTCACACCCTTTTCCGGCGAAAAAATGCCGCCCGAAAAACCGCCGCGCCAGGTCGTGGTCGGTCCCGAGGCTCATCCGCCGCTCCCTGACGCTCCCGGCGCGCCAGCATAGACCGGAATTAAAACGCAGCGTTCGCGGAGGCCGAGCTTCTAATAAACTCCTTCGCGTTCTCGGGCTCTCAAGCGGCGGGAGCCGCGGGTGGTAAATAAACCTGCGGATTCTGATCCGCTCTTATTCGCTCGGCTCGGTCGTTGTCGGCGGCGGCGAATACGGCTGATTCCTGAGGGTTGGATAGTTGTGCTGGTTGTAGGTGCCGGTGTCGTGGCTACCGTTTGGATGATCGTGCCGGTAGGCCTTCAGTGCGTACTGCGTGCGCGAACCCCAGATTCCATCGATCTCGCCGCGATAATATCCGGCGTTGGATAAGCGGCGTTGAAGCTCGGCAACCTTTTCGTCGTAGCCGCCGGTGTAGCCATTGCCGTATCCGTTGTCGTAACCGTATCTGTTTCCGTAATTGTAATTGTAGCTGCCGTAATAACCGCTTCCGTATCCGTAGTACCCGCTGCCGTAATATCCGTAGGGATAGGCGCCGTAGTATCCGTAACTGTACGGGTAATAGTCATAGAAGAACGGGAAACCCCACCAACCCCAGAACGGCCAACCGAAACCGTAAAACGCGAAGCTGCTGCCGTGATGATGATGGTGGTTCCAACCCCAGTTATTGTTCCAATGGTTGTTGTTCCAGTGCCCGTTCCAATTGTGATTGTTCCAATGCTGGCCGTTCCAGTTTTTGCCGTTCCAATTATTCCCGGCCACATGTTGGCCATTTAAGTGCTGGCCATTCCAATTTCGAGTGTTGGCAAAACGCTGAGCATTGAATCGCTGCGCACTCAAGTTGCCCATCCGATTCGCGCCCACGAATCGATTTGCGCCGCCAACAAATCGATTGCCGCCGCCGGAGAACGATCGCGCGACGCCACCGCCGCGCGCCGCCATTGAACCGCCACGACTTCCGCCGTTACCGCCTCCGTGATGATGTCCTCCGGCGTCGACTGTTGATGTTGCAAGAGTGAGCGCGAACAGGCCGCTTAAATAAAACAGGGGTTTCGTATTCATAAGGGTGAGGGTTCTAATAGTTACACACCGGCAACCGCCTAAGGTTGCGTAGGTTAACATCCCGCTACCCTGGCCGGCAATATCTTGCAGTGCTCGCCGCGCCCCGCCTATCCTCGATTCGATCCTTTGAAGCCTTCAAGAATCATCACGCTCATCAGCTTCGCAGTGTTCGTCGCGTCGCTGACTCAAAAAGGTTTTTCGACGGCTGGCGAAGAACCGGGATCCTGGTCGCCCGGATTACATTTGCTGCTGATCGGCCCACTCGGTTTTCTCGCTGGAGTTTACGAATGGCTCGCCAATCCGTTTCTGCTCGCGGCCTGGATCTTTTCCTGGTTCGGCAAACAAAAGATCGCGTTGCCGCTCGCGCTGGTCGCGATTGGTTTGATCGTCGCGTTTCTTTTTCGTCAAACCATGATCGTGAGCGAAGCGCCGACCTATGCGAAGATCACCGGCTACGCCGCCGGTTATTGGCTATGGCTAACAAGCGCGATCATCGCGACCATCGGCGCTGCAATTGGGATGTTTACTCGCGGCGCTGTTTCTCGACAAGATGACGCAACTGGCGCTCCATCGTCTTGAACGCGTCGTGGATCACTTTGTTGAGCGGCTCGTGCGAAGCGTTGTCCATTTGCTCTTCGTCGGAGACTAATTCGTGACGCGGCCGGACGGTGACGTCGATCCGGCAACGATACGGATTTCCTTTTTTATGCGTGTGGTTGTTTTGCTCGATCGCCACGTCGCAGCGGTTGATGTGGTCGCAGAATCGGTCGAGTCGCGCGGCATAACTCATGACGAGAGTGTCGATTTTGTCGGATTTGTTCAGGCCGCGGTAGGTGATGTTAACGGGCAGTTGCATACTTTTGATGATATTGAGCTTAAAGCGGACGAAGGGAACGAAAATGATTCGGCAATTTCGCCGGCTCGACTTTCACGAGATCGGATTTCACATGTTCGACAATCCGATTACGCACGCGATCGGGAAGAAGATCGACAATCGCGGAATGAATTTCTGACGGCGCGGCGAATGCCCAGCCTTCCCCTCCGCTGCCATTCACGACTTTCGCAATTTGATCGGCCAGCTCCTTGTTAATTCGTCGCCCGGTCTCGTTGAAAAGCTTGCTCTCGGCAAAGGAGGCCGCGCCGCGATGCGCGTCGGCGCTTTCCGTCGCCGCAAAACGCCCTGCCTGATCTGTGACTTTGTCGAGCAATCGGCCGTGCGCATCGGTGATGTCGAAGGCCTGAATCAATTTCAGACTCGGGCCACGAGTCGGCGTCTCATTGACCTGATAAGCTTTCAAGCTGCCGCGATCTGCTGTGATGATGATTGAAGCCGGAACCATAACTAACTATCTGCGGCTGTGGAGCGTCGGAAACGCGCTCATTAATTTCTCTATAATTGAATCGCGCCGCGTTGCAATCCCGCGTTCAGCAAAAATTCAGGATTTATTTTTGCCACCCGCGCGCTCTTCTTCGCCAGTCATCGCTGCGATCGCGGCCATCGCCCGTTTTCTCCAGGATTCCACACGCGCCCGCGGTTGTTCGCCCGAGGTCAAGAGGAATAAAGACGCCGACCGCGCGGCAAGATCGACATCGTCACCGGATGGAAATTTCTTCAGCGTCTTCAGGAACCCATTCTCATCGGTGGTATCGAGAATCTGCGCCCACTCGAGCTGCTCTTCGCCGGGCAGCACAAACGGGATCGCTTCGTAGTGCGCGTTGATCAGCAGCAAGAACGTATCGTCGCGCACCTGTTCGCCGTGCTCGTCGATCAAATCATCGGCGTCGCCGCTGACCAGCATTCCGATGCAGCGCACAAATGGTGATTTCCATTCCTCCAGACTCATCTCGTTGCCGCCCTCATTGAACCACATCACATCCCGCACCTCGCCGCCCGGAACCGGTTTGCCTTCAAAAAATTTCGGCCGCCGAAAGACCGGATGCTCGCGCCGGAGCTGAATCAGCTTTCGCGTGAACTCGAACAAAATTTTTTGTTTGGCGTCCCATTGCCAATTGAGCCAGCTGATCTCGTTGTCCTGGCAATAGGCGTTGTTATTTCCCTTCTGCGTCCGGCCGAACTCGTCACCGCCCAAAAGCATCGGCACGCCTTCCGACAAAAAGAGCGTCGTCAAAAAATTGCGCTGCTGTTGTCGCCGAAAATTCTCGATCTTCACATCGTTGGTCGGCCCTTCCACGCCGGCATTCCAGGAACGATTATTCGGATCGCCGTCACGGTTCTCTTCGCCATTGGCCTCGTTGTGTTTGTCGTTGTAGCTGACGAGATCGTTCAACGTGAAACCGTCGTGCGAAGTGATGAAATTCACGCTGTGATACGGACGGCGGCCGTCGTCCTGATAAAGATCCGGGCTGCCAGTCAATCGATAACCGACCTCACCGATGAGACCTTCGTCTCCGCGCCAAAAACCGCGCATCGCATCGCGATATTTCCCGTTCCATTCCGCGAACGGCGGCGGAAAATTTCCGACCTGATAACCGCCGTCGCCAACATCCCACGGTTCCGCGATTAATTTCACCTGCGACAAAATCGGGTCTTGCTGGATGCATTTGAAGAAAGCGTGAAATCGATTCACGCCGCTGCCGTCACGCGCAAGCGCCGACGCGAGGTCGAATCGAAAACCATCGACGCGCATTTCGTTCACCCAATAACGCAGGCTGTCCATCACCATCTGCAAGGTGCGCGGATGCAGCGTGTCCAGCGTGTTGCCGGTGCCGGTGTAATCCAAATAGAAACGCGGATTGTCCGCGCGCAGCCGGTAATAGCTGGAGTTATCGACGCCGCGAAAGCAAACGGTCGGGCCAAGATGATTTCCTTCGCCGGTGTGGTTGTAAACGACGTCGAGAATCACTTCGAGGCCGGCGGCGTGAAGGTTGCGCACCATTCCCTTGAACTCGACGACTTCCGCGCCCGGCTCGCGATTGCTCGAATAGGGCGCATGCGGCGCGAAATAGCCGATCGAATTGTAACCCCAGTAATTCGTCAGACCTCGATCGACCAGCGCTTTGTCATTGAGATGAGTATGCACCGGCAAAAGCTCGACCGCAGTCACGCCAAGATTTTTCAAATAGCGGATCGCGTTTTCATTCGCGATTCCGGCATACGTGCCGCGCAATTTTTCCGGGATCTCGTTCCACAGTTTGGTAAATCCCTTAACGTGCACTTCGTAGATCACCGTCTCCGAAAGCGGCGTGTTCGGCCGTTTCACCCGGCCCCAGTTGAATTCAGGATCGACAACGACACACTTCGGCATCGCCCAGGCGTTGTCGCGCGAATCACGCGAAAGATCTTCCGCCGCATCGCCGACGACGTAGCCGAACATTTCGTCCGACCATTTGATCTCGCCCGCGATCGCTTTCGCGTATGGATCGAGCAAGACCTTCGAATCGTTGAATCGAAGTCCGTGGGTCGGATCGAACGGACCGTAAACGCGATAACCATAAAGTTGTCCCGGACGAATCTCGGGCAGAAACGCGTGCCAGATTTTTTCGGTTTGCTCGCGGAACTGCACGCGCACCATTTCTTTCGGCGCATCGAGACTGTCGAACAAACAAAGTTCGACCCCGCTGGCGCGCTCGGAAGAGATTGCAAAATTGACGCCGTCGCCGGTCCACGTCGCACCGAGCGGATACGGTTTTCCGGGCCAGGTCTTAACGGTAGTCATAAAAGGCGCGATGTTTGTTATCCATCACGCCTTCACAACACGCAATCCGCGATTGTTCGCGAATCAACCGAGTTTGTGGCGCAGGAAAACAGCCAGCAATCCAAGACTAAGCGCGCCAATGATCATGAGGACGCGCGGAGATGGATCGGAAATGGCGAGGAAGGAGAGGAACGTCTGCATTGCTTTAGTGACCGCCTTTGAGGTAAGAATCGGATTGCGGCCTGAGAGTGGCCGCCACCTGCGCAGTTTTTCGGAACCAGCCTCTACCGGCACAATGAAAACGATTACGCGACCAGAAAGCGTTTGCCGCCAGCGAAATGCGGCGCGGCCGGCGCCTGTTGTCGATCAAGTAATGGTCGAGGAACGCGCGGGCGCGTTTGCCAAACGCAGTATCAAGACCTCGGCCAAACTCGCGGGGCTGAAACTCGCGGTCTCGATGATGGATCTGACCACGCTTGAGGGAAAGGATACGCCGGGAAAAATCGCGTTCCTTTGCCGCAAAGCCATGCGGCCGCTCGATCCGCGCTACGAAGTCCCACCGTGCGCCGCGGTCTGCGTTTATCCAAATCTCGTCCGCTTCGCGAAGAAATTTCTCGGCAACTCCGGCGTCAAAGTCGCCTCGGTCGCGACTGCGTTTCCGACTGGCCTGATGCCAGTGCGATTAAAACTTCAGGAGGTGCGGAGCGCGGCGCATGACGGCGCGGATGAGATCGACATGGTGATCAATCGCGGAACTTTTTTGGCCGGCGATTACAACAGCGTCTTCGACGAAATCGCCGCGACCAAAGAAGCATGCGGCAGGGCGCATTTGAAAGTGATTCTCGAAACGGGCGAGCTGCAAACCTACGACAATGTTAGGCTCGCGAGCGAAATCGCGATGCGCGCCGGCGCCGACTTCATCAAAACCTCAACCGGAAAAATCTCGCCGGCGGCAACGATGCCGGTCACGTTGGTGATGCTGGAAGCGATCCGCGATTTCTTTTACGAAACCGGAATGCGAATCGGAATGAAATCGGCGGGCGGAATTCGGACTGCGAAACAAGCGCTCGCCTATTTGGTGATGGTAAAAGAAACGCTCGGCGATGACTGGTTGACGGCGGATTTGTTTCGGTTTGGTGCGAGCACGTTGGTCAACGACGTCCTAATGCAAATCGTGAAAACCGTGGACGGCCGCTATCAGGGCGCTGATTATTTCTCGCTTCCATGAAACGCCGGCGTCCAAAGCGCAAAGTCGCATCGCGCAAGAACGGTTCGCGCACGCGCGTGATCGTGGTCCCCGAGCACAAGCCGATCGAGTATCGCGTGCCCCTTCCGCTCGCGCGGCGGAAATTGAATTTTGGCAATCGCTGGGATTACGCGCCGGCGCCGGAAGCGCACAGCTACATCAAGCTCAAATCGAAATACGAACTTTTCATCGGCGGAAAGTTCGTGAAGCCGCGCTCGGGCAAATATTTCGACTCAATCAATCCCGCGACCGAAGAAACGCTGGCCGAGATCGCCGACGGCAGCACGCGCGATGTCGATCTTGCCGTGAAATCGGCGCGACTCGCTTTCAATGGCGTGTGGGGCAAGATGTCGGGACGCGAACGCGGAAAATATCTCTACCGCATCGCACGTTTGATTCAGGAGAAATCGCGCGAGCTCGCGGTTCTCGAATCGATGGACGGCGGCAAAACGATCAAGGAATCTCGCGATGTCGATCTTCCACTGGTCGCGGCGCACTTTTTTTATCACGCGGGTTGGTGCGACAAACTTCAATACGCCTTTCCGGGACGTGATCCACGGCCACTCGGCGTCGCCGGTCAAATCATTCCCTGGAATTTTCCATTGTTGATGGCGGCATGGAAACTCGCTCCCGCGCTCGCCTGCGGAAACACCTGCGTGCTCAAACCGGCGGAGACAACTTCGATCACCGCGATGCATCTCGCGGAGATTTTCCAGGAAGCGGAATTGCCCGAGGGCGTGGTCAACATTGTGACCGGCGCCGGCGAGACCGGTCGTGCGATGGTCGAACACCCTAATATCGACAAGATCGCGTTCACCGGTTCGACGGAAGTTGGGAAACGAATCTTGCGCACAGTCGCGGGCACAAAAAAGAAACTGACGCTCGAGCTCGGCGGCAAAGCGGCCAACATTATTTTTGAAGACGCGCCGATCGATCAAGCGGTCGAAGGAATCATTTCCGGAATTTATTTCAATCAGGGCCACGTCTGCTGCGCCGGCTCGCGCTTGTTCGTGCAGGAAGGCGTGTTCGCGCCGGTCATTCGCAAGTTGCGCGACCGCATTCAGACGTTGCGCGTCGGCAATCCGCTCGACAAGAACACCGACATCGGCGCGATCAATTCACGGATGCAGCTCGACAAGATTTGCGAGCTGGTGGACAGCGGCGTGCAAGAAGGAGCGAAGTTGACTCAGCCGCGGCTGCGATTGCCGGCCAAGGGTTATTTTTATCCGCCGAGTTTTTTCATCGGAGTAACGATGTCGCACCGGATCGCGCAGGAAGAAATTTTCGGACCGGTCTTGAGCGTGATGACTTTCCGCACGCCGGAGGAAGCGATCGAGCGCGCGAATAATATTCCCTACGGCCTCAGCGCCGGCGTTTGGACCGACAAAGGCTCAAAGATTTTCAAAATCGTGAACAAACTTCGCGCCGGCGTGGTTTGGGCGAACACTTTCAACAAATTCGATCCGACGAGTCCGTTCGGCGGTTACAAAGAAAGCGGCTTCGGGAGAGAAGGCGGCGCACATGGCCTCTCAGCGTATCTCGCGCTGAATTGATATGTGGAAAAGTGTTTGGGCGGTCGCCGCCGGCGTTTTGTTCATTGTCGTCGTAACAACGCTCGTCGACCTCTTGTTGCACGTACTCCACGTTTATCCGGCAAACGGAAAACTCACCGACGCGCTCGCCTTGCTTGCGACGTCGTATCGCATCGTGATCAGCGTTGCCGGTGCATATCTCACTGCTCGGCTCGCGCCGAATCGTCCGATGCGCCATGCGCTGATCCTCGGTTGGGTCGGCGTTGTCCTGGGGTTAATTGGCCTGATTGCAACTTGGAATATGGAACTCGGACCGAGATGGTACCCGATTGCCCTCGTTGTGCTCGCGCTTCCGCAATGCTGGCTCGGCGGAAAGCTTCACGGCATGAGAACAATCCCCGGCTAAGAAAATCGAAACGGTGGATTCAGGAATAGGAGCCAGTGTTTAAAGCGATTCTATTTCGGTTGGTCGCCGTCCTAATCAGCATCCTGATCGTAGCGGCTTTAGCAGAATTCGCGCTGAGAATATTCGCGCCGGGCGGCGGCAAACCTATTGCTGAACGAAATATTTTCTGTCGCTTCGATCACGATTTGGGTTGGGTGCCGCTGGAAAACCTCAACTTCGTCGAGAAAAGAAGCGGATTCGTTCTACACCAGAATCAATTCGGACTGCGCGGGCCGAACGACATGCAGCTCGAAAAGACACCCGGAAAGAAACGGATTCTCGTGCTGGGCGATTCCTACGTCTGGGGAGTGAGCGCGGGCCAGGATGATATTTTCACGAATCCGAGAGTGCACGGAACGACCGATGAATTCATCAACGGCGGCGTTCCCGGGTACGGCACCGATCAGGAGTATTTGTTCTATTTGCGGACTGGCCAAAAGTTCGATGTCGATCAAGTGGTCTTGGTGTTCACACCTTACAACGACGTCGCCAACAATCTCGCCTCGAAGCAGTATTCTTATCTCAAGCCTTACTTTACTTTAAATAACGGCGAGTTGGTCCTGCATAACGATCACGTGATCAACAACCCTGTTCACAACTTCATTCGCCGCGTCGATCGAGAATGCCGAGTTTGGAATCTTTTTACAAAAGGACTCCACGGATTTGGCCGTTCCATTGTACCGAAACGGGAAGAGAAGATGGCGCAACCCAACTTTGTTGTGTCCGATGCCGACAAGGCCGGTATTGAATTGACTCTTGCGATCATCAAGAAATTAAAGGAAGCGGTCGCAGCGCATGGCGCGGAGTTCTACGTTGTCTTTATTCCTTTTAAGAAACGCATCGAGAAACGCCTGCCCGATAATCATCCTTTTGTCCCTTTGATCGCGGCCGGACTAACGCAGATGGGAGTGAATTATCGCGAACCGTATCCGGAATTCTACAAGGCTGTGACGGGTGGCGCGGAATTGTTTCATCCGCCGGACAATCATTTCAACGCCGCGGGCCACGAGTTGTTCGCCAAGTTTGTGACCGACACCGATCTGGCGCGCGCCTCGACCAATTACTACTCTCATCAGTGAGATCGCCGCGCGACGGAGGGTCGCTCAAAGCTTTTCTATTTCGACTCGTCGCGATTCTGATCAGCTTCGCGATCGTCGCGCTGCTTTTTGAAGCGATCCTGCAAATTTTCATCCCGGCGCGTTTGCGGTATTCAATCGGCGAACGAAATTTTTTCTGCCGGTTTGATCACGAACTAGGTTGGGCGCCACTGGAAAACATCAGCGGCCAACAATCGGTCGATCGAAAACGGTTCGTGGTTCACCAAAATCAGTTCGGCCTGCGCGGACCGGATGAGATGCAGTTGAAACGAGCGCCAGGAAAGAAGCGGATCCTTGTCCTGGGCGATTCTTACATCTGGGGCTTCGGCGCGAACCAGGATGACTTATTTAGCGCGCCACAAGTTCATCGGACCGAAAACGAAATCATCAATGCTGGTGTCTCCGGTTACGGAACCGATCAGGAATATTTGTTTTATTTGCGCACCGGAGAACGCTTCGAGATCGATCAAGTGGTGCTGGCGTTTACGCTCTACAACGACGTCGATAACAACGTTGCCTCAATGCAATACAGTCATCTCAAACCGTTCTTCCGGCTCGAAGGCGACCAATTGATTCTGCACAACGAACACGTGCACGATTCGAAGTTTCGCACTTTTCGAGACGAGCTGTATCGGCGGAGTCGCGTCGCCAATATGATGGCGGAAGGTTTCGCAGGTCTAACGGACGCGCTTTTTCCGAAGAAACACAAGCCTGAGCTAGATGTCACCGTGTCGGATTCAGACCGCGCCGGAATCAAACTCACGATCGCGATTATCAAGAAACTGAAGGAGGAGGTCGAAGTGCATAACGCGCAGTTCTCGGTCGTTTTCATTCCCTACGAAGCGCACATCGTGAAACATTCGCCGGAGAATCATCCATTCGCGCCGTTGCTCGCAGCCGGCCTGAACGAGATCGGCGTGAGTTATCGCGAGCCGTATCCGGAATTTTTCAAAGCTTCCAGTGCGGGCCTCAATTTGTTCAACCCCGATCATCATTTTACTTCGGAAGGCCACGCGTTGTTCGCAAAGTTCATCGTCGATACCGACGAAGCGCGCGCCTCGACCGATTATTACGCGCACCGGTGAACATTCTCGGCATCTCGGCTTTTTATCACGACAGCGCGGCGTGTCTCGTTCGCGACGGAGAAATCATCGCCGCGGCTCAGGAAGAACGATTCACCCGCAAAAAACACGACGCGAGTTTTCCGAAACATGCGGTCGATTATTGCCTGCGCGAAGGCGGCATCCGCGTGAACGGTCTCGATCTTGTCGCCTTCTACGAAAAGCCATTCCTCAAGTTCGATCGCATTCTACATAGTTATCTCGCCTACGCGCCGGCCGGCCTGCAAAGTTTTTTGATGGCGATCCCGCTTTGGATCCGAGAACGGATCTGGATGAAAGAATTGATTCGCCGCGAGCTGGGCTGCGACTGCAAAATTCTTTTTCCGGAACATCACGAATCGCACGCCGCGTCCGCATTTTTTCCGTCGCCATTTCAAGAAGCCGCTTTTTTAACGATCGACGGCGTCGGTGAATGGACGACGACGAGCTACGGCGTCGGGCGCGGCAACAAGATTCAAATGCTGGCCGAGATCCGTTTCCCCCACTCGCTCGGATTGCTTTACTCGGCGTTTACTTATTTCACCGGATTCAAGGTCAGCTCCGGCGAGTACAAACTGATGGGGCTCGCGCCCTACGGCCAACCGAAATATGTCGATCTCATTCTCCGCAAGCTGATCGATCTCAAAGAGGACGGATCGTTTCGGCTGAACATGAAGTATTTCAACTATGGCGTTGGTCTGACGATGACGAATGCCGCGTTTAATGAGCTGTTCGGTCGGGCGCCGCGGAAACCGGAATCGAAATTGACGCAAAGCGATATGGATCTGGCACGATCGATCCAGGACGTGACGGACGAGATCATGTTGCGAATGGCGCGCCACGTCCGCAAAGAAACCGGGCAACGAAATTTGTGTCTCGCCGGCGGTGTCGCGCTCAACTGCGTCGCGAACGGATTAATTCTTCGCGAAAAGATTTTCGACCGAATCTGGATCCAGCCCGCGGCCGGCGACGCGGGCGGCGCGCTCGGCGCGGCATTGTTCGCGTGGCATCAGATTGTCGATCAAAAGCGCGAAGCCGATGGCGCGCGCGACTCGCAATGCGGCTCATATCTTGGCCCAGCCTATTCGGCAGATGAAATCCGCGCTTATCTCCAAAAGCAGAATATCCCCTTCACCGAATTAACGGATGCCGAGCTTCCCGAAAAAATCGCCGATCTCATTCACGCGCAGAAAGTGATCGGCTGGTTTTTCGGTCGAATGGAATTTGGCCCGCGCGCGTTGGGCGGGCGCTCAATCATCGGCGACGCGCAGTCGCCGGAGATGCAGGAAGTGATGAATCTGAAAATTAAATTCCGGGAAAGTTTTCGACCATTCGCGCCGTCGGTCCTCTGGGAAAAATCATCGACCTGGTTCGAAATGGAAACGGAGAGCCCGTACATGCTGCTCGTCGCGCCGGTCGCGAAGAATCGGCGCCGTGAAATGACTGCCGAAGAAAACAAGCGTTTCGGGTTGGAAAAATTGCTCGCGATTCGCTCGGAAATTCCGGCCGTGACGCACGTCGATTATTCGGCGCGAGTCCAAACGGTGACCGAAGATCATCAGCCAATGTTTTATCGAATGATCAAACGTTTCGATGAAAAGTACGGCTGCCCGGTCATCATCAACACCTCGTTCAACGTTCGCGGCGAGCCGATCGTGGCCGCGCCCGAAGACGCCTTCACCTGTTTCATGCGGACGAACATGGATTATTTGCTCCTCGGAAACTTTCTTTTGGAGAAAAAAGACCAAAAGCCGCTCGAAAAGGACATCGACTGGCTCCGGGAATTCGAACTCGATTAGACGATGTCGATCTTAAAGGAAATTCAGGAACTCAAAACCGGAGCGCGCGATTTGCGGAAGTTCGGGTTGATGGTCGGCGGCGTTTTTGTCGCGCTCGGACTTCTTTTCTTGCTGCGACACAAACCGAGTTATCCGTTTTTGCTTTGGCCGGGCATTATTCTGATTCTGTTCGGCACGGTCGCTCCCGCCGCGTTGAAATACGTTTACATCGCGTGGATGTCGGTCGCGTTCACGCTCGGATTCATCATGGCGCGCGTGCTTTTGACTATTTGCTTCTTTCTCCTCGTGACGCCGATTGCCCTCATCGGGCGCTTGTTTGGCAGAGACTTTTTGAATCGGAAATTGCACCGCGAGGCAATGAGCTACTGGATTCGATGTGAAGCGGGACCGAAAAAAGCCGAGAGCTACGAACAACAGTTCTGAAAGCCCTTTACTCTCGGGCGAATCATTTGCACTTTAACCGAGAGCAATGAGCAGATTCGCGATCATTAACGAGTTTTTTCAATTCCTCCGCGCGCGCAAACGCTGGTGGATCGCGCCGATCCTGATCTTTCTCTTGCTGCTCGGCGGTTTATTGATTTTCGCGAGCAGCTCCGCGCTCGCTCCGTTCATCTACAGCTTGTTCTGAAGCGAAGCTTGGATTTCATCCAAATGCCCGGCTTCCCTAGTGCGATTCGCGTCTTCGCGCTCACGCACTCCCGCCGTAATCTTGAAGCAGCGCCTCAACGCTAGGGTTCTTCTTCTCGCCGGCTGTCGAGATAAAGGACGACGAAGGCAATGCCGAGGAGAGGTTGCAAAATTCGTTCGCCGATGTTCAGCGCGAGCGCACGATAATCGAAACCGTGCGAAGCTTGCGACGCCTGAAGACTCGCGTTGAGTTTTTGCAGAACCGCCTGCGGATCCGATGTCTGAGTCAGTTGATTTAGATAATCCTGAACGAGTGGCCACTGCGCTTGCAAGGTTGGCCACAAAACGGTGAGACTGAGTGCGATCACGAACGCGTACCAAAGCGAGACGATGAACGCGCCGCGCCACATCGGGCGTTGATACCAGGGAAGATCCTGCCCGCTCCTCGCGAGGTTTCTGCTTTCGCGCAATGAATCGATCGCGTTCGAGTTTTCGAGGACGGCGAACTGTTGCCAGAAAAGCACGTTGATAAAAAATCGCGTGAACAACCAAACCTGGATCACGAGCAAACCGAGCGCGATCACGACCGAGACGAGCGTGGCCGAGGTGACCACCATCACCGCGATTCCAAACGCGAAGACAAAGAGCAAAAAGAACACGCCCCAGACAAACAAGCCGAGACCTGCGACGCGCGGCCAATATTTCACCGCGCCATTAAGAACGCGGAAGAAACCGATGCGCTGTCCCGTCGCGAGCTCGGCCGTTAGAATCTGAATGCCCGCGACGTAAACCGGAATCAAAACGATCCGCAACGTGAGCATGCACATTCCAAATGCCCACACGACAAGCGTACGAAGATCGACATTCGCCGCCGAAGCGGTGTCGGTGAACCGGCTGGTGAATTCGCCGCACAGAATCGGGACGATGCCGAGCAACGAGAGCCCGAGGAATTGGAAAAATCCGCGGAAATAAATCCGGAATGTTTCGACCAGAACGTTCAGGGCCGGCGGTCTTGCCCGAAGTTGTTGTTCGCCGCTTCCGACCTCTGACTTCTCGCGTTCCCAAGTTGAGTCACCGGCTTCCCTAAGCCGACTCCGCGGCCTCCCGCCGTAAAGTTTGCCCCCGGCGAACTGCTGACCTCTGACCTCTTTTTGAATGGGCTGCGGCTCGATCTGAAACAAACCAGGAATTTCGCCGGCCGTTTTCCAATGATCGAAATCGACCTGGCGGGCGGGATTTGTCGGCAAGACGCGGCCTTCAGATTTCCACTCCTGCAACGTCGGCAAATCGGCGGGGCCATATTCCTTTCCCTGAACTCGAATGATCCACTGCTCGGCCATCGCTTTACCTCCTGCTCCTGCTCTTTCTCTTAATCTCGCTCATCCGTGCTGATAGAGCATGAGCATGAGCAAGAGTAAGAGCAAGAGAACGTGCGATTGTCGACCGTGTCGGAGCGGCTACGTTCTCTCGTGAGATTTCTTTTAATCGACGGCCATTATTACGTTTACCGATCGTTTTTCGCGATCCCGAACTTGTCGAATTCCAAAGGCGAGCCGACGAACGCAATTTTCGGTTTCACCAAAACCCTGCGCTTGATGTTAAAACATCTGCAGCCGGAGCTGGGCGCGGTTTTTTGGGACGAAGGAATGCCGGAACGCCGAGTAAAATTGCAGCCGGCCTACAAGGAGACGCGCAAAGAAATGCCGTTGCCGATGGTGCCGCAGCTCGAGTTCATCCAGGAGACGTTGACCGAGCTGATCGGGTTCAAAAATATTTCGCTGCCGAATACCGAGGCCGACGATTTGATGGGTTGTTACGCGATGGCAGCCTGCAAACGCAAAGGAATGGAGGTCATCCTCGCGACCAACGACAAGGATTTGTATCAACTGATCGGCCCGTGTGTGAAAGTTTATACAACGGCCAAGGCCGATCTTGCTTCACCGAAGGACGCCTTCGCGCTCCTCGGCGAAGCCGAAGCGACTACGAAATGGGGCGTACCGCCGAAAATGATCGGTGACGTCTTGGCGTTGACCGGCGATTCGGTGGACAACATTCCCGGCGTTGCCGGTCTGGGGCGCAAGACCGCGTCCGCATTGATCAACGAATTCGGCGGACTCGATAACTTGCTGGCCAAAATCGACAAGGTGAAGAGCGACAAAATGCGCGTGAAACTGATCGCCGCCCGGGAGCAAATCGAGCAGAACCGGCAAATGGTTGAGCTTGATTGTCACATGGAGCTGCCGATGCCGATCGACGATCTCGAAATCACGCCCGACTACCCAGCGTTGATCAAGGAGCTCGAGAAGTGCGAATTCAAGTCGCTGATGCAGGAAGTGAGAGATGAGGCGACCCGGGCCCAGGCTTCCGTTCAACAGGAGATGCAGCTGTAAGTGCCTGAAAGCGTGGGGGTCAGAGCAAGCCCGAAAAATTCGTAATAAATTCGAACGTCAGACCCTGGCCGGGGTCTAAGTTAACAGGTTAAGGCGATTCGGGCGGTTGCACGTTTCTTGTATTTGCTGTTTCTCCTTGGCGTGCGCTGCCCGAATCTTTTTTTTGTACTCGAAACGCCGCCCGGGGGGAGCTGCTTGTGAATAACTTATTGCGGCGCAACCGGCCGAAGTGGTTTTATAGCGGCCGCGGCTTATGCAGAGCGATAACAGCCCGTTCGGACTCCGCGGCTATCTGATTGACGCGCCGGAATTTGGCGGTTTGCGCGGCCGACCCAACGGTGCAGTTCTGATCGAGAATGGAAAAATTTCCGACGTCGGGGACTACGACGATCTGCGCCGATTGCGGCCTAACATCCAATGGGCCGACCGCCGACCGGCTGCGATTTTTCCGGGGCTAATCGATTGCCACACTCACTTGCCGCAATATTCCGCGGTCGCGCGAGGCGAAAGTGAGCTACTGCCATGGTTGCGCCAGCACATCTTCCCGGTTGAGCGCGATTTCACCGGGCCGAAAGCGCGCACCGAAGCGCCGCAGTTTTTTCGCGAGCTAGTGCGCAACGGGACCACCACCGTTATGGCCTTCGCCGCGATCTACGAAGATAGCTGCGAGATCGGATTCGAAGCCGCGCGGGACAGCGGCATTCGCGCGATTCTCGGTAAGATGATGATGGATATCGGCTCGTATGGACAGATTCAGCCGAAAAAGGTCCTCTCAATCTCGTTGCTCGAAAGCGAACGCCTCTGCCGCAAATGGCACCGCGCTGAAGATGGCCGGCTCGAGTACGCGTTCAGTCCGCGCTTTGCGGTTACCTGTTCAGAAAAAATGATGCGATGCGCGGCGGAGCTTGCAGCGCGGCTCGACGCCTATCTGCAAACCCATCTCGCCGAAAATCGTGAGGAGCTTGAGAAAGTTCATCATCTTTACCTGAACGCGCGCGATTACACCCACGTTTATGAGAAATGCGGAATGCTCACCGCGCACACCGTGCTCGGCCATTGCATTCACCTGAACCCGCGCGAGATCGCCGCAATCGCGGCCGCGCAATCAAGCGTGGCGCATTGTCCGAGCTCGAATCTTTTCCTTGGCGGCGGTTTGATGAAACTTGATCAACTCCTGAAAGCGGGAATCAACGTCGGGCTCGGTTCCGACGTTGCAGGCGGTCCGGAAGTGAACATGTGGCAGGTGATGCGCGCGGCGATCGAAGTTCAAAAAGCGCGGACGGCTTACGAGCCGAATCTGCGGCCGCTTCGTCCGAGTGAAGCGTTTTACCTCGGCACTCATGGCGGCGCGCGCGCGCTCGGAAAATCCAAAATCATCGGCACGCTCGACGCCGGCAAGGAAGCCGATCTGATCGTTGTCGATCTTACGACGCTGTTGCCCTACGAAAATCATAACGGCCTGGCCAAACTCGCGCCCGAGGATGTCATCGCGCTCTGCATTTATCGCGGTGGCCCGGCGGCGAACCTCGAAACCTACGTCCGCGGGCGCCGCATTTATCAAGCGCCAGGAAAGACGGCGACGGTATGAAATCGCAAGTTGTCGATCCAATAAACATCGCGTTGCGGGAAGACATCGGTGCCGGCGATCTCACGTCAGACTTTTTTGTTTCCAAAGATCAACAGGCAACCGCACGAATCGTCGCCCGCGAGCGGGCGATCCTCGCGGGCATTGAAACCGCGGCCGAAGTTTTTCGCCGGGTCGACCCAGCAATTGAAGTTGCGACTGAGCGAAAAGACGGAAGCGAGGCGCATCCTGACGAAATCGTGATGGAGCTTCGCGGCCCGGCGCAATCAATCCTCAAAGCCGAACGCGTCGCTCTGAATTTTTTACAACGCTTGTCCGGCATCGCAACGATGACGCACAGGTTCGTCGAAGCGGCCGCGAACGAGCACGTGAAAATTCTCGACACGCGCAAGACGACGCCCGGCCTGCGAGCGCTTGAGAAGGCGGCGGTTGTTGCCGGCGGCGGCCAGAACCATCGCTTCGGTTTGTTCGACATGGTGATGTTGAAGGACAATCATCTCGCCACCACGGATGAATTCGAATCCTTTGCAAAAGCGGTCCGCAAATTTCGCGAAGCGAAGCCGAAGATTCAAATCGAAGTCGAAGCCGACACGCTCGAACAAGTTCATGCGCTTTTGGAGATCGACGGGATCGACGTGATCCTGCTCGACAACATGACGCCGGCGCAGATCCGCGAAGCGATCGCGCTCGGTAAACACAAAGTGAAATTCGAAGCGAGCGGCGGCGTCACGTTGAAAAACATCAGGCAAATCGCCGCCACCGGGGTCGATTACATTTCCATCGGAGCGCTCACCCACTCGCCGCGCGCGATTGATTTCTCGCTCGAGCTCAAACCGATTGCTTCATGAGCGCAACCGACGCGCTCAACGCCGACAAAATCCGGGCCGATGTCGATTCTGCGATCATTGGCCGCGAAATTTTCGTTCTCGACGAAACGACTTCGACCAACGACGCCGTCTTGGAGCGCGTTTCGTCGGCAACGCGCGAAGGCTTGACCGTGTTTGCCGAACGCCAGACCGCCGGGCGCGGCCAGCGAAGTAATTCCTGGGAATCCGCGCCCCGATTTGGACTTTGGTTTTCGTTTTTGCTTCGACCGAAGATCGACATCGCAGAATCGCCGCGGCTGGCGGAATGGACCGCCCGCACCATCGCCCAGACGATTTCGAAGAAATTCACACTCCCTGCGACGGTGAAGCTGCCGAACGACGTCATGCTTGCCGGCAAAAAAGTCGCCGGGGTTCTCGTGGAAATGCGTGCCCAGAAAAACGGGCCACACATCGCGATTGTCGGCATCGGCGTAAATATAAATCACCAAGCTGAAGATTTCTCGAACGAGCTTCGCGAGCGCGCGATCTCGCTGGCGATCGCTTTAGATCGACAAATTGATCGGCAGCAATTTGCGATCGCGTTGTTGAAAAACCTCGATCGGACTTACTCCGAAGTTTTCGCGCGAAATTCCTGAAGAGCGCGCAATTTTTCGAGCGCGCGGCCGCTGTCGATTTCCTCGCGAGCAAGCTCAATTCCTGCCTTCAAATCCTTCGCCAGGCCGGCGACGACAAATCCCCCGGCCGCGTTGACGATTGTCATGTCGCGTTTCGCGCCGGAAATCTTACCGGAAAGAATTCCTTCGATCGTTTCCGCATTTTGTTTCGCCTCGCCGCCCAGTAACTC
>DATEWZ010000139.1:0-9111 GCA_035257485.1 Chthoniobacterales bacterium
CGTGAAGCCGTTTGCTCCGGAGAAAAAGGTTCCAGCTCCAAAAAGTTTGCCGGCGCCCAAAACTGTATGATCGGCAAAGCGCCGCGGGTGGCGCTGGTTTGTGCAATCGCGTTTAGCATGGTGAACTTGAAAGCAGTGGGCTCGAAACAAACTCCAGCTGCGCCGAACAAGAACGGCCAGAAGTCGGACGTGATCACGTTTCCGCCGAGCGCGGCGAAGAAGTTTGTTTTGCCGAACGGTCTGACTTTGCTCGTTCAGGAAGATCGGAGCGCGCCGGTCGCGAGCGTGCAGGCCTGGTGCGGCACCGGTAGCATTTACGAGGACGACAAACTCGGCGCCGGCCTCTCGCACATTCTCGAGCACATGCTCTTCAAAGGAACGAAGACGCAGAAGGCGAATGATATCGCGCAAAAAATCCAGGACGTCGGCGGTTACATCAACGCCTACACCTCTTTCGATCGCACTGTTTTTTGGATCGACGTGCCGAAAGCTGGCGTCGAAGCCGCGCTCTTGGTTTTGTCCGACGCGATGATGAATTCGACTTTACCGCCGGAAGAATACAACAAGGAACAGGAAGTGATCCGGCGCGAGTTCGCGATGAATCTGGACGATCCCGACCGGATGACGACGCTGCTCTTGTTCGCGACAGCTTATCAAAAGCATCCCTACCGACTGCCGGTGATCGGCGAGATGGAAATTTACAATCAGCTCACGCAAGAGCAGGTGATGCAGTATTACAAATCGCGCTACGTGCCAAACAATCTCACCTTCATTGTGGTGGGCGATGTCGACGCGGAAAAAATTCACCAACAGCTCGCAGATTATTTCAAAGATTATCCCGAGAAATCTTTGCGGCCGGTTTTCGTTCCGGACGAACCGCCGCAGCTCGGCCGCCGCGAAATTCATAATGAGTTCGCGACGGAGCTGAGTAGGCTCGCGCTCGCCTGGCACATTCCGGAAATCACGCATCCCGATGTCCCCGCGATCGACTTACTGGCCGGAATTCTCGGTGAGGGACGCAGTTCGCGTTTGTATCGCCGCGTGCGCGAACAAGCAGGTCTCGCCTTCAGCGTCTCGGCGTTTTCCTACACGCCGGGCGATCCCGGCTTGTTCGGTGTCGATGCGACGGTCGATCCAAAGAAGCGTGACGACGCGCAGAAATTGATTTTGCAGATCATCGACGAAGTCAAACAAGCAGGCGTGACCGCGGATGAATTGCTGAAAGCGCAGAAGATGTCGCTCGCGAACCATCTCGGCGCGCTCACTACCATGCGCGGGCAAGCGTCCGATATCGGATCGAACTGGTTCCTGACCCGCAATCTGGACTTCAGCCGCGATTATCTCGACGCCATCCAAAAGGTGACCGTCGACGACATCCGCCGTGTCGCCTCCAAATATCTGGTCGATCAAAACCTGACCATCGCGTCGTTGAACCCGAAAGGTTCGCTCGGCGCGAAGCAGGAGAGTGCGAAGGCGCCCGCCGCGGCCGAAGTGCAAAAGTTCGAGCTTTCAAATGGTCTTCGCCTGCTTGTGCGCGAGGATGCGCGTTTGCCATTGGTTTCAGTTACGGCCGCGTTCCGAAGCGGACTGCTCGCCGAAACTCCGGAGACGAATGGAATCACGCGATTGACCGCGCGCACTCTGGTCAAAGGCACCAAGACGCGGACCGCCGAACAAATTGCGGATCAAATCGAAGCAATTGGCGGCTCAATTTCAACCGACGCCGGCAACAACAGCATGAGCGTGGGCGTTCGTGTGATGAAGCCTGACCTGAAAATCGGCGTCGATTTGCTGGCCGACGTTTTGTTGAACGCGAATTTTCCTGAGAACGCGGTCGCGCGCGAAAAACAGGTCCAGATCGCCGGGATCAAACAGGAGGAAGAGCAGCTGACCACCGTCGCGCGCAATATATTGCGGCAAGCGCTCTTTCACGATCATCCTTACGCGTTGCGCGCGAATGGTTCGCCCGAAGCGGTGCAGCACCTCGCTCAGAAAGATCTGATCGCTTTCCGTGACAAATACCTGGTCGCGAAAAACGGCGTGGTCGCGGTTTTTGGAAACGTGAACGCGAACGAAGTAAAACAATTATTCGAACAGGCGCTCGGCAAAATGAAACCGGGCGCGCTCGCGCTCACCGATCTGAAGCCCGCGACGGCATTCACCAAAACCGAAACGGTCGAGAGCAGAAAGGAAAAAGCCCAGGCTGTGATCATGATTGGTTATCGCGGCGTCGATATGTTCAACAAAGATCGACATGCACTCGAGCTGATCGACGAAGCGAGCAGCGACCTCGGCTCCCGATTTTTCATTCGCATCCGCGAGCAAATGGGACTGGCCTATTACGTCGGCGCAAGCCAAATGCAAGGGCTCGTGCCGGGATTGTTCGCGTTTTATCTCGGGACCGACCCGCAAAAACTTGAGCCGGTGAAAACGGCGTTGCTCGATGAGATCAACAAGCTCGCGGCCGAAGGATTGACCGAGCAGGAATTGGCGCGCGCGAAAAAGAAATTGATCGGCCAACACGAGATCGCGATGCAGAGCAACGATGCGTTCGGTTATCAATGCACGCTCGATGAGCTTTACGGTCTCGGCTTCGATCATTACAAAAGTCTCGAGCGCGACACTGAGGCGGTGACGCTTGATCAGATCAAGCAGGTCGCGGCGAAATACTTTCGCGATCAACCGTACGTTTTGGCGACGGTGCGACCACCGACCAAGAGTGACAAGTGACGTGTGACGTGTGACGAGACCAGAATGATGTGCTAAGGAAGCTCATCACTTGTCACATGTCACTGGTCACTTTCTTGTATGGCTGAAGTCCAAACCAGCACTCAAAGCGGCGAGCTTTCACAGCGCTTTATTGAGTTCGTCATGATGCACGCGCAGAACGCGGCGCTGTTTCTTGGACAGATTCCGAACCCGAAAACGGGCGAGGGCGAAGTAAACCTCGAGCTCGCGAAGATGTTTATCGATCAGTTATCAATGATTCAGGAAAAAACGCGCGGCAATCTGACGACCGACGAGATGACCGTGCTCAAAAATACGCTGTCGAATCTGCAGATGATCTACGTCGAGGTTTCCCAGCACGTTCAGAAAGGCGGTGCCACGCAGCCAAAGGAGCCCGCGCCTGAACCCGAAACAGAAAGTTCGACATCATCGGCCCCAGAGCAGCCACCAGTCACACCCGAAGCGCCGCCCGCCGAAGGCGAGTCGAAGAAAAAATTCACCAAGAGCTACGGCTCGTGAATTGAAGAGACGCGCTCTCCGCGTCGTCGAAGGATAACGCCTCCGATTTATCCCCGGCCGGCGAATTCATTACGTGCCCGCAGTCGCAAAAAAACGAAACGGGAATGGAAACGGCGCGAAGCTCGTCGCGGAAGCGATGGACGCAGCCGAAGGGGCCGGTCTGCGCTATGTCAGCGACGATCGCCCCGGTTACACGCGCAAGAAGAGCGGCGACGATTTCGATTATTTCGACGACGAAGGGAAAGCGATCCGGGACGAGCAGCAACTCTTGCGATTGAAACGCCTGGCGATTCCGCCGGCATGGACTGACGTTTGGATTTGTCCGGCGCCAAACTGTCATATTCAAGCGACCGGTCGGGACGCGCGCCGTCGAAAACAATATTTGTATCACGAGCGTTGGCGTGAAATTCGCGACGAAAACAAATACGACCGGATGATCGCATTCGGCAATGCGTTGCCGAAAATCCGAAGACGGGTTGCGAAAGATTTGAAGCTGCCGGGATTGCCGCGAGACAAGGTGCTGGCGACGGTCGTGCAACTGCTCGAGCGCACTTTCATTCGCATCGGCAACGAAGAATACGCGCGGGACAACAAATCGTTCGGCCTGACGACGATGAAAGATCGACATGTGGAAGTGAAGGGATCGAAGCTGCGTTTTCGTTTTCGTGGCAAGAGCGGCAAGGAACACGAAGTGGACGTGGCCGATCGGCACATCGCGAAAATCATTTCGAAGCTTCAGGATTTGCCAGGCCAGGATTTGTTTCAATACGTCGATGACGGCGGCGAGATTCGTGATGTTACCTCGCAGGACGTGAACGAATATCTCCGCGAAATCACCGGCGAAGATTTTAGCGCCAAAGATTTCCGGACGCTGGCCGGAACGGTCCTTACCGCAATCGCGCTCAACGCCCAGGAAAAGTTTGAGACGAAGAAACAGGCGAAATCGAACATCAACACCGCGATCAAAGCGGTCGCGCAGATTCTAGGCAACACCCCGGCGATTTGCCGTAAGTGCTACGTTCATCCGGCGATCTTTGAAAACTATCTCGATCAAGAATCGATCGAGGGGCTGAAACAACTCACCGAAGACGCGCTCGAAAAAGAAGATGTCGATCTTCGCTCGAGCGAGAAGGCAGTGCTTCGGTTTTTGGAATCGCGCTTAGCTAAGAAAGCGGCCTAGCGATCAGCGGCCGCCGCCGGACGGCGTTGCTTTTGGCTTGGCGGTTTTGCGAACGGTGATGGTATCGCTCGGGGTGGGCGATTTTTGGGGAGATTTCTTGGTGGTTGGGATGATCAGACGCCACGGCTGAGATTTGATGGTCTCACTGAACTCGGCGATGTTTTTACCGGTCGGTCCGAGATCGCTCACCGTCGTTTTCAGTTTCTCCGATGACGTGCGCAAATTTTGGAGCGTGATCTTGATATTGTCGTTCTCGGTCAGACTGCTGCTGATCTTCTCGATGTTGTTGAGCGAATGCGAGAGAGCGCTATCGGGCGCGGTCATGTCGGCGATGTGCTCGCCGAACAGTTTCACCTGGCTCAATGCCTGATTTAATTCCGAATTTTCGTCGGTGATGTGATTCAGGTTTTGCGCGGTCTTTTGCAGGTCCTGCATCGTATTGGTCGCTTCGGCGGCAACCGGCTTGATCACTTCCAGCATTTTCGCGGCGGCTTCACCGAGATCGGGGTTGCGTTCGCCGGCAAAAATTTCGCCGTCACGGGCGCGACCGGACGCTTCAGTGCCTTGCGTAATATCGATCGCCATATCGCCGAGTAGTCCGAGCTGCATCAAGCGCGTTTTCGCGTCGCGATAGACAACGGCGTTGCGGTCCACTTGAACATCAATGCGCGCTTCGTATTTCGGCTTGCCGGTGGCCGGTGTAGGCGATGCGATTGGTTCTTCCGCATGAACTGCGGCGGCGGCTTCTTCGGCGCGGCGTTCCTCTTCCCGGGAAACTGGTGAAAATAATTTCTGCACCTGGCCAATCTTGCGGCCGGCAAGCATCACGACCGCGCCCTGTTTAATGCCGGCGGCGTTGTCGACATAGATTTTGTAGGTCACGAGCGGCCGAAAAAGTCCCGGCGCGCCGAGCAAAACCAAAACAAAAACGAGCACGGCCGCGGTCCCGACGACGAGGAGGCCGGTCATGATTTCATTTTTATGCAATTGCATCTTGGCTTCCTTCGAGAATGGGACCTTCCGTGCTGCCGCTCAAGAACTGACGCACGACCGGATTTTGCGATTGTTTGAAAGTTTCGGGATCAGCATCTTCGATAACTTTTCCGTGATACAACATAGCCATTCGCGTGCCGATGCGAAAGGCGCTCGCCATCTCGTGCGTTACCACAATGCATGTCACCTTGGATCTTTCGCTTAGGTCAATAATCAATTCGTCGATCACGGACGCGATCACCGGGTCGAGTCCGGCGGTTGGTTCGTCGAAAAGAATCAGCTCCGGCTCCAAAACCAGCGCGCGCGCGAGGCTAATGCGTTTTTTCATTCCGCCGCTCAATTCCGACGGCATCAGACTTCTCGCATCCTTCATCCCGACCAGATCGAGTTTTTCATCGACAATCTTGTCGATCTCGTCACGTGATTTGTCCGTCAGCTCTTCGAGCGGCAGCGCGACGTTGTCTCGCACGCTGCGTGAACTGAGCAGGGCCGAATATTGATAAACCATGCCGATGTGGCGCCGGACCTGTTGCAGTTTCCGACGCTTCAATCGCGTGATTTCGAATTGTTTGAAGAAAACTGAGCCTTCATCCGGGGGCAACATTCCGAGGATCAATCGCAGAATCGTGCTCTTGCCGCTGCCGCTCTGTCCCATGATCACGAGACGTTCCTTGGGTTCGACCGTAAGCGACACACCATCGAGGACCTTTTTGTCCTCGAATTCTTTTTTCACGTCGCGCAGCTCGACCATGTGCGAATTGTTTGCGCTCATGTTGGGAAGAAATTCACGTAAACAACGTTGTAGAGCGTATCGACGCCAATGACCACGGTGATGGCGGTCACGACGCTCGAAGTGGTTGCGGTGCCGACGCCGGCCGCCCCGCCTTTCACACTCAGGCCGCGATAACATGCGATACCCGCAATCAACAGACCGAACAAGACGCTTTTCAAAACGCCGGTGATCAAATCGCGAATCAGCAATGCGTCGCGAACGAGGTCCAAAAAGTAGGGAAACGCGATGGCGAAATACGCTTTCGAGATCAAGGCCGTCGCGAAAATGGCCGACATATTCGAGATCGTTGAGAGACACGGCATGAGAAAAAACAGCGCGAGCATGCGCGGCGCGACCAGGAAGCGCAGCGGACCAATGCCCATTGCTTCGATGGCTTCCACTTCTTCTGAAACTGTCATGGTGCCAAGCTCGGCGGTGAAGGCGGCGCCAATCCTCGCCGCGAGCATGATGCCAGTGATGAGCGGCCCAAGCTCGCGCGTGAATGCGATTGAAACCAAGCCGGGAATCAAACGCTCGGTCCCAAATCGCTGCAACTGATAACCGGTCAGTAGCGCCATCGTGAGTCCGAGGAAAAATGAAACGAGCGCGACCAGCGGAACCGAATCAACGCCCGCGCGTTCGGCGTGCCGGAAAAAACTGGTGGCGCGAAACGGCACCCGGCCTTCACGCAAACGTTCGAGCGTTTCCTGGAACGTCTGGATGATGAACCAGAAGATGCTCCCGACCTCGTAAAGAAAATTCGTCCAGACCCCGCCGATCTCCTGAAGGACCATGGCCGGGGCGGCCATCAAAGCTTCCTCGGTCGATTCCTGTTTCTCGTCCGCCATTTCGAAGGGGAAAGTGCCCTTAGTATCCCAAAGCGAAAAGCGATTTCTTCACGCTAGCGCGACGGCGAGGCGCGGACTACTGGTTCAAAACGAAGTTATGGGGAGAGGATTTTTTCTAGTTTGCGGTTTGATCGCGCTCACGGCATTAGCAGGGGCGCAACAGTTCGGAAGAATGAGTTCGGTAAAGGAAAACAAGATTGGATTGGTCGTGCACGGCGGCGCCGGAACGATGGAACGCGGCAAAATGACGCCGGAACGCGAGCGCGAGTATCGGGCCGGAATTGAGAACGCTCTCCGCGCCGGGTGGCAAATCTTGCAGCAAGGCGGATCCAGTTTGGACGCGACGGAAGCGGCGGTGCGCGCGCTCGAAGACGATCCGCTTTTCAACGCCGGCAAAGGCGCAGTCTTCAACGCCGCCGGCGCGAATGAGCTGGACGCTGCGATCATGGACGGCAAAACATTGAAGGCTGGCGCGGTCGCGATCGTTCAGCACATCAAGAACCCGATCAGTCTGGCCCGGCTGGTCATGGAAAAATCGCCGCACGTGGTGATGGCGGGCGAGGGCGCGGAAGCGTTCGCTAAAGAACACGGCGTCGAGCTCGTCGATCAAAAATACTTTTTCACGCAGGAACGTTGGGACGCGCTCCAAAAAGCGAAGGCCGCGGAAAAAGCTGGCGGCAACGGCGACAAAAAGTTTTATCTGACCGATCAGGACTTACACGGAACGGTCGGCGCGGTTGCGCTGGATCGAAATGGGAATCTTGCGGCCGCGACTTCCACGGGAGGTAAAACGGGCAAGCTTGCCGGACGAGTCGGCGATACGCCGATCATTGGCGGCGGCACTTATGCGAACAACGCGACCTGCGCAGTTTCCGGCACCGGCGATGGCGAATTTTTCATCATGGCGACCGCTGGTCACGATGTCTCCGCATTGATGGAATATAGCCGCAAGACGGTGGAAGAGGCCGGCATCGCGGTGATTAACAAAATCGGGAAACTTGGCGGCACGGGCGGCCTCATCGCCATCGACAAAACCGGAAAGTTCACGCTCCCGTTCAATACCTCGGGCATGTATCGCGGATATGTCGACGCGAACGGCAAGTTCGTGACTGAGATTTTTCGCTAGCGTTGGTGTAGTGGCGGCTGTCCTCAGCCGCAAACGCGATCATTGCGCGTGAGGACACGCGCCTCTACAACTGAACTGATGCTCCCGCCGTTCACTGTTACGATTCCCTGTTATAACGAAGCCGCGCGCATCGGTGATACGGTCCGCTTGACGCTGGATTATCTCGCGGCCGAATCTCCGGAGGCGGAGCTGATCGTGGTCAACGACGGTTCGACCGATTCGACGTCGGCGATTGTCGGCAAGGCGTTGGCCGGCGCAAAAGTGCGAACGCAGTTCCTGGAAAATTTTCCAAATCGCGGCAAGGGTGCGGCGGTGCGAAGCGGATTGCTCGCCGCGACCAGACCGATCGGATTGTTTTTCGACGCCGACCTTTCGACGCCGCTGAGCGAAATTCCAAAAGTGATCGAGCCGATCGCGCGCGACGAGGTCGATGTCGCATTCGGTTCGCGCGCGCTCGACCGGAAACTGATTGGCATTCGTCAACCGTGGCGCCGCGAGCAAGCCGGCCGCGTGTTCAACTTGATCGTCCGAATCGCGACCGGGATGCCGTTTTGGGACACGCAATGCGGATTCAAGGCATTCCGGCTGGATGTTTGTCGTCCGATTTTGGAAAAAGCGCACACGATCGGGTTCGCGTTCGATGTCGAACTGCTGTTTATGGCTTATCGCGCCGGATTGCGTCTGCGCGAAGTGCCGGTGCGCTGGAACCACTCCGAAGGCAGTAAAGTCCGCGTGATCCACGACAGTCTGGCGATGCTGCGCGAAGTCATCGCCCTACGGCTGTCGTCGTGATTATTTTTTAACGACTTCAGCGTTCTCGAGCATCGCGATTCCGCCGCGCTCAGCCAGTTTGCCTTTGAGCGTGATCGTTTTGCCGCAGGAATCGGCCAGCTCGTCGTTCATCGGTTTGTGCTCGCCGACGACGAGATAGGCCTTGCCGTTCTCA
>DATEWZ010000140.1:0-4857 GCA_035257485.1 Chthoniobacterales bacterium
CACGATTCCGCCGAGCGCGTCGAGATATCTGCGGCCGTTCTCGTCCCAGACATATTGCATTTTTCCTTCCACCATCATGAACGGCTTTTTGTAGTAGAGAAAAATTCCCGGGTTCAGGAATTCTTTGCGCAGCCGCAACACCTCATCGGCGGAGGGGCCGCTGTATTTCTTCGGTTTGTGGTCGAATGGAGGTAAGTCAGGCAGTTTCATGTCGGTTTTGTTAATTTGCCCAGGCCGAGATAAACGACAAACGCGATCGCGAATCCGACGAACCAGGCATAGTCATAGAGTCTGACGAAAAACGCCGGCACACTTGTTGGATCGACAAGTTTTACGGTCACGAGAAATCCTGGAAGATTTGGCAGGATGGCGATGATCAGCGCGAAGATTGCGACGATGCTGAAGCCGTTGGTGTAGCGATATTCGCTGTCGCTTCGATAAAGCGCGCCGAGATGAAGCTGTCGTCGCCGCAAGACATAATAATCGGCGATCATTATTCCGCCGATCGGCCCGAGCAACGCGCTGTAACCGACGAGCCAGGTGAAAATGTAACCGCTCGGATCGGCCACCAGTTTCCATGGCATCATCACGATCCCGACAATTCCGGTGATCAGTCCGCCGGTGCGAAATGAAATCTTATGCGGCGCGAGGTGCGAGAAATCGTTCGCCGGACTGACAACGTTCGCGGCGATGTTGGTCGCGAGCGTGGCGATGCAAAGCGCGAGCATCGCGACCACGAGCACGACCGGGTTCGAAAAATGTGTGAGCACATCGACCGGGTCCCAAATTGTTTGGCCGTAGATGATCGTCGTAGCCGAAGTGACTGCGACACCGATGAAGGAATAAAGCGCCATCGTCAGTGGAAGTCCGAGCGCCTGTCCGACGATTTGATCGCGCTGCGAACAGGCGTAGCGCGAAAAATCGGGAATGTTGAGCGAAAGCGTCGCCCAGAAACCGATCATGCCGGTGAGCGCGGGAACGAAGAAGGCGAAGAATTGTCCGGCTTTCGGTTGGCCGGGCGCGAAGGCCGACGGTTGCGCGAGAATCGGTCCGAAGCCGCCGGCGTTTCGATAAGCCCACCAGAGCAACATCAAACCGAGCGCGATGAGCAACGGCGCTTTGATGTTCAACAGCCAGCGGATGCAATCGATCCCTTTGTAGACCACGAGCATGTTGATGCCCCAGAAAAACATGAAGCAGAGAAACTGCGCGAACGTGATTCCCAAAAAGTTCGACGTCGATCCTGTCGCGATTCCGGGCGCGAAGACCGACATGATCTTGAAAATCGCGTTGCCGCCGATCCAAGTTTGGATACCAAACCAGCCGCAGGCGACGAACGCGCGCATCAGCGCAGGAATGTTCGCGCCGCGCGTCCCGAACGACGCGCGACAAAAAACCGGGAAGGGGATTCCGTAACGCGTGCCGGCGTGCGCGTTCAAAATCATCGGGATCACGACGATCAGGTTGCCGAGGAAAATCGTGAAGATCGCCTGCGACCAATTCATTCCGCCGCCAATCAGCGACGAAGCGAGCATGTAAGTCGGAATGCAGGCCGACATCGAAATCCAAAGCGCGGCGAAACTGCCGACCCGCCATTTCCGGCCATCGCCCGGGACCGGCGCGAGGTCCTTGTTGTAAAGATGATTATGCTCGGTCTCGATATCGACTTCGACGTCGGGAGCGAGCGAGATCGAGCTCATCAGAAATGCGACGGTTCGCGTTTCAACAATTGGCCGCGACCGGCTTCGCCCACGAACTTCCCGTCGCGCGCGGCGACTTTGCCGCGAACGGTGACCACATGCGGCCGTCCCTGAATCTCGAATCCTTCGAACGAATTGTAATCGAGATTCATTTGATGCGTTTTCGCCGAGATTTTTCCGCGATAATTCGGATCGTAAACGACCAGATCGGCGTCGCTGCCCACTTTGATCGCGCCTTTGCGTGGAAATAATCCGAAAAGTTTCGCCGCTTGCGTGCTCGCCGTGTCGACGAACCGCTGGATGTCGATCTTGTTTCCTTTCACGCCGTGCGTGAAATAGAGATTCACACGATCTTCGAGCGACGGGATCCCGTTTGGAATTTTGGTGAAATCGTCCTTGCCCTTTTGCTTCTGGGTCGCGAAATCGAACGGCGCGTGATCGGTGGCGAGAGTTGCGACCGATCCATCGGCCAACGCCTTCCACATCACTTCCTGATTCTTTTTGTCGCGGAGTGGGGGAGACATCACGTTTTTCGCGCCTTCAAAGTTCGGTTCGGCGCTCGTGCGATCGAGCAGGAGATATTGGATCAGCGTCTCGACCCAAACATTTACGCCGCGTTCTTTGCCGCGAATTGCTTCGTTGAGCGCTTCTTCGCAACTGGTGTGGACCGTGTAAACGTGCGCGCCGGTCATTTCAGCGAACGTCATTAAATGATGGACGCCTTCGGCTTCAACCACCGGCGGCCTGCTCCAATAATGAAACTCAGGCCCGGTTTTTCCTTCGCTCACTAATTTCTTTTGCAGCTCGAGAACGAGATCGGCGTTCTCGCAATGCGCAGTGACGATGACACCGAGTTTCTTTGCGAGAGTTAGCGCGGCGTAAAGTTCTTCATCGGTAATTCCGAAAGCTCCTTTGTAAGCGAGGAAAATTTTGAAGCTGCTCAAACCGCGCTTCACGATTTCTCTGAAATCGCGCTCCGCTTCAGCGTCGTAACGCGTCACGCCCATGTGAAACGTGAAATCGCAGGTGCTTTTGCCCTGCGCTTTGCCGAGCCACTGCTCGAACGCTTCCATCGGCTTCTCGTTTCGCGCCGGGCAAATCATTTCGATGAACGCCGTCGTTCCACCAACCAACGCGGCCCGGCTCGCCGTTTCGTGCGTATCCTTCGCAAACGTGCCCATGAACGGCAGATAAATGTGAACGTGCGGATCAATGAAACCGGGGAAAACATATTTGCCTTGCGCATCAACAACTTCGTCCGCTTTGATTTTGTCGATGTTGCGCTCGATCCGGGTGATCGTTTCGTTCTCGCAGAAAATGTCGGCGACGTATTTTTCGTTCGGTGTGACTATCTCGCCGTTTTTAATCAGAAGTGACAAGGGACCAGTGACCAGTGATCAGTTAAATGCGTTCGGAAAGTTTGCGACGCAGGGCGTTGAGCATGCGGCGCACTTCATCGTTTAGTTCGTACATCGGCAAAGCATCTTTCTTCGGACAAAACTCCAATGCGACTGCGAGAATTATCTGCGTGTCGAGTTCTGCCGCGGAACCTTCCGCGTGCGAGACAAACTGAATGAACTCCGGCGTTGTCCTGCGAGCTTGCCCCTCCGCGACGTTTGATGGGATAGAAACCGCAGCCCGGCGCATTTGGGAAGTCAGACCGAATTTTTCTTCACGTGGAAACTTTCGAGTGAGGCTGTAAATACGCTTCGCTAATTCGATTCCTTTCTGCCAAACAATTAGATCTTTGTAACTCTGGGTGGATTTGTTCATCCGGATGTTTTAGCGATTCTTAAGTGACTTGTCACTGGTCACTGAACACTGGTCACTTCCGCGTCACTTTTTCCAAACGTCGCCGACGCCTTCGCCGAACCAGCGTGTGGAAACGACCTTCTGCTGCGTATAAAACTGGACGCCCTCTTTTCCCTGAATGTGGAGATCGCCGTAGAACGATTCGTCCCAACCGGTGAACGGAAACATCGCCATTGTCGCTGGCACGCCGATGTTGATCCCGACCATTCCTGCTTTGACTCGATTTTTGAATTCACGCGCGGCTTTGCCCGAGTTCGTGAAAATTGCGGCGCCATTTCCGTAAGCGGATTTGTTCGCGGCCTCGATCGCGTGTTCGAGATCGTCCATTCGCATCACGTTCAGCACCGGTCCGAAAACTTCTTCGCGCGCGATCGTCATCCCATCCTGAACTTGATCGACAATCGTCGCGCCCATGAAGAATCCGTTCGGCGCATCCGGAACTTTCACGCCGCGGCCGTCGGCAATAATCTTCGCGCCTTCCTTCTCGCCGCTTTCCACCAAACTAAAAACGCGATCGCGATGTTGCGAGGTGATGACCGGCCCCATGTCGGGCTGAGATTTTGCGACATCGGTCGGGCCGACTTTGATCGCGCGCGCGGCTTCAACCAAGGTCGGCAGAACGCGCTCGGCTGCTTTGCCGACTGCGATCGCAGTCGAGCCGGCCATGCAACGTTCGCCAGCACAACCAAATGCCGCGGTCGAAAGCGCCTCGACGGTGCGCGACACATCGGCATCCGGCATGACTACGACATAATTTTTCGCGCCACCGTTTGCTTGAACACGTTTGCCGTGACGCGTTCCGGTTTCGTAAATGTGTTTCGCGACCGGCGACGAACCGACAAACGAGATTGCTTTCACTTTCGGATGCGTTAACAACGCATCGACGCATTCGCGGCCGCCAGGAACAACGTTAAGAACTCCTTTCGGCAACCCTGCTTTTTCCAAAAGCTCAATGATGAGCAACGCGGTCAACGGAACTTTCTCGCTCGGTTTGAGCACGAACGTGTTTCCGCACACGAGCGCGAGCGGAAACATCCACATCGGCACCATCGCGGGAAAATTGAACGGCGTGATCCCGACACAAACACCGAGCGGTTGCAACATCGTTTCGCAATCGACGCCGCGCGCGAGATTTTCCAGCGTATCGCCCATCAACAGCGTCGGCGCGCTGCAGGCGTACTCGATGTTCTCGATCCCGCGATAAGCGCTGCCACGCGCTTCGGCCAAAGTTTTGCCGTGCTCGCGCGAAACGCTTTGGCAAATCTTGTCGAAGTTTTCTTCAACGACTTGCCGATAACGGAAGAACAATCGTGCGCGTTCGATCGCCGGGGTGTCGCGCCATTTC
>DATEWZ010000141.1:0-5902 GCA_035257485.1 Chthoniobacterales bacterium
ACCAACCGGATCCTTTCCC
Organism: Chthoniobacterales bacterium; assembly: GCA_035257485.1. Classification (GTDB taxonomy): domain Bacteria; phylum Verrucomicrobiota; class Verrucomicrobiia; order Chthoniobacterales; family UBA10450; genus AV40. The sequence goes on from DATEWZ010000141.1 coordinate 20, forward strand.
GGCCAATATTTCGTCGCCATCGTTTCATTGACGATCGCGACAGGCAGCGCGTTCTCGTCATCGGTACGTTGGAATTCGCGGCCGGCGGCAACTGAAATCCCTAACGTCTTGAAATAATCCTCAGTTACTTCGAGGTAGGATGAACTCGGTTGCTCGTCGGGCGCGGGTTGATAACCATCGATCGCAAGCGGCGCCGAAGAGAAAACCCCGTAGCTAAACGGAACTAATCGCGCCAGAGATGCCGATTCGACACCGGGAATTTCGCGCACGCGATCGAGGAATTGGGTGTAGAAAGCTTTGGCACGGTCCAATTTATATCCGGCCGAGAACAAATCGGCGCCGGAGACAACCACGTCAGTCGAAAACCCGGGGCTCGTGTTCTGCATTCGCTGCAAGCTTTGCATGAGCAAACCCGTGCCCGCGAGCAACACAAAACTTAACGATACCTGAACCAGAACCAGACCTGAGCGCAGACGCGATCGATTACTGCCACTTACGACACCGCCGCCGTCGCTTTTCAGAGCGCCGGAAAGATCGACATGACTGGCATGAATCGCCGGCATCAGCGCAAAGAGCATGGTCGCGCCAACGCAGATTGCGACGCTGAGAGCGAGCACGCGCCAGTCGATTCGTCCTGGCAAATCAATCACGATTCCCGCCGCGGGTGAGGGGAACGAAAGCACGAGCGCATTGCGACACCAATAGGCAACGGCGATTCCTCCGACGGCGGCGATCAAGGACAACAGCAGGCCTTCGGTGAAAAGCTGTTTGATCAAACGGCGCCGCCCCGCGCCGAGTGCAAGCCGCATCGTCATCTCGTGGCGGCGCAAGAGCGAGCGCGCGAGCAAAAGATTGCTGACATTCGCACACGCGATGAGCAAAACAAAAAACACGACCGCCATCGTAATGGCGAGCGTCGAGGTCATGTTGCCCGCTTGGTTGAACGGTGTTCTCCACAACGGCGCGAGCGAGAGATCGTGCCCGCGATTCGTTTCCGGATAATCCTTTTCCAGTCGTTGCGAAATCGCGTGAAGCTCAGCTTCCGCCTGCTGACGTGTTACGCCGGGTTTGAGGAACGCGTAGCCTTCGATCCAACGTTCGGCGCGATTTTCCAATTTGTAGCCGGTGGTGTCGAACGTCTCTTGCATCGACGTTGGCACCCAGAAGCTGAAGTTGTATCCGATGAACGTGCCGTGAAATTTTTCGGGCGCGACGCCAATGATCGTGTGCTGAACACCGTTCAGTATTTGAATTCTGCCGATGATATTGGGATCGCCGTTGTAACGATCTTTCCAAGTCTTATAACCGATCACGGTAACCGGATGAGCGTTACGCCCGATGCCTTCTTCCGGTCTGAAGCCGCGGCCGAGAATCGGCCGCACGCCAAGCGCGTCGAAATAATTTGCCGAGACAATTGCGCCCGAGGCGCGTTCGGCGCGATCGCCGACGCTCAGCGTCGTGCCGGTGATGCGGTCGATTATGAACGACTCGAACAGTGTGGAATTCTTTTCGTAATCGAGGAATTCGGGATACGCGAGGCCGGTGAATCCATTCTGACCGCGCGTTGTCGCGTTCAACGCGAACATGCGGTCCTGGTGCGCGACCAAGGGGTATGGTCGAATCAAAATTCCTTCGACCCAACTCAACACCGCCGCGTTCGTTCCAATTCCGAGCGTTAAGCAGAGAATCGCGAGAACCGAAAACCCCGGTGTGCGCAAAAGCATTCGCGCGCCGAAGCGCACATCTTGAACGAATTCATCCGCCCATCGCCAGACGCGTTGGTCGCGCGCGGTTTCCTTGATTTGTTCGACGCCGCCGAACTCACGCAGCGCGGCGTTTCGCGCTTCGGTCGGCGACATACCAGCCGCGACGTTTCGTTCCGTTAGAAGATCGACATGCCCCTGAATTTCTTCCGCCATTTCGGCGTTGCGATGATTTTTGCGAAGCAATCCGAACAACCGAGAAAACCAGGCGCGGACGTGCGGCATAAAATTACGCTCCTGACAAAACCAAATCGATTCCCTTGGTAATGCGTGACCAATGTTCCTGTTCGGCCGCAAGCTGCTTCCGTCCGGCGGCGGTCAATTTGTAATAGCGCGCCTTGCGATTGTTGTCCGACACGCCCCATTCTGCCTTGATCAGTCCCTGCGCTTCCAATCTGTAAAGCGCTGGATAAAGCGATCCCTGCTCGACGTGCAAAATGTCTTTCGACATTTGATGGATCCGGTCCGCGATAGCGAGTCCATGTCGCGGGTCGTGCTGGAGCGCTTTCAAAATCAACATCTCGAGCGTTCCGTAAACGAGATCGGGTTTTTCCTTGGCCATAAGATCTTTGAAGCCTAGACAGTCTTGGTGAGCGAATGTTCAAGATTTTTCTTAGACTGTCGACAGGAGATTGCGCGGCGACCCTACTTCTTAATGCCTTCTAAGCTCAGGATGATACCGACCTCGTCGCCGACCGCGCCTTGCTCGAAGTTGATCCCGAAATCGCTTCGCTTGATCGTGAAATGCGTTTCGCCGCCGCCGCGCATTTCGCCAAACACGCCCTTCCCTTCGCCACCTTTCTTGAAGTCAACGGTTAGCGGTTTGGTCACGCCATGGATCGTGAGGTCACCAGAAACTTTGAGTGTGTCGCCGGTGCCTTCGACCTTTGTGCTCTTGAAGGTCATCGCCGGAAACTTTTTCGCGTCGAAAAAATCCGGACTCTTCAAACTCTTGTCCCGAATTGAATTGTCCGTGTCGAGGCTTTCGACCGGTACCGACAATTCGACCGAGCTCTTCGAAGGGTTTTCTTTGTCGAAAACGACAATCCCCGAGATGTCGTTGAAACGGCCATAGGTGTTCGCAATGCCGAGATGTTGGACGCTAAACAGCACGAACGAATGAACCGCATCCAGCTTGAATGTGTCAGCCGCGTTTGCGGAGAGAACGAATGCACTAATGACTGCGACGACGAGGGTGAGTGGTTTCATAGGCTTGTCGGTGTTTACGTCAAACCTAGACAGTCTGGGTGAGAGCTCGTTCAATCTTTTGCCTAGACTGTCAAGGCTAAGCGTTACTTCAGCGGCTTTGGCTTTGCGGTGAGTACGCGCTGTTGCGCGAACGCGTTCAGAATCTCAGGATTCCCCTGCGCCCACGCGTTGTCGATGATCATCTGCCGGAAACGCCACTTCTGGCCATCGCGAATCAATTGACAATCGTAGCGATTCATCAGGAGCGCGTTTTCCGAACCGGGGCGCGGGCCTTGGCGCGGCATGAAATGTTGCGCCAGCACATAACAGTAAAGTGTCGCCGAATCATCACTGATCTCGATCTGCAGATTGCTTGCGGTATGACTGGTATCGAGCGGACCGAGCAGGGGAATGAGCGCGTCCATGATTGCCTTGCGCCCGTCCAATTTCCCAAAATCGAGGCCGAGCTTTTTTCCCGCCGGGCGGAAATCGAGAACGCAATCTTCCGTCAATGCCGATGATAGCGAATCGGCGTCGCCATGGTCGAGGCCAAACGCAAATCGGTGCAGTGCGTCGGCAATTTCGTAGCGGTCAGATTCGTTGCTCATGCGTCAAACATTAAGCTGCGACCAGTCGGAATGCCAGACGGGCGAGAAGCAGCGCAATCAGCGCGAGCGTGGTGTAAACGATTCCATCTTGAATGCGCGCGCGTCGTTTGGCTTGCGCATACGGGATGCGCGTGAACGTCACCATCGTGTAGAGCGGCAGATAAATTCCGGGCAACGCGGCCTCGAGAAAATGATCGAGCTTTTTCTTGCCCCGAAATGTTTTCGACGCAGTTTTGTCGCGCATCTCGATAAAATTTCCCAATGCGAGATCTGCCAGCGCATCGGCGTTGATCTTGCGGCCCTGGAAGTATTCCGCGAACGCGCGCTGTCGATCTTCCGGAAACTGGGCCAGGCATTCATCGAGGACGACGCAATCCTCAAAGGCCGCGTTCATTCCCTGTCCATAAAATGGAACGACGGCGTGCGCGGCGTCACCGACGAGTGCAACCTTGTCCTGATAAACCCACGGCGAACAGCGGATCGTGACCAGCGACCCCGTCGGATTGTTCTTAAAATCGTCGAGCAAGTTCGGCATCAACGGGACCGCATCGGGGAATTCTTCGTCGAAAAAGCGGCGAACTTCATCGTCCGTCTTTGTCGTTGCGAAGCTGCGCGGTCCTTCAAATTCCCAAAACAATGTGCACGTAAACGAGCCGTCGGGATTCGGCAGCGCGATCATCATGAAACTTTTGCGAGGCCAGATGTGCAGCGCATTCTTTTCCATTCGCCACGCGCCGTTGGGTCCCGGCGGGATCGTCAATTCTTTGTAACCGTGGGCGAGATACCTCTCGTCATACTGGAAATTCGGGATCGCGAGCTGCATTGACTGACGCACTGCCGAAAATGCGCCGTCCACGCCGATCAATGCATCGCCACGCGCGTTGACTTGTCCTTGTTCGGATTCCAATTGCGCGGTGGCAGAATCCAAATCCGCGCCGGTGCACTTGTGATTGAAATGAACGCGCACGTTTGGAAATCGTTGGGCCGCTTCGATCACTGTCATGTTCAATGCCGCGCGCCCGATCGAGTTGATGTGCTTGTTTGGATCGACATCGTACGGTTGAAGATTTTGCGCACCGGATTTGTCGTGAATCATCCGGCCACGCATCGGGATCGCGTGCCTCAGAACTTCATCGGCGAGTCCAATTTGTTGAAGCGCGTGAATGCCGCGAGTGGAAAGCGCGAGATTGATTGAACGTCCTTCAAGCATCTTGCCTTCACGCGGATCGCCACGGCGTTCGTAGAGATCAACCTCGTAGCCTCGACGGCCGAGATAAGCGGCGAGCAATCCGCCCGCGAGTCCACTGCCGATCAAAACAAATTTCGACATTCCAGATAGACAGGATTAACAGGATTCAGAAGATTTTCTATGATCGCGGTTCCGTAAATTCTTTCCACGATGAAAATAATCTCCGTTCGCCTGTTGGCCTTGTTGATTACGGTTCTTGCACTGGCTGCTTCGTTGCCAGCAGAGGAACCCGCGAAGCCGAAACAATTCATTTACGTCCTTCATTTGGTGCCGCGTTTATTCGATGACAAATCCTGGACTGAGGCGGACAAAGCCGCAGTCGGCCGGCATTTCAACCGGCTTAAAGCCGCGGCCGAAACGGGTGAGATGATTCTCGCCGGACGAACTCCGGAATCGGGCGACAAGACTTTTGGCATTGTAATTTTTGACGCGAAAGATGAGGCGGCGGCCAAGAGGTTCATGGACGACGATCCCGCCGTTGTGGCCGGAATCATGACGGCGGAGCTGCATCCGTTTGCGCTCGCCCTTCAGCGAAAAAAATAACGACATGGAGCAGGACCGAACAACACCCGGCGCGCAACCGCCGGACGAAAAAAGAAAACCTGACCTGCGCAAACCGGATCGCACCGCGGGCGGAATGGACGCGTTGTTACAGAGCGTGAAATTCACTGCGCGAGAAACCGGCTTCGCGCGCGCAATCGGCGATTGGCTCAAGGTCAACAAAAAGGACGGTTTTGATTGTCAGAGCTGCGCCTGGCCGAGTCCGGACGAGGATCGACATCTCTTCGAGTTTTGTGAGAACGGCGTCAAAGCGCTGACGAGCGAGGCGACGAAAAAACACATCGGTCCGGAATTTTTTGGCAAGCACTCGATCGCGGAGTTGCGCGAGCAAACCGACAACTGGCTCGAACTCCAAGGCCGGCTGGTTCATCCTATGGTGAAACGGGAAGGCGAGACGCATTACGAACCGATTGAATGGGAGGCGGTGTTCGAATTGCTCGCCCGCGAACTCAACGCGTTGCCCTCTGCAAATGCGGCGGCGTTCTACACGAGCGGCCGGACGAGCAACGAAGCC
>DATEWZ010000142.1:0-14612 GCA_035257485.1 Chthoniobacterales bacterium
TGCGCAGCAGAAAATATTGGAGGAGAAAAGTGGCGATCGCGATCGCGACGGCGAGACCGGCCGTCGTGAAAAGATAGACCAGGCCGAGGATGAGCAGGAGGCGAACAATCGCGCAGGTAAAATCGATCTTTTGAATGCGGGCAATGTCGGAACGCAAACGCGGCACGACAGCGAAGACGTCGATCGAAAGTTGAATGGAAAATCCGGCGAGGACCAGAGCGACGAGCAACAATGTGTACGTCGAAGAAGCCCCGTTCTTGGCGAGCATCGCATACAAAATCGGAGCGACGATAACGATGGCGGCGAGGGCGAGCTTGCGGCGAACGGCGAGACCGGTGTTAATCAATTCGCCGAAACGATGTCGATCCTGCCAGACGCGGCCGCCGATTAAGATCAAGCCGGTGCTGATGCCGATGTCGGCCAGCAACATGAGCGTGGCCTGCATGGCGTTGGCGATCGTGAAGAAGGCGTACTCGCGTTGCGGTAGCCAACGGACGAGAAGAATGCCACTGGAGAACGCGATAAGTTGGACGACGCCCTGGACAAGCGCGTAATTGCCGATTCGGCGGGCTTGATCGAACGCGCGTCTGAGTATTGGCGTCGAAGCTTCGTCCAAAACAGGCGTGGAAGCCGGGACGAAGAAGCTCATTGCGCAGTCACGCCGCAACAGTGCCATCAAAGTGGGAAGCAGCAATCTGCAACTGACCCGGACGACCGCGGAACCGACGGCGTCGATCTAGAATTGGGTTTCGATCGGCCTTGGACGCTGGCGGCGAACCGGTGGAGCAACTGTTTCGCCATCGACCTCCGACGCGGTCGGCGTCGGATAGTATTCGGAGTATTGATAGTAGTAGTACTCCGGCAACGAAGTGTCGACGAAGTTCAGGATCACGCCCGGAACGTTGACCTGACGGCTGTAAAGGAGCTCGAGCCCTTTCTTGGTCAGACGCGCCGAGGTATAGGAAAGCCTCACCACGAAAAGGGTGGCGTCGATTTTCGGAGCGAGACTGGTCGTATCGTCCGCCGCGAGGACCGGCGAGCTGTCGATGATGACGTAATCGTAGTGCTGATAAATTTCGCGCAGAATCGCATCGGTCGAATCGCGCAAGAGATGTTCGCTTGGTTGGCCGAGTGTCTTGCCGCGCGGTAAGACCCACAGCGTGTCGTAAGCCGTCGGCACCAATACTTCCCGCCAGTTCACTTCGCCTTTCAATACTTCGGAGAATCCGATTTTTGAATCGATCCCGAAGGCGTCGCGCAACGCGCCACGGCGGAGGTCGCAATCAATCAGCAATGTGCGCGCGCCGGAAAGCGCCATGGTGATGGCGAGATTCGCGGAGACAGTTGATTTGCCTTCACTCGGGACCGCGCTCGTAACCAAAAAGCTTTTCGGCCGCGGACCGTCGTAGGGCATGAAGAAAATCGACGAACGAATGTTGCGATAGGATTCGGCGAAAACGTGGCGAATATCGTCGGCCTGGAGAGGCTCAACACGATCTTTCCCTTTCTCCTTCGGAATCTGACCAAGAACATTTTCGGAAAAGTGATGTTGAAACTCGCTAAAGGACGCCATTCGGTCGTCGATGCGATCGAGCAACAGAAGGATGCCCAAACCGGCGAGCGCGCCAACTCCAAAACCGATCAACAGACTCTTAATTAAGCCGGGTCGGACGGAAATCGGCATCGTCGCCATTTCCATGACCGAGAACTGGTCTTCATTGCCGACGACCTGCGAGACGTCGATGTCCTTCAGGTTTTGGGTCAGCCGGTCGTACAAAGTTTTCAGGCGATCGGATTTTCCTTTGATTCGATTGAATTGGGCGAGACGCTGGCTGAGATCGAGCGCTTTGGCTTCCCATTCCTTGATGTTGCCCTGCAAATTTTCCATCTGCTTGCCGATCGATTCGCGGCGGGTCTTCAAACGCTCGAGCGTGTCGGCGCGGAAAAGCTCGATCAATTTGTCCTGCTTCGTGATCTCGTCGTTGAGCTTGATGATTTTCGGATGGTTCGGCCGCAAATCCTTGGCCAGGGTATCGCGCTCGGCCTTGAGAAGCTGGACTTGTTGCTTGGCCTTTAAGTAATCGGCCTCCGGTCCAACGTCCGCGAACGGCAGACCTTGCTGACTGTCGCCACTTTGCGTGCCGATTGCGTCCATTTTGCTCTGGGCGCGGTCGAGATTTTGATCGAGATCGAGCAAATTGAGCAGGTCGTACTCGGTTTTAAGCTGGGCGTGTTGCTGATTCAGCTTGACCAGGTAGGCCGCGGCGCTGGTGCTGTCCTCCTGGATGAAGCCGATGTTGTTCTGCTTCTGGAAATCGAGCATCTCGTCTTCGCTGTTGCGCAAATCCTTTTCCACCTGAATCAATTGTTCGGTAATGCCGGTGGTGACCTCGTGGCCGCGGCCTTCGCGCAGACCTTTCTTAAAATCGAGATACTTCTGCATCACCGCGTTCAAATAGGCCTGGGTGTATTCCGGCGAACTGCCGATCGCCGAGAGATCAAAAATTGAAGTGCGGGGCTTTTGGACGACGAAAACTTCGACGGGAACAGGCTGTAACTCGGGATGGGCATAACGCACGAGCGATTCAGCGCCATGTTTTACTTCCGCGCTTTGGATCAGCTGAATTTGCGTTCCGAAGAAATTGACGCTGTCCTCGCTGTAAACTGCGCCTTGGGCAATGTTCATTTTGCCCGCCATCATCATTTTGCTGGTGGACTGAAATTGGGGCGGGGTTTGATAAATCAAAAACGCTTCAACGAACAAGCCGAGGCAGATCGTTAAGACCGGAATCCACCAACGGCGCAGGAAAAGCGATTTGTAGCGGTGCAGCCGGGTGACGAAAGCGGCCGACCAGGAAGTAGAAAGATTTCGAAGAGGTGTCGCGGCCTGCATTGTTACATGTTGATCAAACGCTGCGGCACATAGATCTGGTCATCGGGTTGAAGCTCGATGTCCTCGCCCGTTTTTCCCTCTTCGATGACGCGCTTAAGATCGACAACGGATTCCTGCCCGTTCTTACGAGTAAGCTTCACTTTGCGCTTGTTGGCGAAGTCGCCGAATCCACCGGCCCGGATGATTGCTTTGCTCACAGTGTAACTTTCATCCGGCGGAATTTCCTGCGGACCCTGCCCTTTGACCGCGCCGTAAACATAGACGCGGCCACGCGATTTCTCGCTGACTCTGTCGACGGCAAGGATGACCGTGGCATGATAATAATATTCTTTTTCCAGCAGCGATTTAATCGTGTAAGCAAGTTCCTTGCATGACCTACCGCGTGCCGGGACGAGCCCGACATAAGGCACTTCCAATTCGCCGTTGTCATTAACGCGCAAGCGTTGCGATTCGTTATCGCGATCCTCGACCACGCGGAAACTGACGAAATCGTTCGAGCCCAGCTTCTTTTTGTCATCGAGCACAGCCATCGAGTTGGTTCGCATGACTGTGGCGGTGGCAGTTGAGGGCAGGTCCGGGGAGGCCGGCCGCGGTGTGGCGGGCGCCGGGGTAGTAGCGTCCTGCGCCCGTATCGGACTTAACGAAAGAATGCAGACAGCCGCAAGCAATGCAGACAGACTAATTCTCATGTTGACCCCCAATTTATCCCTTTTCCGCGTTTTAGAAACTGTATGTGCCGTCGATCGATATACGGTTTTGATTGTAATCACGCAGGAACACGTTCGAATCTTTGCTCGTGCCCTGATAGCGGAGGCCAAGGGTGACGTGGGGTGTCAGCTGATACCCAAGTGTAATTGCACCGCCAATTCGTGAGAACGTTTCTCCTGTCTGCTGACCCGTCAGGACAGTAAACAGCGTTGCGTTCAACGGTCCGCCGGATTCTTCGGCCTCTTCGTAGAAGAATTCGGTCGAGAGCAGGACGTTTCGGATCAAGTTCCAGGTCAACGTGTGCCGGACATAGTTTAAAGTGATGTAGTTAGACTGAATACCGAGTTGGTTCTCATGTCCTGCGCTCAGCGTCTGACTCAACTGGGCGTTGATGCGATGGCCGATCAAGCCGTTGACATAATAATCTTCGAGGTGTTTGTGATCGGGAGTCGGAAGGACGAACGTTCCGATCGGTGTGGCCACGGGAAAGATGACGAAACCTCGATCGAAATCCATCCGCTGATATCCGCCAGCCGCGCGCACTTTGAGATTGCTCGTCACCGCCAGCTCCAGAAATCCGCCGACGCTATACTCGTCGTTATCATTGAGCACCTCGCTGCCGCTGTTTTGGTCGTAGTAGGTGAACACCGCGTTGCCTTCAACCCCGACCGTAAGTGTCGGATTCACAATGTAGGCCGCCGAGCCGTAAACAATGTCCGAGTTGTGGTTTATGTAATCGAAACGATCGGTGGTTGAGAGATAGTTGTAGTGATCGTATCCGACCTGAAGCAGCACCTTGTTCAGGTCCCAGAGCACTGAAATGCCTGCGTAGTTCTCGAAGCGTCCATAGTCAGCCACATTGCTCAAGGCGCCCTGTTGAATCGGGTCCTGCTGCAATTGGAACCGGTCGTGAATATTGATCCGGAAATCGCCGACGAAAATATCCAAGGCCAATTGCGACCTCGGCGCAATCAAAATGCTGTCGGTATTAAACTCGGAATGATCGAGATAAAACGAATACCCAATGCCAAGGTCGAGACGAAGGGTATTAAGCTGGGTCACCGGCCAGATCGCATCGAGGGTAAGACTCGGCGTGATGATGAAATCATCTATCTCGTTCACTTCCGCATAGTTGACGTTGTCGTTGTACTCCGCCCCGAGGGTCGCGCCGACTCGGAACCGGACCGGTCCCATTAGCAAATTGTAAGGGATACGCGAGACGTCTTCCTGGCGAGCTTCCGCCGCATCTTGCCCGGCCAAAGATGGACGCACTGCGTCTTGCGCGTAAACACTGGCGGTCGCCAAGATCGACATCACGAACAAGAGGACAAGCGATCGGGAAATCTGACCGCGATATAAAGCAACTACACAGCGACGAATCATAGGCAGATGGGTCAAGTTAACGGTTTAGCAGTTGTGGTACCATTCAAAAAATCTCGAACCCAGCGACACCGCCCTTGCGACGCACGTCTCCGGTTCGAGATCGTAGCTCTTTCGTCTATGTTTACAGTCCTTTCGGCGCTCCCTTTTACGAGAAAAGCCACCCGTTAGGCAAGAGAAATCGCTGGGAGTCCCTCTACCAGCTACCGCCAAACCCTTTGCCCTCGACCGCAAGCACTGAGACTAGCTGCAAAACCCCATATCTTGGCCCGGTCTAAGCTGATAGCTAGCTTATGATCTGTCGTTCCCGGCCCACCAAATCGCCCTTGCGCAAGGGGTTCGTTGTGGGTTGCGCGCTGATCTTTGGCGCAATGGCGGTCGGCGATTCCTGTTATGCCAACGGCACCGCGCGAAATAGCGCTGAGATCGAATACATCGCGCCCGACGGCCAGTTCTCCTCTCTTACGGCAAATCCCGCTGTCCATAAACCGAGCGCCTCGTTTGTCGATCGCGATACGATCAGCTGTGCGCTCCGAGAGGGCGAAACGACTTTCATCATTCAGTTGCCGAAAAATTCGCCGCCCGATCGCTTCACCTTCCTGAACGAAAACGCCGCCGCCTGCGGCGAGCTCCGCATCGCCGTTTCCGATTCGCCGCTTCCAGCGGACAGTCCGAAATGGACGGAAGTGGACGGGATTGTCCCCTTCGCCCACAAACGTCTCTTCAAATTGTCGATGCTCGGCGTCGAAACAAAGTTTGTTCGACTTTCGTTCAAGGTAGAAGCAGAACCGCAGAATTCGGTGCGGATATCAGATCCGTTTCGCAATTCGTTTCTCGCCGCCGAGATCGGCTCGAGTTTCACCGAACGTTTTCAACATGATCTCGATTTGAGCTTCGTTACGTCGGTCGGTGCTCTTTGGGCGAAGCAAAACTGAGATTTTTTGATTGCCGAATTGTTTCGGAAATTTTCCGCACACACTTTCACGAACAAATTCCTACCGGCATGGAACTAGCTTTTAAAAACGCATCTTTGTTTGGGTTGACGCATGCGCTTGGAAGAAGGGGAACAAACTACAAAAACGCCGCCGCCATCGCCTTCGATCGATCGGTTCGTCGGACCTCATTTGCCGCAAATCTCCGATGAAAACAAAATCCCTCGTCTTCTGTCTGAAACCGCTTCGCCGCCGCGCGATGATTATCTTGCGCTTGTTACCCGGGCTACAAACGATGCGGTTCGGGATTGGAATGTAAAAAGCGGCACGCTTTGCTGGCCGCAGGGGCTGCATTCACTCCTCGGTTACGAGAATTCATCGGGCGACTGCGACAAAATCTCCTTCTGGGTAAAGAACGTTTATCCGGGCGATCGGTCGCGCATTGCGGCGTCGATTCAGGAGGCGCTCGATGGATCGGTCGATCATTGGAGCGGCGAGTATCGTTTCCGCTGCGCTGATGGAAATCACATCAACGTTTTGGAACGTGCCGTCATCTTGCGCGCGCCCGACGGCAGTGCCGAACGCGTCATTAGTTCGTTAATGGACGTAACTGCGCGCAAACAACTCCAGGATCAGCTGTGCCGCTCGCAAAAAATGGAAGCCTTCGGTCAACTCGCCGGCGGTGTCGCTCACGACTTCAATAATTTTCTCACGACAATTCTTGGTTACAGCGATCTGCTTCTGGAAGAGCGCAACATCAAAGGCGCTCTCGCCGATCACGTCACTGAAATTCGCGCCGCGGCCGGACGCGCCTCGGCATTGACTCAACAACTTCTTGCTTTCAGTCGCAGACAACCGCGCGAGCCGCTCATTGTCGAAGTGAATTTCGTCATCACTAATCTCGAGCGTTCGCTGCTGCGCTTAATCGGCGAAAACATTTCCGTTGTTTGCAATCTTCATCAGGAAAAAGATGGCGCCCACATGAAGGCCGACCCGAACCAGATCACGCAAATCATTCTCAATCTCGCGGTCAATGCCCGCGACGCGATGCCCAAAGGCGGCCAGCTCACACTGAAAACCGCGATTGTCGATCTTACCACCGAGCACGCGCCTGCTTTCAACTGCAACGACTTTGCCCCCGGCCACTATGTCCAAATCAGTGTCGCAGACGATGGCGTTGGCATGAGCGAAGAGGTAAAAGCACATCTCTTCGAGCCGTTCTTCAGCACCAAGGAACAAAGAAGCGGACTCGGACTCGCAACCTGTTACGGCATCGTTCATCAGAGCGGCGGACATTTGCGTGTCGAGAGCGAGGAAGGCAAGGGCACGAGGGTTCAGATTTATCTTCCGCGCGTTCCGGCGCCGCCGCCGCCTGCCTATAAAAAGCCCGGTGACAAAAAAGCGCGCGGCGGCACCGAAACAATTCTCGTTCTCGAAGACGATATCAGCGTTCGCCACATTTCGGTCCGGATGCTCCGCGGGCTCGGTTATGAAGTGATCGAAGCCGCGTCCGGAAACGATGCGCGCCGCCTCCTTGCGGAAAACGGCGGACGTCGAGTTGATTTACTCCTGACGGATTTGGTCATGCCGCAAACCAGCGGGCGGCGCTTCGCCGACGCTCTTCGCGCCGGTCATCCGAATATCAAGGTCCTGTTCATCTCCGGTTATCTCGAAGAATCGCTGCCCGTGGCCGAGCGTTCCGCGCCGGGAATGTTTTTCCTGCCCAAACCGTTCGATTCCGAACAGCTCGCGGCCAAAGTCCGCGAAGCCCTCGACGCCTGAGTTGTCGATCTTCGATCCCGCGCTGACATTGTCGGCTCGTGATCACGTTCAAAGATATCGAAGCTGCGCGCGATCGAATTGCCGGCGCTGTCTTTCAAACCGCCTGCACCCACTCGATTCCGTTGAGCGAAATCTCCGGCGCGCAAATTTTCTGCAAGTTCGACAATGCGCAGCGCACCGGAAGTTTTAAAGAGCGCGGTGCGCGCAACGCGCTCACCCAGCTTTCGCCTGATCAGAAAAAACGCGGCGTAATCGCGGCTTCGGCCGGCAATCATGCGCAAGCACTTGCTTATCAGGGAAAACTTCTCGGCCTTCCCGCGACGGTCGTCATGCCGCAGTACGCGCCGCTTATTAAAATCACGAACTGCCAAAAGCTCGGCGCGAATGTCGTTCTCCACGGCCACGATTTTGGCGAAGCAAAAGCGCACGCGCTCAAACTCGCGAATGAGAAGGGGCTTGCCTACATCGACGGCTATGACGATCCCGCGATCATCGCCGGCCAAGGCACGATGGGAATCGAGATCATCGAGCAAGTGCGAGATGTCGATGCAGTCGTCATTCCGGTTGGCGGCGGCGGTTTAATCGCCGGCGTTTCGCTTGCGATCAAAACTTTGCGACCACAAACGAAGGTGATCGCAGTGGAAGCCGAAAACGTCGCTAGTTTTGCCGCGGCGATGAAAGCCGGCAAACCGACGAAGATCAATTTGCAGCCAACCCTCGCTGACGGTCTGGCCATTCCCCAGGTCGGCGCGAACGCGTTCACGATCGCGAGCAAGCATGTCGACCAAACAATCACGGTGAACGAAGAGCAAATCGCGATTGCGATCTTGCGTTTGACCGAGATCGAGAAAACCGTGGTCGAAGGCGCAGCCGCAACGCCGCTGGCGGCAACCCTGTCCGGAAAATTGCCCGAGCTTGCTGGAAAACACGTCGTTCTTCTTTTGTGCGGTGGAAATATCGACCCGAATATTCTCGGTCGTGTGATCGAGCGCGGGCTTGTCGCAGATGGTCGCTTGTGCCGATTTACCGCGGTAATTAGCGATCGCCCCGGCGGATTGGCGGTTTTGAGCAGACAAATCGCTGCGACCGGCGCGAGCATTAAACAAATTGTCCACGAGCGCGCTTTCGCCAGCTCGGATGTTTCCACAGTCAACGTGCTTTGTACGGTGGAAACGCGAAACCACGAGCACTTCGAGCAACTTCGCGCGCACCTGAAAGCGCACGGCACCGAAACTTCCGAAGTCGGTAGGAGCGATTGACCCCAATCGCCCGCTCCCTAATTTGTTAATTCAATGCACGCGCGGAAGGAGTCTAACATCGACATCGACGAGTTCTCGCGCCGCCATATCGGCCCGAACGAGAACGAGACCGCCGAGATGCTGCGCGCGGTCGGTTTCGAGAATCTCGACGGGCTGATTGATGCGACCGTTCCGAAAAATATTCGACTCGATCGCGCCTTAAATTTGCCGGAAGCGAAATCGGAACACGACGCCCTGGCTGAGCTCCACGCTCGCTCGAAGAAAAACAAAATTGCGCGAAATTTTATCGGCGCCGGTTACTCGGATTGCATCACGCCGCCGGTTATTCAGCGCAACATTTTGGAAAGTCCCGGTTGGTACACCGCTTACACGCCATACCAGGCCGAGCTCGCCCAGGGCCGGCTCGAAGCGCTCCTGAATTTCCAGCAGATGATCATGGACTTAACGAAACTGGAGATCGCGAACGCGTCGATGCTCGACGAAGCGACGAGCGCGGCGGAAGCCATGGCGCTTTGTCACGCCGCCGTTCCAGATCGAAAAACTTTTTTCGTCGCCGACAATTGCCATCCGGAAACGATCGAGGTCGTCCGCACACGCGCGAAGCCGCTCGGCATCGAAGTGAAGATCGACAACTTCGTGAAGTTCAAATTCGATCACACCGCTTTCGGCGCGCTCATCCAATATCCCGCGACCGACGGCGCGATTTACGATTACGCTGAGTTCGTCAAGCAAGCGCACGCTGGCGGCGCGCTTGTTGTTGTCGCGGCCGACATTCTCGCGCTCACGTTGCTGAAACCGCCGGGAGAATTCGGCGCCGATGTCGCGGTCGGCAGCACGCAACGCTTTGGTGTTCCGCTCGGATTTGGCGGACCGCATGCCGCGTTTTTTGCAACACGCGATCAATATAAACGCTATATGCCCGGCCGACTGGTTGGCGTTTCGCACGACGCCGAAGGCAGGCCCGCTTATCGGCTTGCGCTACAAACGCGCGAGCAACACATCCGTCGCGACAAGGCGACCAGTAACATTTGCACCGCGCAAGTTCTGCTCGCTGTGATCGCGTCCATGTACGCCGTCTATCACGGCCCGCGCGGTCTGCGCGCAATCGCGGAGCGCGTTCATCGTCGCGCAAACCAGCTTGCCGATCGATTGAAGGCGCTTGGGTTGAAAATCGCACACGAAAATTTCTTCGACACAATCCGCGTGGAAGTCGAATCGCCCACGACCCTGCTCGAACACGCCGCGAAAGCGGGATGCAACCTGCAGGCGCTCGGATCGAAAGCAGTCGGCATTTCGTTGGATGAAACAACAACCGCCGAAGACATCGAGTTGCTGATGTCGATCTTTCGTGGCACGCATGTTCGCGATTTGGCGGACGACCAGTTGGGCGAATCTCCAATCCGGATTCCGAAATTCGCAATTCGCAATTCCGATTTTCTCACGCATCCGCTCTTCAACACGCACGATACCGAGCACGAAATGCTCCGTTATTTGAAGAAGCTGGAATCCCGCGACCTTTCGCTCTGTCATTCCATGATTCCGCTCGGCTCGTGCACGATGAAGCTGAACGCAACGGCGGAAATGTTTCCAATTTCGTGGCCGGAATTTTCCAAACTCCATCCCTTCGCACCGAGCGATCAGACGACGGGTTACATCGAGATGTGCAAGCAACTCCAAGATTGGCTCGCCGAAATTACAGGGTTTGCCGCGATTTCATTGCAACCGAATGCCGGATCACAAGGCGAGTACGCCGGGTTGCTCGCGATCCGCGAATACCATGCGTCGCGCAGGGAGGCGCATCGCAATGTCTGTTTGATTCCCACTTCCGCGCACGGAACGAATCCGGCGAGCGCGGTGATGGCCGGATTGAAAGTTGTCGCGGTCGCGACGTTGAAGGATGGCGACATCGATCTGGCTGATTTACGAGCGAAAGCGGACGCGCACGCTCGTGATCTCGCCGCGTTGATGGTCACCTATCCGAGCACGCACGGCGTTTTCGAACCGACGATTCGTGAAATTTGCGAGATTGTGCACGCGCACGGCGGCCAGGTTTACATGGACGGCGCGAACATGAACGCGCAATGCGGCCTTTGCCGTCCGGGAGATTACGGCGCCGATGTTTGCCATTTAAACTTGCACAAAACGTTCTGCATTCCGCATGGCGGCGGCGGTCCGGGCGTTGGACCAATCGGGGTCGCGAAACATCTCATTCCATTTTTGCCCGCGACGGCTTCGTTGAACGCCGATGTCGATCTTAACAAACGCGTCGGGCCGGTTGCCCAAGCGCCGTACGGCAGCGCGAGCATTCTGACGATTTCGTGGATGTACATTCGCATGATGGGCGCGCGGGGTTTGAAACGCGCGAGTCAGATGGCGATCCTCAACGCCAACTACATCGCGAAGCGGCTCGATCCGCATTTCCCAATTCTGTTCAAAGGCAAACGCGGACTGGTCGCGCACGAGTGCATTGTCGATCTTCGACAGTGGAAATCGATCGGCATTGAAGTCGAAGACGTCGCGAAACGCTTGATGGATTACGGATTTCACGCGCCGACAGTTTCCTGGCCGGTTGCCGGCACGATGATGATCGAGCCGACCGAGAGCGAGTCGAAAGACGAGCTCGATCGTTTTTGTGATGCGATGATTTCAATTCGCGCGGAAATCGACGCGATCGCAAACGGAAAAGCCGATAAACAAAACAACTTGCTCAAGAACGCCCCGCACAGCGCGCGACAAATCGCTTCCGATAAATGGAACCGCCCCTACTCGCGGGAGCAAGCCGCCTATCCCGCACCCTGGACGCGCGATCACAAATTCTGGCCGGCCGTTGCGCGAATCGACAACGTTTACGGCGATCGAAATCTGTTCTGCTCCTGTCCGCCGATCGAAGAATTCGAGAAAGCCTGAAAGATTTTTCACAGTTGGCGCGAATCGAGAAAGAATGTTGCGAAGAATTTTCGTCTTAGTTGTCGCGATCGTGTTGCTCGCCGGCGGAGTTTATCTTTACGCGCATCACAATTGGAATCCGCTACCGGCCGGAACCGAGATCGATCGGATCCTGGTTGAGAAATCAGCGAGGCGATTATCGATCTTTAGCGACGGCAAGAAGTTAAAAAGCTATCGCGTTGCCCTGGGGCGCAATCCGATTGGCGCGAAAGAACAGGAAGGCGATATGAAGACGCCGGAAGGATTTTACTGGATCGACTGGCGCAATCCGGAAAGCGATTATCACCTTTCGCTCCACGTTTCTTATCCGTCCGAACCAGACACAGCGCGCGCGACCGAGCGCGGTGTGAATGCCGGTTTCGATATCATGATTCACGGAATTACAAATGGCGGCGGTTGGATCGGCGCCTTTCACCGAAGGCATGACTGGACCGCAGGTTGCATCGCGATGACCGACGAAGAGATTGAAGAACTCTATCGCGTCACGCCGGACTGGACTCTGATCGAAATTCAGCCGTGATTACTTTTCCGAGGCGAGCTCGGGTTCGCGGTCGCGATCTTCTTTGATGCGATTGGGAACAAGCCGTAGAGCGGAGCCGCTTTTGTCGTCTGAAACTTCGTCGCCTTGTTCGTGGTATTCAGCGTCAGCGTTGACCTGCCAGAGATCGTAAAGCTTGGCGTCGGCCAAAATATTTTCGACACACAACATCGCGGTCATCATGGCGTGGTCCTGGTTGTTGTATTTGTGCATTCCGTTGCGCCCGACGAGATGCAGGTTGGGATATTTGGCGTCGAGCTCCTGACGGATCGCCGCGACGTGGAGCGCATAATCGTCATCGTAAACGGGATACGCTTTTTTCTGACGAACGACGGTTCCATCAACAACGTCGCCTTCGTGCGCGAGACCGATCTGAATCAATTCTCGCTTGGCGAGTTCGATCAAATCTTCATCTCTTGCTTCCCAGAGTCCGTCGCCTTCGAAACAAAAATATTCGAGGCCGTAACAGGCCATCGTAGGATCCGGCACCATTTCGGGCGACCACGATTTGAAATTTTGGACGCGACCGACTTTAACGCGCGGATCGTGGATGTAGATCCAATTGTCCGCGAATTTGTTTCGTTCCTTCAGGATCAACATGACTGTGAGAAAGTCGCGATATTTCAAACTTTCGGCTGCGCGCCGCGTGCGATCCGAAACAGGCGGTTGAATTCCGCAGACGAGCTCACGCATCGGCGCCGATGAAATTACATGGTCGGCTTCAATCGAATGCTGATTGCCGTCGCGATCCTTGAATTGAACTGTCCACGCTTCTTTTGCTTCGTCGTAAGCAGCACCGTTCACCCGCGCGCCCTTTTCAACTTTACCGCCCAATGTTTTCACTTTGACTGCGGCCGCTTCCCACATCATGCCCGGACCTTTGCGCGGGTAACGGAAGGAGTTGATCAACGTCTTGATCACTTTCGTGCGATCACCGCTCTTTGGCGCGCGCTGAGGAAAGAGCGCGTTCTTGATCGCACTCCCTAACGAGAGACCTTTGATCCGTTGCGCCGCCCAATCGGCCGAGATTTGTTTGCAGCTCATTCCCCAAACCTTTTCGGTGTAGCTCTTGAAGAAAATGTTGAAGAGCCGTTTGCCGAATTGATTGCTCACCCACTCCTCAAAATTGCGCGGATGACGGACCGGGAACAATCGCGCCTTGAGCCAGGACAAAACGCACAAGGTCGATCTTACAATGCCGAGCTTAATCAGGGCCTCGAACGGTTTAAGCGGGTAAGTGAAGAATTTGCCGTCGTAATAAATCTTCGACGAGCGCGGCCGTTGCAGCATGTCGTTCGGCAGAACCTCGGTCCACAAATCTTCGACCGCTTTCGATTTGGAAAAGAAACGATGACCGCCGATATCGAAGTGGAAACCTTTGTATTTCGCGGTGCGCGAAATTCCTCCGACGTAAGTGGGATCCGCTTCAAGAACAACGACGTCGACCTTGTTCTTGGAAAGGAGATAGGCGGCGGTCAATCCCGCCGGTCCAGCTCCGATGATTGCGACAGTTGTCTTCATTCGTCAGGCCACCCAGTTCCCTCGAGTAAAATTCCAAACATACCATCCCTGCACGCTTAAGCCGAGAGCAATGATCAAGACCGCGGCCGCGATCCCAAGCGTTCGCAACAGTGGGGGTGAGACGCGAAATTGACGCAAAAATTGCAAAAACGCGAGCACGATCAGCGCGTGAGCGCAGAACCCGTAACGAAGCATGCTCTCCATATCGAGTGATGCGACGCCCGCGACGGAGATATAATAGATCACCGCCGCGCAAAAATAGATTCCAATACGGGTTTGCCATTCGGTGTGGCGGCGAATCGCAGGAATTAATTCGACAATCGCGATCACAACCAGCAGCAACGCGCCTATTGTCATCGCCATCTGGCTCATCTGCGTAGGATCGCTCAATTGCGGCAGCAACCAGCGATAACTAGACGGCCGAAAGACCGCCAAATAATCGGGTTCTATGTTCCAGCCTGCGCTTTGCGTCAGCATGTACATGTCCCACCGTCCCCAGCGTATCTGGCAGTAAATGAAAAATCCCACCGCGCCGAGGATCGCCACGCTCATCGTGAGAATCGAGGCGCCGTAATTTCGAATCCAGGCGCGAGGCTCACGCACTGCGTTCCATCCTTTTTTGAAAAAATCGCGCACGACCGGATAGGCGGCGC
>DATEWZ010000143.1:0-10900 GCA_035257485.1 Chthoniobacterales bacterium
TTCGATATTCCAGGATTCGTTCCGGAATACATTCGTCCACTTTTCTGCGAAGGACGCGGCCCGTTTCGTTGGGTCGCGCTGAGCGGCGAGCCCGACGACATTGCGCGCACCGACAAACTCGCGCTCGAATTGTTTCCCGAAAACAAAACGCTCTCCCGTTGGATGAAGCTCGCGAAGGAGCGAATTCATTATCAAGGTTTGCCCGCGCGGATTTGCTGGCTCGGTTACGGAGAGCGCGCCGAATTCGGCGTCGCGATGAACGAATTGGTGAAACGCGGTGAGATCAAAGCGCCGATCGTGATCGGCCGTGATCATCTCGACGCCGGCTCGGTCGCTTCGCCAAATCGCGAGACTGAAGGAATGATCGACGGGAGCGACGCGATCGCCGACTGGCCGTTGCTCAACGCGCTAATCAACACCGCCGCGGGTGCGTCATGGATTTCAATTCACAACGGTGGCGGCGTCGGCATCGGATTTTCACAACACGCCGGAATGGTTGTCGTCGCCGACGGCAGCGAAAATTCGAAGCGAAGACTGGAGCGAGTCCTCACCAGCGATCCCGGGATGGGCGTGCTTCGTCACGCCGACGCCGGTTACTCGCGCGCGATCGACTTCGCCGCGAAAAGTAAGATCGACATCCCGATGCAGCCGAAGCCGCGCGATTGAGCATGCAAAAGCTGATCGAGTGCGTGCCGAATTTTTCGGAAGGACGCGACGAAAAAATAATTCGGCAAATCACGGACGCGATTAGGTCAACTGAAGGCGCGACGCTGCTCGATGTCGATCCTGGCGTGACGACGAACCGCACAGTCGTGACGTTGGTCGGAACTCCGGATGCTGCCGTTGAAGCTGCGTTTCGCGGAATCAAGAAAGCCGCTGAGTTGATTGACATGCGCAAACACAAGGGCGCGCATCCGCGAATGGGTGCGACCGATGTTTGTCCGTTCATTCCGGTGAGCAACGTGACGTGGGAAGAAGCGATCGAATGCGCGAACAAATTGGGAAAACTCGTCGGCGAAGAATTAGGAATTCCGGTCTATCTCTATGAAAAGGCGGCCAGGGATAAATCGCGGTCGAATCTGGCAGTGATTCGCGGCGGCGAATACGAAGGGTTCGCTGAAAAAATCAAAAAGCCGGAATGGAAACCAGATTTCGGCCCGCCGAAGATTGGGAGTGCCGGCGCGACGGTGATCGGCGCGCGCGAGTTCCTCGTTGCTTACAACACCAACCTGAACACGAAATCGGTCCGTCGCGCGAACTCAGTCGCGTTTGATGTGCGCGAGCAAGGCCGTTTTAAGACCGAAGATGGCACGCCTTCCGGGAAAAAGGTTCTCGACGCAAAAGGCGACCCGATTCGCGAGCCCGGAATGTTGAAGCATGTAAAAGCGATCGGGTGGTTCGTGAAAGAATACGGACTCGCGCAGGTATCGATGAATCTGACCAACATCGACGAAACGCCGCTGCATGCGGCTTTCGATGCCTGCGTCGAGTCGGCTCACAAACGCGGACTGCGCGTGACCGGTTCCGAAATTGTTGGGATGGTGCCGAAAAGGTGCCTCACCGACGCCGGGCGCTATTTTTTGCGGAAACAAAAATGGTCGGAAGGCGCGGCGGAGGAGGAGTTGATCGACATCGCGGTGAAATCGATGGGATTGAGCGAATTGAAGCCTTTCGATCCGAAAGAAAAAGTGATTGAGTTGAAGATCGAGAGTGATTCGAAGTCGCTGTTGAAGATGAATCTGCACGAATTTTGCAATGAAACACTGAGCGATTCGCCCGCGCCGGGCGGGGGATCGGTCGCGGCGTTGATGGGCGCGCTGGGTGCGTCTCTCGGCGGAATGGTCGCGAATCTTTCCGCCGGCAAACGCGGTTGGGACGATAAGCTCCAGTATTTCAGCGATTGGGCGGTTAAAGCGCAGAGGCTCAAAGATGAAATGCTTTTCCTGGTCGATGAAGACACCAACGCGTTCAATAAAGTAATGGACGCATTCGGTCTGCCGAAGGGCAGCGATGAAGAAAAGAAAACGCGCGCCGCCGCGATCGAGTCAGCCACGAAATATGCGGCCGAAATTCCGCTCAAAGTGATGGAGACAGCGGTGAAGTCCTACGAATTGCTCGCCGAAATGGCGGAGAAAGGGAATCCGGCATCAATTTCAGACGTCGGAGTTGGCGCCGGCGCAACGCGCGCCTGCATAGACGGCGCGGGGTTGAATGTGCGCATCAACCTCGCCCAGTTGAAGGACGAGAAGTTCAAGTCCGAGCTTTCGAAGAAAGTTGAAAAGCTGAGAGCCGATTCCGAATCACGCTTCAAAGAAATTAATCGAATTGTGGAGAGCAAGATCAGTTGAACGAATTTGGAGGGCGTCCGCGCCGTCGGCGCCCTAGAATTTGGGACACGACGGCGCGTGTCCCTCCAAAATTGTGAGTTCGCTCGCTTTTCTTCACGCTTCGCAATTGGTCACGTTGACGGGACCGAAGCGCCCTCGCGCCGGCAAAGAGTTGTCCGAGCTCGGAATTATTCGCGACGGCGGGATCCTGGTCCGCGACGGGAAGATCGACGGCGTCGGGCCGAGCGACGAAATCGAAAAGAAGTCCAAGGGCGTAGAGATTGTCGATCTTGGCGGAAGGTTAGCGCTGCCGGGATTCGTCGATGCGCACACGCATTTGGTGTTTGGCGGAAATCGCCTCGACGATTTCGAGCGGCGCGCGCGTGGCGAGACTTACGAGCAAATCGCGAAAGCCGGCGGCGGGATTTGGTCAACCGTCGAAAAAACGCGCGCCGCGAGCGAGGACGAGCTGTTTAGATTGGCGCAGAAACGCATTGAGTGGTTTTTGAAATGCGGCACGACAACGATCGAAGCGAAGTCGGGCTACGGGCTAACACTCGAGGACGAACTGAAGATTCTGCGGGTCGTTCGGCGATTGAGTGAGAAAGATTCGGTCGAGGTCATTCCGACATTTCTGGGCGCGCATGCGGTCCCGCGCGAAACGTCGCCTGACAAATATGTCGATCTTGTGATCAACGAAATGTTGCCGCGCGCCGCGAAAGAAAAACTGGCCGAGTTCTGTGACGTATTTTGCGAGCGCGGTTATTTCGACATCGAGCAATCGAGAAAAGTTTTGAGCGCGGCTAAGAAGCTCGGACTCAAACTGCGCGGTCACGTGGATCAGCTTTCAGATTCCGGGGGCGCGAAGCTAATGGCCGAGCTTGGCGCGACGACCGCAGACCATTTGGAAAAGACAGACGAGCAGGGGATCGCGGCGCTGAAATCGGCGAACGTGCAGCCGGTTCTCCTGCCGGGTTCGGTTTACGCGCTTGGATCCACATCGTATCCGCGAGCCAGGGAAATGATCGGAGCTGGACTCGCCGTCGTGCTCGCGACTGATTTCAATCCCGGTTCATCGCCGACACCGTCAATGCCGATGATTTTGTCACTCGGATGCACGCAAATGAAAATGTCACCCGCGGAAGCGATCAGCGCGGCGACAATCAACGCGGCATATTCGCTCAATCTCGGCGACCGGGTTGGATCGCTCGAGCCAGGAAAACTCGCGAATATCGCCGTCTTCGATTGCGAAGATTATCGCGAGATCGCGTATTGGTTTGGGCTTCCGCAAACGCATTCGGTGTACGCGAAGGCCAAACGAATATGAAACGAGCGCTTACTCTCGCGATTTTTGCCTTTACAGTGTCGTGCCAGATGAAGAGTAACGACGTTGAACAGCAGCTTAAAACTTGGGAGAAGGATTTTGCGAAGGCGGTTGTCAGCAATGATGCTGAAGCAATTGGAAAATTTCTCGCCGACGACTGGGTGATCATCGACCCGGATGGCGGGTTTATTGATCGGGCGGGTTTTCTCGGCGTGATCAAATCAGGGATGTTAACTCACGATCTAATGGAGTCCGAGGACGTGCAGGTCCGCAACTATGGCGACACCGCAGTGCTGATAGCGTTGACCAAGACGAAAGCGAAATTTGCCGGGCAGCAAATCACGACGGAGGAGCGAGCGAGCGACGTTTTTGTGAAACGCGATGGGCGCTGGCAATGCGTCTTCTCGCAGCTTACGACGTTCAAGAAGAAGTAGGTTCAAGCGGTTGCCTGACAATTGCGCGCGGCGTAGCGTGGCTGCTCGATGAAGGTTCAAGTGGAGAAAAAGCCGGAATCGGTCTCGACCTTGAAGATCGAATTGCCGCCGGAAGAAGTTTCGAAAGAATGGGACGCGATAGCGAGCAGTTTTGCGCGGTTCGCGAAAATTCCGGGCTATCGGCCGGGGAAAGCGCCACGCGCGGTGGTTGACAAAAGATTCCGCAAAGAAATTCAGGAAGAGCTGATCAAGAAACTGGTCGCGAAGAGTTATCGCGAAGCGATTGAGCAAAAAAAATTGCGCGTGGCGTCGCTGACAAATGTGGATCAGGTCCATGTTGGCGACGACAAATCGATGAGCTTCGAGGCGACGGTTGTCATGTCGCCGGAATTCAAGTTGCCGGATTACAAAAAGATTTCGGTGGAATTGCCGGACGCGAAAGTGACCGGGCAAGAAATCGACGCGACGCTCGAGCGATTGCGCGATCAAACGGCGGATTTTGTCGATGCTCCGGATCGGGCGGCGCAAATGGAAGATTTTGTGGTGGTCGATTTCGAAGGAACGGTTGATGGAAAGCCCGTGAACGAAGTCGCGCCGAACGCGAGCAAGAACTTACATGGCGGCAAAAAATTCTGGGTCCGTCTCGCAGCCGACAATTTCCTGCCAAAATTTTGCGAACAGGTCGTCGGGCAAAAGAAAGAGGAAACGCGCAGCGTCACAGTCGATTTCCCGGCGGATTTCATGGTCAAAGAGCTGGCCGGAAAACAAGCGAGTTACAACGTGACGCTTCGTGAGATCAAAGAAAAGGTTTTGCCGGAAGTGAACGACGAATTTGCGGCCAAACTTCTTCCTGGAAAAACGCTGGCCGATTTGCGCCACACGATCGAACACGACCTCGAACATGAAAAGGAGCACCAGGTCGATCACGCGAAAGACGAACAGGTGATCAAGTATTTGCATGAGAACACGAAGTTCGACGTGCCGCCGCCGTTGTTGCGGAACGAGATGAAGCGCGCTCTGGCGGAGCTGGTTCAACGAAATCGCGCGCGCGGAATTCCGGACGAAATATTGAAGGAGAAAGAAAAGGAGCTGATCGAAAGCGCGGCCGGAGTGGCGCATCATCGTTTGAAAACGAATTTCATTCTCGAGCGCATCGCGGAGGAGGAAAAAATCGAAGTGACCCGGGAAGATCTCGATCTTCGGATCCGGCAGGAAGCGCAGCGTTACAACATTTCGACCGATAAGATGCGCAAAGAACTCGAAGAGCACGACCAACTTAACGCCCTCGCGGAACAGGTAATGCTGGGCAAGACTCTTGATTTCCTAAAGGCGAATGTTAGCGTCCAACCGATTTCGGAAGAACCAAAGAAATGAGCGAAGAAAATAGATCGCAATCTATCCTGATCCCGATGGTGGTTGAGCAGACCGGCCGCGGCGAGCGCAGTTACGACATTTATTCGCGTTTGCTCAAGGACCGGATCGTTTTCATCGGAACGCCGATTGACGATCACATCGCGAACCTGGTGATCGCGCAGTTGCTCTTTCTGCAAATGGAGGATTCGAAGAAAGACATCAACATCTACATCAATTCGCCGGGCGGCAATGTGACTTCCGGTCTGGCGGTTTACGACACGATGCAGTTTCTGACCTGCGACGTGACAACGTATTGCCTTGGAATGGCGGCGAGCATGGCGGCGGTGTTGCTTTGCGCCGGAACAAAAGGCAAACGGTTCGCGCTGCCGAATTCCGACATCATGATCCATCAAGTTTCAGGCGGCGCGCAAGGCGCGGCCAGCGATGTCGAGCGCCAGGTCGATTACATGTTCAAATTGAAGAAGCGGTTGATCAAAATTATTTCCCAGCACACCGGTAAGCCTGAAGAAACAGTGCGACTCGATTCCGACCGCGATTACTATATGTCGGCGCAGGAGGCGAAGGCCTACGGGCTGGTGGACGAAGTGATTAAATCGCGCAAGGAAGTTAAAGGGCTCGATGGCGCCACGGAGCACGCAGAGCGGGGCGGCCGAAAGTCGGAGGAATAGAAGCTGCTAAACTAGGCAGAATATGGCGCGCGCGACGAACCTCACGATGTGCTCGTTCTGTGGTAAGAGCCACGCCGAGGTGCGCAAACTCATTGCCGGTCCGGGCGTTTACATTTGCGACAGTTGCATCAACGTCTGCAAAAGCATTCTCGACAAGGAGCTGAACGAAGACGCGCGGCGGCAATCGTCGAACATTCGTGTTCCCAAGCCGCAGGAAATTCGCCGGATGCTCGACCAGTACGTGATCGGCCAGGATGTCGCGAAGAAAACGCTTTCGGTAGCAGTGCACAATCATTTCAAGCGCGTGTTACAAGCAGCGCCACCGGCCGATTCGTCGGCCGCGTTTCAACCCGACCCATTGGCCGACGTTGAGATTGAGAAGAGCAACATTCTTCTCATCGGGCCGACCGGCTCCGGCAAAACGCTGCTCGCGAAAACGCTCGCGCGAATCCTCGATGTGCCGTTTTGCATTGCGGACGCCACAACTCTGACCGAAGCGGGCTATGTCGGTGAAGACGTCGAGAACATTATTTTGCGATTGCTCCAAAACGCCGACTACGACGTGAAGCGCGCCGAGATCGGGATCGTTTACATCGACGAGATCGACAAGATCGGGCGCAAGACCGACAACGTTTCGATCACGCGCGACGTTTCAGGCGAGGGCGTGCAGCAAGCGCTCTTGAAAATTTTGGAAGGATCGACCTGCAACGTTCCGCCGCAGGGCGGAAGAAAACATCCGCACCAGGAATACATCCAGGTCAACACCGAGAAAATTTTGTTTATCTGCGGCGGCGCTTTCATCGGCTTGGACAAGATCATTCAGAAGCGACTCGGAAATAAAGTGATGGGATTCGGCGGTCCGACAATCGAGGCCGAAGAATCCGCGCGCAAACAAGCGATCCGAAACGTCGAGCCGGAAGATTTGCTCTCGTTCGGAATGATTCCGGAGTTCATTGGTCGCTTGCCGGTGGTCGCTTCGCTCGATGCGCTGACCGAAGAAGAGATGGTCGCGATTCTCACCGAAACGAAGAACGCGATGATCAAGCAATACACCAAGCTCTTCTCGATGGAAGGCGTGCGGCTGACGGTCACCAAAGACGCGTTGCGCGCGCTGGCCGGGCAGTCTGTCACCAAGGGAACGGGCGCTCGCGCGCTGCGGTCGATGCTCGAGCGCATCATGCTCGACATCATGTACGACGTTCCGAGTCGTGAAGATATCGCCGAGGTCACGATCAATCGCGCGGTGGTCGAAGGCAAAAAGATGCCGCTGATCCGGAAGAAGCAGGACAAAGACGCGGCCTAGGCGTTTGTCGATCTTCGCTTCGAAGTTGAGCGTTCGTCATTGAACGCTCTATTGTCGATCTTCGATGCGCACTGTTCTTCTCAACACCGGCACCGAGCTTCTCGCCGGCGATGTCCACGACACGCATCTGGCATTCATCGCACGGGAGATTTTCGCGCTTGGATTGCGAATTGAGGAACGGCGAACGGTTGGTGACGGCGACCCGATCGGCGAGACGCTCAAGGAATTGTTTCCGCGCGCAGAAATTATTTTCGTCACAGGCGGACTCGGGCCAACGAGCGACGATATCACGCGCGACGTGACGGCCGCGTTGCTCGGATTGAAACTGCAAGAGAATGCAGAGCTGCTGGCCTCTTTGAAAGAGAGACTCCGCATTCGTGGGGTCAAATGGGTTTCGAGCATCGCGCGTCAGGCCCAGGTGCCGGAAGGCGCGCAAATTCTCCCGAACGAAAACGGCAGCGCGTCAGGGTTGTATTTGAAGGCCAACCTGAATTCGAAGATTCAATCGCCACACATTTTTCTGCTGCCCGGTCCGCCGCGCGAATTGCAGCCGATGTTTCGCGAGCACGCGATGCCGATCTTGCGCTCGATCGTGAAGGGTCCACCGCAGGTGGAGCGCCGCTTTTACAAAATCGCGGTGATGGGTGAATCCGTGATCGAAGGCAAAATCGGGAAAAAGATTCTCGCGATTCCCGAACTTGAGCTCGGATATTGCGCGCGACCGGGTGAAGTCGACGTGCGAATCATCGGCCCTCGCGCGGCGCTCGATCAGGCTGACGAAATTGTTCGGGCCGAACTCGGAAACGTGATCTTCACCGCAGACGATCGCACTCTCGAGGAAGTTCTGGTCGAATTATTGACGAAGAAGAAACAAACTCTCGCGACGGCGGAATCGTGCACCGGCGGTTTGCTCGCGAACCGAATCACGAATATTCCGGGAGCGTCGGCCGTTTTGCTGGCCGGCTATGTTTGCTACGCGAACGAAGCAAAGATCGACCTCCTTGAGGTCGATCCAAAGTTGATCGAGCAACGCGGCGCCGTCAGCGAAGAAGTCGCGCGCGCAATGGCGGAAGGCGCGCGCAGACGCGCAGGATCGACATATGCGCTTTCTACGACCGGAATCGCGGGTCCGGCCGGCGGCTCGAAAGAAAAACCTGTCGGAACGGCTTACGTCGCGCTGGCCCGCGGGAAAGAAACCAAAGTGCGGAAATTATTTTTTCCGACCGATCGCGAGACGTTCAAACAGCTCGCGGCCCAGGTCGCGTTTGAAATGTTGCGACGGGAAGTGAGTTAGAAATCGCCGACATCGACCGGAGTGCCGACTTTGGCGTGATCGTAAAATAATTTCGCGCCCTCGGGCGATTCCCGAATACAACCGTGCGACGCGGGATAACCGGGCAGAATGCCGATGTGCATGCCGACACCTTCGCCGGTGAGACGCAAAAACCATTTCATCGAGGCGCCGGCGAAATGCGTTCCGCTCGGCGCTGAATCGATATGCGCGCTCACGCCGGCGCGGACTACGCGACCACGACCATCAACGAAATCGCCATAAAGACTGGAATGATGGTTCGGATCCTTTTCCATGACGTTAAAATGGCCACGCGGAGTTTCGTGTCCGCGCTTGCCGGAAGAAACCGGACCATCGGCAACGATTTCTTCGCCAACCATCAAATAAGCGCGCTGTTTCGGTATGGAAACGACAATGTGGGTAGTATCGGGGGTCGCTGACGCCAACAGCTTCTGATTCACCTTCAGCGGCGCCTGTTTCGAAATCAGCTCGTTCGGCTTTTTCATTTTCGGGCCGAACAATTGGGCACGGGCCAAGTGCGCGAGCGCGGCAGCTGCGAGCACCATCACGATGGTAAGGCAAATTCGTTTCATGAACTTCCGCTGTAAGTATGAACGCGATTCAACCAGCCGGGCAGCCAGCGGGCCTCGTGGCGTTCTGGAGGCGAATTCTGTACGCGTCGGCGCAAAATTGCAGCAGCAGAATTTGAAAATTCTCGGGCCGCGGCGGAGCCGGTTTCGGTGCCGTGCATTTGTTCGAGCACTTGCAACAATCCCCAGCCTTCGCCTTGATAGCGTTCGGTGTGCAAAATGCCCTCGCCTTTGAAATTGACGTAATCCACGAGGGCATAGCAGCCGTGCGGCATGCTCGCCACGCGCGCGAATTGCCGTTCAACATTTGCGCGCACGCCGGGGGCGGCCTCGTCGAGCATTTTGGCAAGCGATTGCTGCAACCGCGAGACCAGGAATTGCGCCTGTAGATCGACCGTGTGGGCGAGAAATTGCCGGAGCTCGCGCATTTGGGGTGAATTTTGGGCCCGGGAAAACTCCGCGCGCGAATTCCACGGACAGGCTGTCGCTTGGTTCAGCCAAACCGGCACGGTGACATTCCGCTCCTGCGCGTAAGCGAGAAACTTCGGAAAGCTTTCCTCAAACGGTCCGCGCATGCCTTGCGGATACCAAATGAAATGTCCAATGCCAAGAGAGGCAAAGTCTTCGCCGGCATTCCAGGCCGTCAGGCCCGCCACGCTGCCATTACTTTCATTTTGCCAGACACGTTTTCCAATTCGCAGAGCATCAGCGTTGGAGATTTGGATCGGAGAAACTGCCCAGCTCGTGTCGCTGAGGGAAAAGGAAATCAGACCGGCGGCAAGAACGAAGGCGGCCAGATGTTGTTGGGTTGACGAGGGCGGTTTCTCCACTAGCGTTGCAACCTTCTGCGCTGTTCCAGATTAAAGCGCAACCACAATTCGCAATCTCATTTTATGAAAGTTACCATCATCATCACTGCCGTTGCTTTTTCATTGGCGACCCGCGCAATTGCCGAAGATAAGCCGCCGCAATTGAAGGAGTTGAAGGACCGCGCCAGCTACGCCATCGGGCTCAATGTCGGTTTCACCATGAAAAACCAGAACGTCGATCTGAACCAGGACGCATTTATGGCCGGATTTAAAGACGCGCTTAGCCCGGGCAAGACGCCAGCCCTGAACGAGCAACAGGTCCGCGAAACGATGATGGCGTTCGAAAAGGACATGCAGCAAAAGCAAAACGAGGTGGCCCAGAAGAACTCCGCCGACGCGCAGAAATTCCTGAATGACAATAAGAGCAAGGAAGGCGTCAAGAGCACAGCAAGCGGGCTGCAATACAAAGTGATGAAAGACGGCAGCGGCGCGCAGCCGAAAGCCACCGACGTTGTCACCGTGAATTATCGCGGCACGCTGATCGATGGAACGGAATTCGACAGTTCTTACAAACGCGGTCAACCACTTACAATTTCGGCTAGTGGAGTCATCCCTGGTTGGACCGAAGCGCTTCAGTTGATGAAGGTCGGGTCGAAATATCAGCTCTTCATTCCGCCCAATCTTGCTTACGGCCCAAACGGTCAACGCAATATTCCGCCAAACTCGCTTCTAATTTTCGAAGTCGAGTTGATGGACACGAAAGCACAGCAGGGACCGGCG
>DATEWZ010000144.1:0-2179 GCA_035257485.1 Chthoniobacterales bacterium
AACAATCTCGTTCATCTTCGGATTGTAATAAGCGTTGACCGTCGGCGGCGTCATTCCCCATTCCGTGCGGTCCACCGGTTTACCGATCTTGTTCAACTGCCGCTTCGATTCGAAATTTTCCGAGCGCAGCTCATTCAACACGAACGGACCGCGGTCGATCATCAACGGCGAATAATCGCGCCACTTTTCCGGGTAACCGATCTTCACCTGAAAGGCGGCGAGTTTCTCGAGCGCTCTTTGCTTGGTCGGCTCGTCCATCCACGCGAGCGATTTGATGCGATCGGCGAGCGCCTCCTTTAAATTGTTGATCAATTCGAGAGCGCGCGCTTTGGCCGCCGGCGGGAAGTAATCGGTCACGTAAAGTTTGCCGAGGGCCTCGCCGATCTCGCCGTCTTCGGATTGAATCACGCGTTTCCAACGCGGCTTGATCTGCTTCGTTCCGCGCAATGTCGTTTCGTTGAAATTGAAATCTTCGTTCACGAATTCGCTCGAGAGCGCGGAGGCGGTGGCGTTGATCAGGTGCCAGCGCAGATAAGTTTTCCAGTCGTCGAGCGATGTCGATGTAAACGCGGTGTTCATCGCCTTGAAGAAATCCGGCTGATGCACATCGATGTCGCCCGGATTTGTCAGGCCGAGCTCTTTGAAATAATCGCCCCAGTTCCAATCCGGCGTGAGCTTCTGCATCTCGTCTTGCGTCATCTTATTGTAATTCTTTTGCGGATCGCGCAATTCAACGCGCGTCCGCGACGCCTGTGCCAGCGAGGTTTCCAAGGCCATGATCTTGTTCGCGTCCTCGTTCGCTTTCCCCTCCGGCTGGCCCAGCAGCGTCAACATTTTCGTGACATGCACGACGTACTGATCGCGAAGCTTTTTCGAAGCCGGATCGTCTTTCGTGTAATAATCGCGGTCCGGCATTCCGAGTCCGCCTTGCACCGCGTTCGCGATCTCGCGGGTGCTGTCCTTGTCGTCCTGGCTCGACCCGAAATTGAAAAATGCGTTCACGCCGCTCATGTGCAGGTGCGCGATCTCTTTCAGGACATCATTTTTGTCCTTCATGCTGTCGATCTTCGCCAGCTCGTCCTTGAGCGGCTTCGTCTTCATCGCTTCGATTGTTTTCTCGTCCATCCCGCTCGCGTAATAATCGCCGGCTTTTCGCGTGGTCGGATCGCTCGATTTCTTTTTCGCCGCTTTCTCCGCGATCGTGTGGAGCGCGTCGTTGTTTTGCTCGATCAGAATATTGAAGGTGCCCCAACGCGTTTGGTCCGCTGGAATCTCGGTCCGCTTGATCCAACCGCCGTTCGCGTAGAGAAAGAAATCGTCCGACGGCTTCACTGAGGTGTCGAAGTTCGATTGATCGATCGGCTTTGCGTTTTCATTCTTCGCCTTGGTTTCGGGGGCGGCGTGGACAACCAGGGTGCCCAGAAGAGTGACGGCAAGAACGGACAGGAATTTGATCATCGCGAAATGTAGAGATGCGATTGCTCGCTACAATTCTCATTTCGGTGCTTGTCACCAGCCTCGCTGGGTCTACCTTGGCCTAACAACTTAAAGACTTATGAAAAAACTCATTTTCTCGACATTGATTGTTTCAGCGTTAGCAATCGCCGTTTCGTTCGCCGGAACGCCGGACAAGGCCGCCATGGAAGCGACGGAAAATGCCGCCTGGCAGGCATTCAAAGACAAGAAAGCCGACGCGTTTCAGAAGCTGATCGATAAAGATCTTCGCGCGGTTTACGACGAAGGAATCATGAAGTTGTCCGACGAGCTCGAGGCCATGAAAAAATGGGACATGAAATCGTTTGCGATTAGCAACTTCGACATGTTTTCCGATGAAAAAGACGTCGTCGTGACGACTTACGTTGTGAAGGTCGAAGGGACGTATGATGGCCACGACATGTCGGGCACCTACAACGCCGGCTCGGTTTGGAAAATGGAAGGCAAAGATTGGCTCGGGATCTTCCACACCAACATCAAACAGGCAGCTGCTGCGAAGTAGCCAAGATAGCCAGGAGCTAGGAGCAGAGAGCACGGAGACCGCGCTTCACATCTGCTCAACTCTGTAACCTCGCCGTTGTAGTTCCGCGATCACGCCGCGCGGACCGCACAGGTGAAGTGCGCCCACGATCACCATCGTTGGCCTGCCCGATCTCATCGCGTTCTCGATCCGCGGGACCCACAG
>DATEWZ010000145.1:0-7501 GCA_035257485.1 Chthoniobacterales bacterium
GAGCGCGTCTAGCAAAATTCCGGCGAACAAAGCCAGTCCGAGCATCAATGGAAACGGCAACGCCATCGCGCCGTAAAAAACCAGCACCGGCGTGATGTAAATGTGCGCGTGATACATCCAATCGAGCGGCGGAATGAAAAATTCCGCGATCTGCGCGATCACCACCAACACCAGCAGTACAGCGAAGAAAATCATTTTCGTCCCGTGACCACGAACACGTCTTCCAAGTGTGAAAGATCGACCGCCGGCGCAAGCTTGGCCTGACCATCAAGCTCGCGAGCTTTGAAACTTTTCACCGTGCCAAGAAACAGGCCGGACGGAAAAACTCCGCCGACTCCGGAAGTATAGACTTTTTGGCCCGGCTGGAGGTTCGCCTGCTTCGTCAAAAAATTGAGATCGAGCAGCGGCGCCAATCCGCCGGAGACGCGTTCGCCCAGCACAATCCCCTGCTCGCGCGTGCCTTCGACCGATGCGGCGACTTTGCAATTTTCATCCGTCACTAACAGCACCACCGAGATCGTGTTGCTGACGGTTGTCGTTTTCCCAACGAGTCCTTCGTCAGTCACGACTGGCATATCGCTCTCGATTCTATCTTCCTTGCCGCGATTGATCGTGACGGTATGCCACCAGGTCGACGCATCGCGCGTGACAATTTCCGCCGGGATAAGTTTGAAGACCGAGCGCTCGCGATAATTCAACGCGTGCCGCAAACGATTCACTTCGTGCTCAACGTCACGCAGCGCCGAGTTCGTAGCCCGCAACTGACGATTGTCGACATTGAGCGCGGCATTTTCCTTTTCGAGTTCCTCCAGAGACTTCAGCCCGGTCCGGACTGACGTGATTTGCTTTTGCACGCTCGAGCCAGTGGAAAAAAACGGCGCCAGCATTTGATAAATGTTCGCCTGAAATTTGCGCGTTGTTTCCGCACCGAAACTCAGGAAGTAACCAAGAATGGCCCCGAAGATCAGCAACGCGATGATGCTCGTGCGACTCATGCCGATTGCGGAATGCGGATTGATGATTGCGGATAGATACGCGGCGAATTCAGCGAAATTTCAGAATTCTTTCCGCAATCCGCACTCCGAAATCCGCAATGATTACCGCCACTGGCGATCTGCCGCAGCCACTTGACGCAAAAATTTAAGTTCATTCAGACATTTGCCCGTTCCTTCGGCCACGGCGCTCAGCGGATCTTCCGCGACATGGACAGGCAAACCAGTCTCCTCGCTCAAAAGTTTGTCGAACCCGCGCAAGAGCGCACCGCCGCCTGCCAAAACCAATCCGCGGTCCACCAAATCGGCCGAAAGTTCCGGCGGACAGCGTTCCAACGTGATTCGGACCGAATCGACAATCGTCGAGATCGGTTCCAACAACGCTTCGCGCACTTCCTGGGAGGTGATCATTAACGTCTTCGGCAATCCCGCGACCAGATCGCGCCCTTTCACTTCCACGCTTGTTTCCTTTTCGCTCGGATAAGCCGAACCGATCTTGATCTTAATTTCTTCCGCGGTCCGCTCGCCCACCATCAAATTATAAGCGCGTTTCATATATTGAACGATCGCCTCATCGAGCTCATCGCCCGCCACGCGCACGCTCCGGCTGAAAACAATTCCGGAAAGCGAAATCAACGCCACCTCGGTCGTGCCGCCGCCGATGTCGATGATCATGTTGCCCGCGGGATCTTGCACCGGCAAACCGACGCCGATCGCCGCCGCCATCGGTTCTTCGATCAAATAAACTTCGCGCGCGCCGGCATGGGTCGCCGATTCACGCACCGCACGTTTTTCGACTTCGGTGATTCCGGATGGCACCGCGATCACGACGCGCGGTCTCGCGCGGACGCGGCGGTTGTGCACTTTGGTGATGAAATGACGCAACATCGCTTCGGTCACTTCGAAGTCGGCGATGACGCCGTCTTTTAATGGGCGCACCGCGACGATATTTGAAGGCGTGCGGCCGAGCATGCGTTTCGCTTCGTCGCCCACCGCCAATACTTTGTTGGTGCCCGCTTGCACCGCGACCACCGAGGGTTCGCGCAAAACGATTCCCTGATCTTTGACGTAAACCAGCGTGTTTGCTGTTCCGAGATCGATCCCGATGTCGTTCGATAAAAAACCGAAAAGTCCGTTGAACATGAAATTTAATTTCTCAGCCCGCTCGGAAACGCTGTCTTCGCAGCAAACGGTGCGCCCCGGAGCGCGATTCTAACCGGCTGAAACGCGGTAACGTGCAACGCCGTATTCCGCCGTCAAGCTCTTAATATATATAGAGCGGAGTTAAGCCTGCCTTGCGAAGGCGGGCCGGGCCGTTCAAGGTTGGCCTCGAATGCCGAAGATCATTGTCGCCCCGTCCATCCTCGCCGCCGACTTCTCAAACCTGGCCGGCGAAATTCACAAAGTTGAGGAAGCGGGCGCGGATTGGATTCACTGCGACATCATGGACGGTCACTTTGTCGACAACATTTCGTTTGGGCCGGCGATCGTCGGTTTCGTTCGTAAACAAACGAAGCTGCCGCTCGACGTGCATTTAATGATCGAGCACGCCGATCATTACATTCCGCGTTTTGTCGATGCCGGCGCCAACTCCATCACGGTCCATGCCGAACCGGAAGGAAAACACGACGTCGGAAAAACTTTGCAGCAGATCCGCGATTCAAAATGTCGCGTTGGATTGACCTTGAATCCGGAAACCGATTTCAAATTGGTCGAACCGTTTCTCGACAAGATCGACATGTTGCTGGTGATGACCGTCCATCCCGGATTCGGCGGCCAATCGTTTCGCGCCGATCAAATGCCGAAAGTGAAACGCGCCAAGTCAATCAACGCTCAGATCGACATCGAAGTCGACGGTGGAATCAATTCCGAGACTGCGCAGGTCTCGATTCAAAACGGCGCGAACGTGCTCGTGGCCGGGACGTCCATTTTCAAAACGCACGACTACGCAAGAGCCATCCGCGAGCTGCGCGGAAGTTAAGCGTCGCTCTCGGTTGTTTCCGCCATCACTTCGTCCGTCTGCGTGACGCGGACGACTTCTTCGATGGTGGTGTTACCGCCGGCCACGCGGCGCCACCCATCGTGTCGCAAAGTTTCCATGCCCTCGGAAATGGCGCATTGCTTGAGCTCGCCGCCGTCTTTCTTTTGCATGATCAATTTCCGCAACGGCTCAGTGACCAGACAAACCTCGTAAATTGCGGCCCGGCCCTGATAACCGGTCTGCCGGCAATGGTCGCAACCTTTGCCGCGCTTGAATTTCGTGCCGAGCTCTTTTACCGGGAATCCGATCTCCGCCAGGTAATCGCTTGGATATTCAACCTCCTCGGCGCATTCGGGACAGATTGTGCGCACCAATCGTTGCGCGATAAACGACTTCACAACCGACGCGAGCAGGAACGGCTCGACGTCCATGTCGAGCAAACGGGTAATGCCACCGACCGCGTCGTTCGTGTGGAGCGTGCTGAAAACCAAGTGGCCAGTCATGGCGGCGCGGATCGCGATGTCCGCGGTCTCGACGTCACGAATTTCACCGACCATCACGATGTTCGGGTCCTGGCGCAGAATGTGACGCAATCCTTTCGCGAACGTGAAATCGATTTCCGGTTTCACGTCCATCTGCAAAACACCCGGCAGCTTGTATTCGACTGGTTCTTCGATGGTGATGATCCGGCGCGAGACCGAATTGATCGTGCTCAAGAAGCAATACAACGAGGTCGATTTTCCGCAGCCAGTCGGCCCGGTCAGCAAAATGATTCCGTTGGGCTGGGTGAGCAGATGGCGGATTCTTTTCTCCTGCGTCTTGCTCATGTCGAGCCGCTGGAAACCGAACTGCTGACCGCCGCGCGCAAGCAAACGCAAACTGATTGATTCGCCGTTCACCGTCGGAATGGTAGAGACGCGAACGTCAATCTCCTGCCCGTTCGCCTGCAAATTCATGCGGCCGTCCTGCGGTAAACGTCGCTCCGCGATGTCCATGTGCGACATCACTTTCAAACGCGAGATGATTGCAGAGTGAAGCAAGCGCAATTGCGGCGGCACCGCCACTTCGTGGAGAATGCCGTCGATCCGATAACGAATCCGAATGTCGTTCTCCAGCGGCTCGACGTGAATATCGGTCGCACGCTCGACGATCGCTTCGCGAATAATCTGGTTCACGAATTTTACGACCGATGCTTCCGGATCGTCCGCGTTGATGTCGGTGGCAGTTTCGCCTTCCTGCAAAATTTCGAAGTCGCGTTTCGATTTGAGAATTTCGTCGAACGTTTCCGCGCCGACGCCGTAAAGCGTTTTCATCGCGCGCAGGAGTTGCGCGCGCGGCACCAGTACCCATTCTGCGGGTTTTTTCAGGAGCTGGCCGGCGAGCTGGCGGCCTAACGAATTGAACAAATCGTAAGTCCCGAGGACCACCGAAGTCTCCTTAATCTCGAGCGGGAGAATGTGGTGTTGGAAGACAAACCGGCTCGGCAAGATCGACAACGTAGCGCGCTCGATCGTCTTCGGATCGATCGACTTTACCGGCACGCGGAAAAAATTGCCAATGACGCTGAGGAATTTTTGCTCGTCGACTTTGCCGGAATCCAGCACCTGCGCCGTCCAGGAGCCGCCGTTCATGTTTTGGGCAAGCTGGGCCGCTTCCTCGCGCGACTCAACGCCGCTCGCGAGCAAAAGATCGATAACGGACTGGCTGGCCGTCT
Source organism: Chthoniobacterales bacterium (assembly GCA_035257485.1). Classification (GTDB taxonomy): domain Bacteria; phylum Verrucomicrobiota; class Verrucomicrobiia; order Chthoniobacterales; family UBA10450; genus AV40. Next base: position 4,688 of record DATEWZ010000145.1, read on the forward strand.
GGTTCATCCCTGTGGCGGCGTATTCTAGCTCAAATTACGCCAATTGCAGCATTCGAGCATGCAGCGGGGGGAGTCCATGCGCCGAGAACGCGTTACGGCAAATGCAATACGCGCCGGACTGGGACGGTAATTGTCCCCGTGACGCGCATCGAATAATTCTTCTGCAACGTGGCGATGCTCGCCCTAACGTCGTCGGAGAGAACACCGTCGATTCGGCCGCAGTAGTAGCCGAGCCGGGTCAAATCCCGTTGGAGCGCGCCAATGTAAGCGGGATCCCGCGCGAGTTCGCGTTCGCCCATCGAATAATACATGTCCCGATTCAGCCGTGGCGAGAAATCGGTCTCGTAAACGGTCGTCCGGCTTTGATGAAGGAGACCCCAACTGTCCCGCGCCGCCAGAGTGTCGTTATGATGAAAGAACGGCATGTAAAAATACGGGTCGTGATCGTCCCCCGCTTCAAAAAAATCAGTGTGGGCTTGTGCGAAACTCCAACCAAACGCGAGCGCGAACGCAATCAGGGTCTTTTTCATAACGTTTTATTTGGATTTAACCTTCGTGTTCCCAAAAGGAAGATCAGGCGGAGGGAGGTGACTCGGCAACTCTTTTTCTTCGATCGCGCGCGGCGGGCAGTCCGGGCAGTAGCCTTGATCGATCTCGGGACCGAAGTGCGTGTGGTCCTCGACTTTCTCGCGCAACTTGCGGAGCTCGAGATTTGTCATCGTCACTTCCGGACACAATAGAATGATTAATTCGCTTCGCATCCGGTTCGTCACCGTGTTTCGGAAAAGACTGCCAATGTAGGGAATGCGATCGAGCACCGGGATACCGGTGGTGTCCTTACGTTTTTGATCGGTGATCAACCCGCCAAGAACAATGGTCGCGCCATTCGGCGCGGTAACGTTGGTGCGGACATAACGCGTCGCGATGTTCGGGATCAAATTTCCGTTGACGAGCGTGGATCCGGCGACACTGTCGAGCTTCTGCAAAATGTCGAGCGAGACTTCTCTCTCAGAATTAATCAGCGGTACCACCTCGAGCTGCAACGCAATCTTCTTGAATTCAACGCTCGATGAATTGGCAAACGCGTTGTTGGATGCAACGACGCCGGTGGTGGTCGTCGGAGCGCTAAACGTGTTAACCGGTATGGGAATTTCCGTGCCGCTGGCGATGATCGCTTTCTTGTTGTTGCTCGTGAACACGACCGGCCGATTGATCACGCGAAACCGTCCCGTTCCTTCGAGCGCGTGCACGATCATCGACAAATAATTTCCGGCTGCGACGTAAACATTTGTCCCCGTCGCCACGTTGGAGATAATTTGTTGGAAATTAATCAGGTGGGCCGGATCGAGCACACCGCCGGTGCCGGTCGATCCGCTGGCGACTCCAGGGATCGGAATAGGTACGCCTGTGTTCCGCGATATGCCGACGACTTTGCGATCGTACTTCGAGAAATAATCGATCCCGAATTCTTCGTCGTTGTTCAGCGTCAACTCGCCAATGACAGTGCTGAGCGCGACCTGCGGCGCTTTCACATCCATCTCATCCAGAATCTTTCCGACTTTAACGACTACTTCCTGGTTGCCGAGCATGATGATGCTGTTAGAGCGCTGGTCGGCGATGATCTTCGCGTTGCCGATTACGACCGCTTTCGGTGTGGTGTCGACCGGTTGGGTCGAAAGTTCTTCCGAAATGTTAAGGGTGCCACCGCCACCGGTGCTGGCAGTTGTGCTGCCCGTCGTCGATGATGACAAATTACCGCTGCTGGTTTGAGTATAACTGGTCGAGCGTCGCGATGGTGTCGCACTCGCTCCCGGACCCGGTTGCTGCGCGCCTTCTCCGCCGGTCTGTTGGCCGGGCTCGGTCAACGCATCCACAATCACCGGCAGCACGTCCGCGGCTGAAATGTAATTGAGCGGCCGCGTAACCGGTTTTGCGAACTCCACGTTCGCATCAAACTCGGCGATGAGTTTGCGAACGAACGGCATGTTGACCGGACGCGTGATCACGTGGATCCGGTTCGTGCGCACGTCGGCCGAAATTTTGATTTTGCCGACCACGACCGATTCCTCGGTGAGCGCGGTCAATCCGGCCAGTTCCGCAGTTTCCACCGGCGGCGGAACATTTGCCTGGCCAGGACGAACGCCACGAACCGTCACGCCAGTGGTACCGGCTTTCGTCTCGGTCTTTTCGAAAATTTCCTTCAGCATGTCGACCACTTTGCTCGCGTCGGCTCGCTCGAGCTTGATGAATTCGCTCACGACTTCTGCTGGCGGCACATCGATCTGGTCGATGATTCGGGTCAGCATCCGAATCACGCTCGAATTTTCTGTGACTAGAATCGCGCCGGCTTTCGGCAACGCGAGGAACGAAGTGTAAGGCTGCGGCGGCGAAAGATATTGTCCGAGCGCCTGCTGCAATTCCTGCGGATCGGCATAACGCAGCTTGAATAAATAACTGATCACGTGATCGCCGTCCGGGATCTGGCTTTCGTCGGAAACAACCGGCACACCCGTCGTGCGCGGATTCTTCCCGGTCCCGATGACTTTGACGATGTCCGTGTCCTCGACCGGCACAAGTGAATAGCCGTTAAGCAGCAAATTCATCTCGATGATCTTGATCGCCTCATCGCGCGGGACGTCTTTGGCGATGAAAATGTTGACCTTGCCCTGGACGAAGTTGTCCATCACCAGCTTCTTGCCGGTCAAGAGTTCGTATTCGTGAAGAACATCAACAACGTCGCTGTTTGGAAATTGCAATCGCACCATTTGCGGCGCGCCCGGTTGCGGGTTGGCGGCCGCTGACCTCTGTCCGGCT
>DATEWZ010000146.1:0-6576 GCA_035257485.1 Chthoniobacterales bacterium
AAGACGCGCTGCCGATTGATATCGACCTTCGGCCGCAAGTTGGGACGCTCTTCGCAAGCCGACCATCGGCAAGAACAAAAGTGCGAACCACGCGCCGCCGGCAACAAAACCGGCGTAATCGCGAAAGAAGAGCCACATCACAGCGGTGATCGCGAGGACAATGATCGCTGCGACGCGCCAGCCACGAAAGATTCCGCCGGGCCGCCACGCTCGCGCCAGGACAAGTAGCGAACTGATGAGCGCGATAAAAATGAAAATGTGATTCGGGTCCACGAAGGAAAAGCTGACTTTTGAGGTTTGATGGGAAACGTCAACGGCTATTGTCGATCTTGCGTATGAAAATCACGGTCACGGAATATCTCGAAGTTGTTTCATCCTGGTGTTTTTGGTCGGAGCCGACGTGGGCGGAGCTGAAAAAGCGCTATGAAGGGCGGGTTGCGTTTCAGTGGAAAATCGCGCTGATGGATCCGAGCGGCTTGCCAACGTCGCGCGAGCAGGAGCAATGGTTTTATCGCCGGAGCGGGATGATGAACCAGTCGCCGTTCATGCTGAACACTGATTGGTACGACGCGAATCTGAAAGAGTGGCTCCCGCCAAACGCCGTCGCGGAGGCCGGCAAAGATTTTGGTGTCCATGATGATCGCATTCGGCTGGCGATTTCAAACGCCGCGCTTCGTGAAGGGAAAAACGTTAGCGAGTGGGACGTTTGCGCAGAAATCGGCGCCGCGGCAGGTAAGATCGACAAGAAGAAGTTACTCGAGACGGCGAAGTCGCCGGCGATTGAAAAACGTCTTCGTGACAGCACCGCGGAATTTCACGCGATGCAAATCACGCAACGCCCAACGTTCGTGGTCGATACCGAAATCGGCGATCGCGCGATTTTTTCCGGCGTGGTCAAATTCGAGCCGATCGCGGCCACGATTGAGAGCATGCTGGAAGACGCCGCGTTCTACGCCGCGCACAAAGCGCACTTTGGTGATCCGCCGGCCAAATAGAACGATTGAGAAATCGGACCCGTGCGAGTAAGGTTGCCCCGTGAACCCCCAAGAAATTAAAGAAAAGCTCCGCGCTACGCCCTTTGTTCCATTTCGAATTCATACCAGCGATGGAAAACATCTGGACGTCAAGCATCCGGAAATGGCGTGGCTGACCAGAATGGCAGTGTTGGTTGCGCATCCAGTCCAGGATCCCACGCGGGACATTCCGTATCATTACGATTCGGTCTCGCCGCTGCATATAGTTCGTCTCGAGCCCCTGGTCGCGGCTTGAGCGTCGGGCGTGCGTCCTGCTGCGAATTGGATCGAGATTCATCTTGCCAGCATTGAAATGTTGTCACAACTTCCCCTTCGGCTCGCGATTAATGCGGGCACTTCGCGGCGGTCGAATCGCAGCTGCCGCGAGGCCAGGGTGCATCGGTATTTGCGAAAGTGAATGCCGATCATGCGATGGAAAAAACACCGGCGATGTGGCGCACTCCCGTCTCGCCGTCCCAGGAGACTAAAGTAATCTGCAACCGCAATTTCGTGTAAACGGCCGCATTCGCGCTCGCGAAGTTCGGGTCATTTTGGGAGCAAGCGGCCAACAGCTTGGCGTCATGAAGTTGTCGGATGCCTTGCGTGAAGCGCAGGGCCGCGGACTCGATCTGGTCGAAGTCGCGCCCACCGCCAACCCGCCGGTCTGCAAAATCGTTTCGCTCGGAAAGTTCCGTTACGATCTTTCCAAGCACGACAAGGACAAAAAGCCGGGTGGCGCGAGGCTTAAGGAGATCAAGTTCCGGGTCAACATCGACGAGCACGATTACATCACCAAGGTCCGGCACGGCGAAGAATTTCTCGAGCGCGGAAACAAGGTCCGCGTGCAATTGCAATTCCGCGGTCGCGAAATGGCGCACCAGGAATTCGGAATGCAATTGATGGAAAAAGTGAAGGACGATCTTTCCGGCATGTCGCAGGTGGAAATGGAACCGAAGATCACTGGTCGCAACATCACCATGACGTTGACGCCGTTGCCGGCCAATCGTCGCAAGCGAAAATTCCTGCCGCCGGCGAAAGACAAAGAACCGGCCGCGGCCGCTGCCGATTCTCCAAACGGCAGCAAATCCTGAAAAGTTTACTGCTTCTTCGGGGGAGGAGAAGCTGGTTTTGCCGGAGCCGGAACGCCCGGAGCACTTGCCGGTTGTTGCGGGCCCATGGTCGCCTTGATTTTGTCCAGGCGGGCTTTCCGATCGAGCGCTTCCTTGTTTTTCGAATTGATCTTCAGGGCGGCGTCGTTTTCCGCGATCGCGTTCTCTAAATCGCCGCGGCTCTCATAAATGTAGGCGCGGTAATTGCGATATTTGATTTCGCCTGGGTTCGCCTTCATCGCCTCCGCGTAATCCTCCAGTGCTTTGTCATTATCGCTGATCCTAATGTAGATCGCGGCCCGTTGTTCATAGGCGCGCGCGTCCCCCGGTTTAATCTTGATCGCTTCCGCGAGGTCGTTAAGCGCGTCCTGAAACCTTTGATCGTTCGCGTAGGAATACGCGCGTTGTTCATAGGCAATCGCCAGGTTGGTGGTAAATTTGCGGTCCATCTCCGAGGCTTTGCGCAGGAGATCGATGGCCTTGTTCCAATCCTGGTCCTTGGCTGCCGCGGAGGCGTCCCGCGCAAGTTTCGCGGCCTGAGGATTTCCCTCCTGCTGCGCGGCCTGCGCCGTTGAAAATCCAAGCGTCGTAACAAGACAGAGAGCGATTAGTGTTTTCATATTTAGCGATGTTGACGTTGAGCTTGCCTAAACAATTCAAAACTGCCGGTCACAATTGTTCAAGTCTGTTCCGGGCCGGGCGCCTGCTCGTTGTCGATCTTCGGCTCGGGCTCGCTCGTGGTCTCGCACGGGCCGGGTTCGTCCACCCGCATAATCCGCAGGGCGTGTCCGGTTTTTTCGTCAATCTGCACAATCGCGCCGTGCAAACGGACCTCGCCCGATGCAACCGGGAACGCGGCCGGCATGTTCGAGACAAAGCGATTTAGAATTGGATCAACGGCGCGACCGAGGATCGAGTTCGTCGGGCCGCACATTCCTGCGTCGCATAAAAATGCCGTCCCTCCGGAAAGGATCTGTTCATCCGCGGTTTGCACATGAGTATGGGTCCCGAGAATCGCCGAGACTTTTCCGTTGAGGAAATGTCCCATCGCGATCTTCTCGCTCGTTGTTTCGCCGTGAACGTCGACAATGATGTTTGGCGTCTCCTCGCGCACTTTCGCGACCGCTTCTTCGATTGCGCGGAACGGGTTGTCGAGGATCGGCTGCATGAAGGTGCGGCACTGGACATTGATTACGCCGACTTTTCCTTTCGCGGTTTCGAGAACGATCCAGCCATTGCCGGGAACGCCAGACGGATAATTCAACGGTCGCAACAACCGCGGCTCGGTTTCGATGAACGTTAAAATCTCTTTCTGGTCCCAAATGTGGTCGCCAGTGGTCACGACGGAAACGCCGGCCCGCAAGAGATCGATCGTGATTTTCCCGGTAATGCCGCGGCCGCCGGCTGCGTTTTCACCGTTCACAACGATAAAATCGACGTCGTGCTGCTCTTTCAACTGCGGCAGACAAGTGATGACCGCATTGCGGCCGGGCTCACCCACAATGTCGCCGAGGAAAAGTACCGTTAGCATTGAACAGGATCGTATTGGACAGGTTCAAAACGTCGATGCTAATTCGCCCTTCGGCCGCTCTTTGCGCGTTTCTTTGGTTGTTATTTTCAATCTTCGGCAACGTTGCCGGCGCGGCGGACAGTCTCGGAGTTCTCGGCAGCAAACCGAAATGGGAGGTGATTGAACGCTACAACGACACGATCACTCGCGACGAGTTCGCGCATCTCATCAACGACGTTTATTGCACGCACGGAATTCCGCCGGACTTGATCAAGATCAACAACGAGAGCGCGCAGATCATGACCAATCGCGAATCGCAAAAGGTTGTCACGCTCGATTTCGCGCCCGACGCGAATTCGAAAATGCGCGTCCCGCGACTTTGGCGGCCGGCGAAATCGTTGTCGCGCGCGAAGGCGAACAAACCGCTCGCCGGATTGCGCATCGCGCTCGATCCCGGTCATCTCGGCGGCAAATGGGCGAAGATGGAAGAGCGCTGGTTCAAAGTCGGCGATGCAAAGCCGGTGACCGAAGGCGATCTCACGCTCAAAGTTTCGCGCATGCTTGCGACGCGATTGAAAAAACTCGGGGCGACTGTCTTGTTTGTTCGCAACAGCACACAGCCGGTCACGCCGAAACGTCCGGGCGATTTTAAGACGCTCGCGCGGAAAATTTTGATCAAGAATGGTGTGCCACGCCCGCGCGATGAGGTCTTGAATCCCAAAGACCCCGAAAAGGAAGGAACAGTCCGCTGGCAGAGCGAAATGTTGTTTTATCGCTACAGTGAGATTCGACGCCGCGCTGTCCTGGTGAACAACAAACTGCATCCCGATCTCGTCGTTTGTCTTCACTTCAATGCCGAAGGCTGGGGCGATCCGTCCAATCCAACTTTGATCGACACCAATCATCTTCATATGCTCGTGAACGGGTCCTATTTGCAGGACGAGCTCGAGCTGGACGACGAGCGGTTCGAAATGATCCGCCGTTTGCTCAGCCGCGCGTATGATGAAGAACTCCCGATCGCCGACACGGTCGCGAGTTCAATGGCGAAGGCGACCGGACTTCCGGCGTTTCAATATCCGACCACGCTGACGACGACTAAAGTTGGGACGAATGGTTACGTTTACGCCCGCAATTTGCTCGCGACGCGGCTCTATCGTTGCCCGGTGGTCTATTGCGAGCCTTACGTGATGAATAGCAAGGACGGCTTCGCGCGGATCGAGGCCGGCGATTACGAAGGCACAAAAGAAATCAACGGCCTTCAACGCAAAAGCATTTTCCGCGAATACGCCGACAGCGTGGCCGACGGCTTGGCCGAATATTATCGGAACACGCGCGGGTTATAGCGTTCCGACCGCGGCGCGGACGTCATCCATCGTTACGTCGCTGGACAAGCTCGCCGATCCAATCTTTGGGGTGACGACGAACCGGATTTCGCCGCGCTCGAATTTTTTGTCGAACTTGAGCGCTTCCAGGATTTTTTCCCGCGGAACCTTGGCCGGCAACTTCGTCGGAAGCTGAAATTTTTTCAGAAGATCGACAATCGCGTCCCGGTCGTTCTTCGAGAGCCCGGCTTTCCTGGTAGAGATTTCACAGGCCGCGACCATTCCGAGAGCGACCGCTTCTCCGTGCGAAACTTTCTGGTAATCAGCGGCGCGCTCGATCGCGTGCCCGATCGTGTGACCGAAGTTTAACAACGCGCGTTCGCCCTTTTGGTCGCGTTCATCGTTCGCGATCATCCTCGCTTTGATCTCGACGTTTCGGCGTATCAATGTCGCGAAATCAATCTTCGTGGGATCGACACCCCGAAGTTCTCCGAGCATCTCCCCATCGGCAATGATTGCGTGCTTAATGATTTCGGCGAAGCCCTGGCTCAGTTCGCGCGGCGGCAGCGTTTGCAAAACATTAACGTCGTCGATGATGAGCGCGGGATGATGAAAGGCACCGATTAAGTTTTTGCCGGCTTCCGCGTTCACGCCGGTCTTGCCGCCGATCGAGCTATCCACCATCGCCAAAAGCGTCGTCGGGATTTGCACATGCGGAACGCCGCGCTCAAAGATCGCGGCGACGAATCCGGAAAGATCGCCGATCACGCCGCCGCCGAGGCCGACGACGAATGATTGTCGATCCAAGCCCGAGCGCAGCATCTCCTCGCAAATGTCGCCAGCCTGTTCGAGCGTCTTCGTCTGCTCGCCCGCTTGAATTGTGATCAGCGTTGGTTCAAAACCGGCCGCGCGTAGACTCTGTTGAATCGCCACTGCGTAACGCGGGCCAATGTTCGTGTCGGAAATGGTCGCGCACCGCGCGGGCGACAATTTTTCTTTGATCCGCTCGCCGGCGGTTGCAAGCAATCCCGATCCAATGAGGACGGGATACATCTTGCCGCCAGTGCGCACTTCGGTCGAGATCACGCGAAACGGTATTGGTTTTTGCGCAATCGAAAAGGAAAACTGCTCGCTTACAAACCCTTTCGGAGTTGACAAAACTGGCTACCATCCTGTGTAACTAGCTTATGCCGGACGAACCGCCGCCTCCGCCGCCCGTTTCCGATGCGCCGAAATCGACCGGCCTTCCATCCAACGTCGCGGCCGCGCTCGCTTGCATCCCTCTCATCGGCGGCATCATCTTCTTCATTCTCGAAAAACACGACCCGTTCGTGCGCTTCTATTCGATGCAATCGATTGTCTTCGGCATGGCCTGGTTCCTGTTCAACGTCATTTCGGCCATCGTCCACGGAATTTTTGGCGCGATCCCGGGAATCGGCGGCATTCTGGTTTTCTTTTGGGCAATCATCGCCGCGATCGTTCAAATCGGTTTTGTCGTTCTCTGGATCATCGCCACGGTGAAAGCGTTCACCGGCGTGCGCTGGGACATTCCTTACATCGGGCCGATTGCGCGCAAGCAGGTCGGCGAAGCTTAATCAGGTAGCGGCGATTGACCTCAATCG
>DATEWZ010000147.1:0-31366 GCA_035257485.1 Chthoniobacterales bacterium
CGCCGCTGGCGAGGCACCGGTTCCGGGTTGCGTTCCAGCTTTTTCCGCGGGCGGATTGATTGCCGCTGCGGGTTGTCCAGCCGCATTCGAATGTTGCCCGGCAACGGAAGTCGGTTTTGGAGTTCCGCTCACCGCTGGCGAAGGCGATGGCGATGGAGCCGGTGATGAAGCCGCCGCTCCGCCGGCTGCGGCGGAAGCTTCGGGTGTCGCGATCGGTCCCGCGGACGCAGGTTTCTTGCTTGCCAATTCCGTGACCGTCAATTCCATTGCGCGCTCAATCGGCAGGCGCACGGTGCCCTTGTTCTTGTCGATCCAAGCGTAACCAGCGAGTGCTTTGGAGTCTTCGTCACGCGCGTCCTTGAGCTTTTTCAGACGATTCTCGGCGCGCATTTTTTCGTAATTATTGCCCCGTGGCGCCGGACCGATCACGGCCACCGCAATTGCACCAAAAAGTGCGAACAAAAGCACGACCCCGAACCACGTTGAGAGTGGAGCGCGCGCCGGGATTGGTCTCGTATCGGCCATTTCAGTTCACAATTTTCAAAGACTCAACCAGTCGCGGGTCGCGCACCGGAAAGAGCGAGGTCTTGCCCACGAGGCGCAAATAAACAAAGGCGAGCGACGCACCGATCGCGATGACCGCGGCGAAATCCCATAAGCTCAAGTGCACGCCGGTCCCGTGCAGTGACGGCAACACGACGAGATACATGTCGAGCAGTTGCATGAACAAAATCCAGATCGCGACGTAACAAAGCCGATGGGGATTCTTTTTGATCCCCTGCAAAAGCAGAATCAGGAACGGGCCAAAAAAGCGCCCGAACACGAGCAGCATGCTCAGGTACCACCACGATTCCGTGTTCCGGGTGATGAAATACTGCGTTTCCTCCGGAAGGTTGGCGTACCAAATCAGCATGTATTGGCCGAAGCCGATGTAGGCCCAGAAAACGCAGAAGGCGAATATCCACTTCCCCATGATGTGATAATGCTCCTTCGTCACGACGTTGTTGAGATAACCGGCGTTGCGTAATCCGGTAATCACGAGCACGAGGAGCGACATTGAGGCCCCGGCCGCGCCGGCGAAAATGTAAACGCCGAACATCGTCGAGAACCAACGGTAGTTCAGGCCGAGCAGCCAATCGTAAGCGCCGAAGGTGATCGACAACGCGAAAAGAGGCAGACTAGCGAAGGAAACTTTCCGCAGCCAGATGGTGAATCGCGGATTGCCGTCTTTGTCCTGACGGACAGAAAACTTTCTCAGCAAATAGGCGGCAAAAACGAAGAAGCCCAGAAAAACCGTCGCGCGCACGACGAAGAAAGTCAGATTCAAATAGGCCCGCTTCGAGTCGAGGTTCTCTTCCTTGCCCAGCGGAATGTTCATCCAATCGTACAGGTGATGCCGCAAAAGGAAGATCGGGATGAAGCAGATCGCGACCACGACCATGAGGAGCGCGATGTTTTCCAATTGGCGCCGCACGACGACCGTCCAGTCGGCGTCGACTGCGTAGTGCACGATCGTCCAAAAGAAGCAGCCGGCGCAAAGGGTGAAGAAATACGCGAACGCGAAGAGCCATGAGTAACTGAATTGTGCAGGATCGAGGGCCGCGCCCGCGCCACAAAGCGCGAGTCCGACAAACGCGACCACGCCGAGAATCACCGACAATCCCGCGAAGCGGCCGCTTTCAAAATATTCGCCTTCCGGCGTTGGCGGGCTGTGCAATCGCTCGCTCATTTCTTTGGCGCCTCCGGTTTTTGCTCAGGCTTCTGTTCGCCGGGTTTTCCTTCCGCCGGCTTGTTCTCGGCCGGTTTGTCCAAATCGGCACGGTGTTCCGGCGGAACGTCGGCCGCGGTCGCGTTCTGGCTGCGCTGCAATGCGCGCAGGTAGGCAATGATCGCCCAACGGTCCTGCACCATGATGTTCGGCCCGTAGGCCATCATCGTGTTCTTGCCATTGGTGATGGTGTTAAAAATTTCGCCGTCGGACATTTTGCGGATGCGGTCATCCTGCAACGTCACGACCGTCGCGAGACCGTACGATTTTGTGATTCCGTTGCCGGTCGCAGTCGCGCCGTGACACATCGCGCAGGTAATGCTGAAGCGCTCGCGGCCGCGCTGGAGTAATTGTGGCGTGACCGGAACCGGAATGCCCGTTCCCCAATTGCGGTTGCCCATCTTTCCGGTGTTCATGTAGTCGGTGCCAACGCTGAAACCGCTGCTCATGTGCGACTCGGCCGCGCCGGCGCCATGCGGATTCGGCCCGCCTGCATCGCTAGGCGAAGCATTGCGGGCAGGCATTTCATAACCGATCGGCACTGTTCCATTGACCGGCATACGCGGGCCGCGTCCGTCCGCGAAGAAACCAAGCGGCGCTTGCGCGCGCACTTTCACTTGCCGCACCATGTCGGGAAAAATTTCCCACGGCTCGTTGGTTCGTTTCTCTCCACGAAATCCAAGCACCGCGACCGCCGCGATCGTCAGCAACAGAGAAATTAGGAGAAAGGCGCGCAGAAACATCGGTTAGTCCTCGTGCACCATGGTGATGTGTTCGCCGCCGCTGCGCTCGAGCAGCTCACGCGCTTCGAGCTCGGTGAATCGCGGATCGCGCGCTTCGATCACGAGGAAGAAACCGTCGTTGGTCGCGCGCTTGAATCGTTCCCAGTTGAAAATCGGATGATGCGGCCGCGGCAGGCCGTTCATAATTAGGACCGCGAAGAAGGCCGCGAACGCGGAGAAGAGCACGGTGAGCTCGAACATGATCGGGAAAAATGCCGGCACCGTTTTCCAGTCCCACGGTTTTCCGTGAACGACGAGACGATACAAACCCCACGACGGTCCGAATTCGACGAGCAAGGCGGTGAGAAATCCGGTGACGCCGCCGCACAACACCACAGCGCTCAGCCACGATTTGCCGAGTCCCATCGCGGCGTCCATTCCGTGAATCGGAAACGGCGAATGCACGTCCCAGCGTTTGAACCCGGCGTCGCGCACCATTTTGGCCGCTTCGTAAAGCGCAGCCGCGCTCGGATATTCCGCCGCCATTCCGTAAACTTCGTGACCGTAAGGCGTCTTCATATGCGCTCTACCCCTCCCGCTTGAATGGGATGATGTCCGTTAGGCGAATGCGCGTGCGCATCGGCTTCCGGCAGAACGATCTTTACTTCCGACATCGCGATCATCGGCAGGAAACGGATGAACAACAGGAAGAGCGACGTGAAAATCCCGAGCGTGCCGATGAACGTCCAGATATCGACCCAGGTTGGGATGAACAAGCCCCACGAAGACGGAATGAAATCGCGATGCAATCCGCCGACGATGATGATGAATCGCTCGAACCACATGCCGGCGTTCACGCAATTGCAGACGAAATAAACGACCAGAATGTTCCGCCGGCACCACTTGAACCAGAACAGTTGCGGCGAAAGGATGTTGCAGAACAACATGCCGACCCACCAGTACCACCAGTACGGGCCGAAAATCCGGTTCCAGAAAGCGAACTTCTCGTAAGCGTTGCCGCTATACCAGGCCACGAAAAATTCCATCGCGTAGGCGTAGCTGACGAACGATCCGGTCAGCAAAATAATCTTCGCCATCTTGTCGATGTGCTGCGGCGTGATGATGTCGTGCAGTTTGAAAATCGCGCGCGCTGGGATGAGCAGCGTCAGCACCATAGCAAAGCCGCCAAAGATCGCGCCCGCGACGAAATAAGGCGGGAAGATGGTCGTGTGCCAGGTCGGCAAGACCGACGTCGCGAAGTCGAATGACACGACGCTGTGCACGGAAAGCACCAGCGGCGTGGAAAGTCCGGCCAAAAGCAAATACGCCATTTCGTAATGCCGCCAGCCCCGGTTCGAGCCGCGCCAGCCGCACGAGAAGACCCCGAACAAAAACTTTTTGATCTTCGATGTCGCGCGATCGCGCAGCGTCGCGAGGTCGGGAATTAATCCGGTGTACCAAAACAGCACCGAGACAGTGAAGTAGGTCGAGACTGCGAACACGTCCCACATCAATGGGCTGCGGAAGTTCGGCCAGATCGCGTAATTGTTCGGCAACGGCGCGAGATACCACGCCATCCAAACGCGCCCGACGTGCACGCCTGGGAAAATTGCCGCGCACATGACCGCGAACAAGGTCATCGCCTCGGCCGAACGATTGATCGACGTCCGCCATTTCTGGCGCAGCAAAAACAAAATCGCCGAGATGAGCGTGCCGGCGTGTCCAATACCGATCCAGAACACGAAGTTGGTGATGTCCCAGGCCCAGCCCACTGGATGATTCAATCCCCACGTGCCGACGCCGGTCGAAATTTGATAGCCGAGACAGAACAAACCAAACATCGCGATCGAGCCGGTGATAACGAAGCAGACCCACCACCAGCGCGGCGCCGGCTGCTCGACCACGCCGGAGATGCGCTCGGTGAGCCAACTGAAGTTGCGGCGATGCAACACCAGCGGCAGGCGCGTAAGCGGGCGTTCCGCCGACGCGCTCGCCTCGCTCTCAATTATCTCTGGTGCTGTTGGTTCCATTATTTAATGAAGATCGACATCGTCACGCTTTTTCCTTCTCCTCCGAACAGGCTACGCCAATGCTGTCCGCGTCCGGCATTTTCGGATTCGGATTTCGAATTCGTCCGAGATAACTCATTCGGGTTTTTACGTTTAAATATTCAAGCAGGCGATAGTTCCGGTCCTGCTCTTTGATCTTCGAAACCTTGCTTTCCGGATCTTTGATGTCGCCAAAAGTGATCGCTTCGTGCGGGCAAGCTTGCGCGCAGGCGCTGGTGAATGAGTCGCGTGGAATTTTCAGATTGTCGCCCGACGCGCCGGCGCGAACGTGTGCCGCAATCTTCGCCTCTTCGATTCGCTGGACGCAGAAGGTGCATTTCTCCATCACCCCACGCATCCGGACCGTCACGTTCGGATTCTTCTGCATCTTGGTAATGTCAGGCGCGCCTTTTTCGGTGAAGGGCGCGATGTACTCGCGGTAAATCCCGAATTCTCCGGCAATTTTCTTTTTGCCGATCGGCCGCTGGTTGTAATCGAAGAAATTAAAGCGGCGGACTTTGAACGGGCAATTGTTCGCGCAATAGCGTGTGCCGACGCAACGATTGTAGGCCATGACGTTCAATCCGTCCTCGCTGTGGATGGTGGCGTTGACTGGACAAACTGTTTCGCACGGCGCGTTCTCGCAGTGCTGGCACATCATCGGTTGATGGACCATCTCGGGATCTTCCGGATACTCGCCGTTGTCTTCGTCGAATTTTTTCTCGCTCGCGTAGTAGCGGTCGATCCGGAGCCAGTGCATCGCCCGCCCGTGTTGGACCTGCAATTTGCCGACGATCGGAATGTTGTTCTCGGCTTGACACGCGATCACGCACGCGCTGCAACCGGTGCAAATGTTTAGATCGACATTCATCCCCCATTGCTGCGCCGCTTCCATCGGCGGATGCGAGTAAAGGCTGGGTAAAACTTTCTGCGGCTCATCAATCCCGGCGCACTTTTCGACAAAGTTGTTGTCCTCTTTGTAACCTTCGAGCGTCGTTTCGCGCACCACCCCGCGGCCTTCGATGCTCCAATGGTCCTGCGTGCACGCGAGCGGATATTTCTTTCCAACTTTCGTTACGCGCACCGCCTCGATGTTCTTTTGATCGGCGACGGCGAAGTGCGGATTGGCCGCGGTGCGCAAAAGGTAAGCATTGAACCCGGACTCGTCCGCAAGCGGCCCGGTTTTCTTGCGACCGTAACCGAGCGGGATCGTAATCGAATTGTCCGCGTGCCCCGGTGAGACATAGGCCGCGATCACGAGCTCGCGGCGGACCGATTGATCGCTCGATTCTTTCACCACCTCGTCGATTGAAATTTGAATCAAGTCACCGGTCTCGACGCTTAACGACTTGGCCATCGCCGGGCTCATGATCGCGGCGTTGTCCCAGGTCAGTTTTGTGATCGGGTCCGGCATTTCCTGGAGCCAGGCGTTGTTCGCGTACCGGCCGTCGTCCATTGCATAACTCCGAACAAAAACGATTTCCGGCGAATCCGTCGTCGGCGCGGGCGGCGCGGCCCAAAGTTCTTGCGCAACGGTGCCTGCTGCGCCGCTATTGAACGACGCCGGCCGATCGTGCGTCGGGACGTGCGCCGCGAATCCGTCCCGCAAAAATTTCGACCATGCAGTTGCAAAATCTCCTGACGGTTTTGTCGCGCGGAAAGTTTCTTGAACGAGTTCCGGGCCCTCGACTTTCGGCCGGCCGAGCAACGCGTTCATCAATTCGATTTCGCTCAGTCCGCCAAAAAGCGGGAGGATCATCGGTTGGATCGCGAGATAGTCGCCGTCGGAGGTGAGCGCGTCGCCCCATGATTCCAAATAATGCGCCATCGGCACATGCCATCGGCCCATCGCCGATGTTGCGTCTTCGTGATAACCGAGTCGCAGGACTTCCGGCACTCTCTTTTGCAGATCGCCCCAATCGAGCGGCGTTTTGTTTTCAGCGTCTTGTGCGACCGCGCGCGGCGCATTGTAAACCGGATCGCCTCCGAAGATGAAGAGCTGTTTGATCTCGCCCTTGTTTATCCGATCGGCGAGTTGCAAAATGCTTCGGTTATTTTTGTTCCTCGGAAACTCTCGAACGATCACCGTTCGCCCGATATTTTTCAGCGCAGAATTGATCGCGTAAGCGAACAACTGCGTTACGACCGGTTGATGCTGTCCGGCGAGCACGATGCTGGCGCTGGATTTTTCTACCAGGTCGTTCGCCGCTTCATTCAACCACTGATCGTCCGACTCCTCGCCGCCTTCCATCGGCCATTTGATCGCGCCGAGAAGCGACGTTAATCCCGAATCTTTCGTCAGGTCGGCGATCTTCGAGGCGAGCGCGGCGGCGAAGGCAGGAATCTGACTGGCCGGGGTACTCACTCGATGGTCCGCCATTGCGCCGGTAATCGTGAACCGGTTCTCGACCACGTAGAGCCGGTTCATTGTGTCGTTCGCGGATTTCACGCGACGGCGATTGGTGAACGCGCGCGCGCCTGCGAGATCGCCTTCACCGCAATCGAGAAAATCGCTATCCAATGCGAAGACGACATCCGCGCGATCGAAGCGCGGAACCAGTCTTACATTTTCACCGAAACCGGTACTGGTCGCGAAACCTTGCGCTTCGCTCAGGCCTGCGTCATAGACGCACCACATCATTTTCGGAAACGCTTTCTCCAAATCCGCGCGCAATCTTTCGCGCGTCGGGGAATGAACTTCCTCAACCAGAAACGCCAAACCGTCACCGCCGTCAAGCTGGCCGCGCAATTTGTCGATGTAAGCTTCGAACTCGGCGCGGTTCGAGTCTTTGCCATTATTGACAAAGCGGCGCGAGCGCGCGGGATCGTAAAGATCGAGGACCGACGCCTGCGCGAACACATCCGTGCTGCCGGCGCTCGCTGGACGAAGCGGATTGCCTTCAAGTTTGACCGGCCGACCGTCCACCGTTGTTGCGATCAATGGGATCGCGCCGGTGCGGCGAGGCATCGCGGTTGCGTAATACAGAAATTTTCCAGGGATCGTCCACTCCGCGCTCTTGGTGAACGGCACGAGATGCATTTCCGGCCGGCGGCAACTTGTTAGGCCCAAGCCGGCGAGCGCCATGGACGCGCCCATCAATTTCATGAAATCGCGTCGCGACCATTCTTCGTCGCCGTTCAACTCAGAAGCGCCGGCGGGAAATTCGCGCTCCAGCCATTCGCGAAACTCCGGCGTGTTGCGGTATTCGCCCAGGCTCCGCCAGTATTTTTTCCCGGTCGGCAACTCAGGTGGATGCTGGAAGACGCGTTTCATCGGTGGCAAGTCTGGCAATTTTGGCTCGGCGCGATGTGCCAGCGTTCCTTCAACGTCTGACCGATTTCCTGCTGCGTGAGATGTTTTTTCTTCGACCAGTCTTCGGTCACGCCTTGTGGTTGTCCGTACTTCGCAACAAACTCGGCCGGCTTTACGTCCTCCGGCTTCCAATCGAGATTAAAAACTTGATCTTGCGGGCGCAGAAAATTTTCCGGGCGCCGATGACACTCGAGACACCAGGCCATGCTGTGAGGTTTCGCGATAGACACCACCGGCATGTGGTTCACATCGCCGTGGCAACTGAAACAACTCACTCCGCGGTTCACGTGCGCGCTGTGATCATAATAAACGTAATCCACCGTGCGATGGAGCCAGACCCATTCGACCGGCTTGCCGCTGTTCCAACTTTGGCGCACGGGCTCGAGCTTCGGATTGTCCTTCTGCACCTGGGTGTGGCAATTCATGCAGGTCTGCGTGTTCGGCACATTCGACTGCGCCGCCACTTCGACAAAACTGTGACAGTAACGGCAGTCCATTCCGAGCTGGGTAACGTGGATATCATGTGGGAATGGCACCGGCTGGACCGGTTCGTAACCGACCTTGGTATACTTCGGCGTCACGTAGTACCAGGTGGCCGCGGTCAATCCGCACGCGATCAAGATTCCGGCCACCGCCATTTGCAGCGGCAGCCAGTTCGTCCAGCGTGGGAAAAAATTCGCCATAAAACTAGCGGACGCCCTGCGCGGGCCAACACGACCGCCAACCTAGAAACGAATTCAGAGCACTCTGAGGACGTGCGCGCATCGAAACGTTCACTCTATAAATCGAAATTGCCTCGGCAAAAGAAAACTCCAACATTGTAAGTTCAAACAGCGGCAACTCTTCTGATACGGAAAAGTTGCCGATGCGCAAAATGATCTCGTCAAAACTTTGGGGGAGCGTCAAGTGAAAGCGCGGATTTCTTTCGTTTTTTGTTTGTTAATGTTTTCCGCGCCTGTCATGCCGCTGCGCGCGGCCGAGGATGTCGATCTTCTATTGATCAACGGAAATGTTTACACCGTTAATGAAAAACAAGCGCACGCGGAGGCGATCGCGATCAGAAAAGACCGCATCGTTTTTGTCGGATCAAACGAGGACGCAAAGAAGTTTCACGCCGCCCGGACAGTGGATTTCGCCAGCAAAACGGTTGTTCCCGGCCTGACCGATTCGCACTGTCACATTTTTGGAATCGGTGAGCGCGAGCTCACCTTGAATCTCGAAGGCACGAACACGCTCGCGGATTTTCTGGCCAAAGTCGGGGAACGCGCGACCAAGACCGAACCGGGTAAATGGATCACCGGCCGCGGGTGGATCGAAACATTTTGGAAGCCTGCCGATTTCCCAACTCGTGAAGACTTGGACAAAGTTGCGAAAGAGAATCCGGTTTTCCTCACCCGAGCTGATGGTCATGCGTCGGTCGCGAATTCGGCGGCGCTCGCCGTTGCCAAGATCGACAAGAACACGCCGAATCCTTTCGGCGGCGAGATTCTCAAAGACAAAACGACGGGCGAACCGACTGGAATGTTAACCGACAGCGCGCAAGAGCTCGTTCGCAAAAATATCCCCAAGCCAACTCCTTCCGATCGCGAGCAGGCTTTGCTCACTGGAATCAATCGCGAGATCGGTCTCGGCTGGTGCGAAATTCAAAATGCCGGCAGTCACAAAGAGGATTCCGATCTAATTAAGAAGGCTTATTTCGATGCCAAGGCGAGGATCCGTTTCGTGAACTGTGTTTACGGTCCGGGCCAGGATGCGCAGAATTTTCTAAACCAAGGCGCAATCATTGATGGGTTCGACCATCATTTCACCCAGCGCACAATCAAAGTTGTTTTCGACGGCGCGCTTGGTTCGCGCGGTGCTGCGTTGCTCAAACCGTACAGCGACGCACCGGAGACTTCCGGTTACTTCACCGAGAAGCCGGAAGAATTGAAGCCGATGTTTGAAGAAGCGTTGCGGCGCGGCATTCAAGTTGAGACGCATTCAATCGGCGATCGCGCGAACCGAACGATTCTCGATCTCTACGAAGCCGCATTCAAAGCAGTCCCGCCAGATCAGCGACCAATCAAAGAGCCGCGCTGGCGAGTTGAGCACGCTCAAATTGTCGATCCGGCCGACATTCCGCGATTCAAAAAACTCGGTGTGATTCCTTCAATGCAACCGTCGCATGCGATCAGCGATCTATTTTTCGCACCGAAACGACTGGGCATGGATCGCCTCGCCGGCGCGTATGCGTGGCAATCGTTTTTGAAGCAAGGCTCGGTCATTTGCGGTGGATCCGATGCGCCGGTCGAGCGCGGTGAACCAATGATTGAGTTTTACGCAGCGGTCGCGCGCAAAAGCATTAAAGGCGAATCGGGACCCGGTTGGCATCCCGAACAAGCGGTCTCGCGCGAGCAGGCATTGAAGATGTTCACGATCTGGCCCGCGTTCGCGTCGTTTGAAGAAAAAGACAAAGGTTCAATCGAAGTTGGAAAGCTCGCCGATTTCACCGTGCTCTCGGCCGACATCATGAAAATCCCGCCGCCGGAAATTCTAAAAACACAAACCGCGATGACGATTATCGGCGGCGAAGTTGTTTTTGGTGAACCGCGTTGAGGCGCGCGCCTGCGATTCATTAATAACATGAAAATTCTTCTTCCAATTATCATCACTGCGGCGCTGTCGTTCGGACTTGTCCGGGCGCAAGAAGGGCAGAAGATCAACGTGACGATGAGCGAGTATCACTTCAACATGCCGGCAACGGCCAAAGCCGGTAAAACCACATTCGTGATCAAGAATGCCGGTCGAAAAGAGCATGCCTTCGCGATCAAAGGACAAGGCATCAATGAGAAACTGTCTCCAAATCCGAAGCCCGGACAGACCGAGACACTACAAGTCGATCTCAAGCCCGGCACGTACGAGATCAATTGTCCGCTGCCCTTTCACACGATGCGCGGGATGAAAACGACGCTAACCGTGAAATAATATCTCGCACGACGTCGAGGTTTCTTATTGTTTCAGCAGCGCGCCGAGAATCGCAGCGGCAGCGGCGACCAGAAAAAGATGGCCGGCAATAAAGTTGCCGATGATCGAATACACAAACGCGACGGTGCCCAAAAGAAGAAGCGCAAGCATGATGACAACCCATTTCGGCACTGCCATTGGCCGGATCGCGAGAACGGTGAAGATAATCGCGAAGATAATTTGCAGCACCGAATCCTGAAGCCAGAGGACTTTGAAGCCTTTGCCGAAAAATTCGGGCAAATCAGATTTTGCGACAGCAGCAGAGACTTTCCCGAAAGCCGATGTGTGAACGTAAGCTCCGAACGCAAGGATAAGCGCCGAGATGGCGAAGAGTATTCGTGAAAGAACTTTCATCAGGCGCCGAGCAAATAAATCGCAGCAAGTGTCACTAGAAAATAAGGAACCAAAACCGCTGCCCCCGCGTACTCTTTCGCCATTCGTTGGCCGAAGAACAAACAAAGCACCCCGACTGCGGAAACGATCGCGCCGTAGAATGCAATCGTCGGATTGCGCGTGAAGAGCAGCGCAACAAATCCGATGCCGCTCAACGCGCCGGCTGCGATTTCAATGATCGTGAGAATCGTGAGCATCAGCGACACGATTCCAGCGAGCGGACTTTTTGAGAAGTGGCCGCTTAGCCAACTGAGGTTTCCTTGTCGATCTATGATTTTGTCGATCCCGGACTGCAAAAACAGGATCGCGAGAAACGCGGAGACCAGAAGCTGAAGCGAAAACAAAGGCATCATTTAGACAGAATTAACAAAATGTACCGAATGTTTGTTCTTAGAATCTAAATTACATTCTGTCGATTCTGTTCATTCTGTCGAAACCACACCCCTATGAGTAGAGGTACTCGTCGTGGTACTCCCGCTGAGGGGCGAACTGAACGTGTTCGTTGCCGGTTTCCGGGTACTCGAAGATTTTGCCTTCGTAATTGCGGATCACGATTTTTTCGTTGTCGTGATAAAGGATATAGCCGGGATTGATCGGTACTTTGCCGCCGCCGCCGGGCGCGTCGATGACGAATTGCGGCACCCCGTAACCGGTGGTGTGACCGCGCAAGCCTTCAATGATTTCAATTCCTTTCGCGACCGAGGTGCGCAAATGCGCTGAACCGTTAATCAAATCGCATTGGTAAATGTAATACGGACGAACTCGGCACATCAGGAGTTTGTGCACGAGCGTTTTCATCGTCTCGAGATCGTCGTTCACGCCGGCGAGCAACACGCTTTGGTTACCGAGCGGAATGCCGGCGTTGGCCAAACGCTCGAGCGCTTCTTTGACTTCGATGGTCAGTTCGCGCGGATGATTCACGTGCACGCTCATCCAGAGCGGATGATGCTTGGCCAGAATCGCGCACAACTCGGGCGTGATCCGTTGCGGGAGAAAAATCGGAACGCGCGTCCCGATCCGCAGAAACTCGATGTGTTTGATCGCGCGCAAACGCGTCAACAACTTGTCGATCTTGTCGTCGCTAAAGATCAGCGCATCACCGCCACTCAAAAGGACGTCGCGCACTTCGGTGTGTTGTTCGAGATAACGAAAGGCTTCTTCGAAATCGGTGTGCAATTCCTGTTCGCCAACGCCACTGACGACGCGACTCCGCGTGCAGTAACGGCAATACGCCGCGCAACGATCGGTCACCAAAAATAAAACGCGGTCCGGATAGCGATGCACCAAGCCCGGCACCGGCATGTGCGAATCTTCGCCGCAGGGATCGGCCATGTCGTAGGGCGATGCCCAGGTTTCTTCAATGCGTGGAATGACCTGACGCCGGATCGGATCGTCCGGATTTTTCTCGCGCGGGAGGAGATTGAAAAAGTGCGGCGTGACGGCGAGCGCGAGTTTATCACCGCTCAACAAAACACCGCTCCGTTCTTCGTCGCTAAGATCGAGGTGTTGTTCGAGCTGCGTGAGCGTCGTGACCCGGTTCTTCAGTTGCCACTTCCAATCGTTCCAAAGTTCGGGGGCTACGCCGTTCCAATAGCCCGGCGCGTGCGAGACGAACTCCTTCCCATCGCCATTTCCAAAGGTTTGCATTTGAGTAAGGACGAAAACGCTAAGACCGGTCAGATTCGTGTCAACGCGCGCACCGAAAAGTGCGCGGCGCACTCATGCTCGAATCG
Organism: Chthoniobacterales bacterium; assembly: GCA_035257485.1. GTDB lineage: Bacteria > Verrucomicrobiota > Verrucomicrobiia > Chthoniobacterales > UBA10450 > AV40. Next base: position 12,981 of record DATEWZ010000147.1, read on the forward strand.
GACTTCGCCTTACTGGACGGCGACCACTGTGCCGATCGGGATCTCGGCGAACAACTTTCGCGCGGTTTCGCCGGGCAGCCGGATACAGCCGTGCGACGCCGGATAATTGGGCACTATGCCCTCGTGCATTCCGAAATCGAGACAGCTCAGGCGCATGAAATACGGCATGTCCACGTGATAAATGGTGGAGCGATGATTGCGCTCCTTGTCCGTGATCACGAAATAGCCGCGCTTGGTCCCGTAACCTTCGCGCCCGGTCGAGCAGATTGATTTCATGATCGGCACGCCGTCCTTGATCAGCGACATGCGCTGCGACGCGAGCGAAATTTCGATCCGAAGTTTTTCGGGTTCGGGACCGCTTCCCAAAAGAATCTGGGAGGCCTGCCAATGCCCGAGCTCAGCTGCGAAATAGAGCGCGACCATTTTGTAGCGGCCAGTCGAGCGATTCTTTTCCGCGCCGGCCTGCAACAAAGTTTTCACGTAATCCGTTTTGCCCAAACCGGCCGCGAGCATGAGGCAACTCACGTTGCGGTCGTCTTCAATGTAATTGCGAAACGATTTCGAGGGCAGCGAGTCGAGGAATTCCTTATCGTACTTCGCCGGCAGAACGGTGTTCGCATCCGCGCCGCATTCCAGCAGCGTAGTGAACAACGGGGTGTTATCAGTCGCGATCGCATACGCGAGCAGCGGCACCCGTTTTCCTTCCGGTGTTGGCGGCGGGACGTGCTTGGAAAGCAACAGACGAATGGAATCACGATCGCCGGCCCGTAAAACATTGTCCAAAACGTGCAAGGCGCCGGGGCTCCATTCCTCGAAGCGCGGCAACCGCGAAAGAACCATGTGCGAGATCATCGAGTTGGGCGTGGAAAGCGCGAGCGAGAGCAATTCGCCGCTGTCGCCGTAGGCCAGCTCCAAATTCGGCGTTACGTTCAGGAGAAGATCGACAATTTCGGTTTTCTGGGCGTTGACCGCGTAATAAAGCGCCGTATGTCCCGCTCGATCCCGAACGGTAATATCGCTGACCTGGCCAATTAGCGCGCGGATCATTTCCGAGTCGCCGTGCATCGCAGCGACCATCAAAGGCGTTACGCCGGCGTCATCGCTCAAATCCGGACTCGCGCCTGCGTCGAGCAGCCGATGCGCGATCGCGCGGTCTTCGCGCAAGACAGCGGTGAAGAGAAGAGAGCGATCGTTCGCCGTGCGCACGTTCGGACTTTGGTGCTCGCGAAAAAAGCGATTGAGTAGCGAGGTGTGATTCGTCTCCATTGCGCGGACGAATTCGTCAGCGGAAATCGGTTTGACCGGTTGCTGTTCCATTGCAAGCCACACGGCGGCAAAGAGAAAGAGCGCCGCCAACGCGCCGACCGAAAACCAGTTTAACTTGCCTGAACCCATATCCGGAGAGAGCCGGTTGATAGTATATCACCAGTCAAGGGGTTTGCCCTGCCTTTCACATACCCTATCGAGCCTGGGTCAGTGGACTGGTGGTGTTGAACGTAGCATGTTGAATGCTGTCCAACTTCGAACCAATGCGTTTGCTTAAAATTTTCGTTCTCAGTGGCGTTTTCGCCGCCATCATGCCCACCTTTGCCGCGACTCCGGAGCTTGCCCCAAGTCCGACGATTTCCTCGGCTGCAGCCGAGCAAGGCAAGGATGTCGTTCATCAGTTGAATAATGCGTTCGCCAAAGTCTTTGAGACGGTGGCCCCCAGTGTTGTCATCATCGAGATCTCAAAAAAGGCGGATAATGAGACTTCGGCGTTCGAGGACCTTTTCTTTCAAGGTCCTCCCGACGAAAATAACAATCCCCGCCGGAACCAACGGAACTTGCAGCCGATCCAGAGCGAGGGTTCGGGATTCATTGTTCGGCCGGATGGCTACATCTTTACGAATTTTCACGTCGTCGAAGGCGCGGACAAGATCGACGTCAAGTTGAAGGACGGTCGCGAATTTTCGGCAAAGGTTGTCGGGACGGACGAAAAAACCGACATCGCAGTGATCAAGATCGATGCGAAAGATTTGCCGGTTGTGCTTTTGGGCGACAGCGACGCGGTGAAAGTGGGCCAGTTCGCGTTCGCGATCGGCGCGCCGTTCAAACTCGATTACACGTTCACCTACGGGGTCGTGAGCGGCAAAGGCCGGAGCAAATTGCTGGCGACCAACGGTTATTCCATTTCTGATTATCTCCAGACTGACGCGTCGATTAATCCCGGCAACAGCGGCGGCCCGCTTTGCGACATCGACGGGCGCGTGATCGGCATGAACACGCTGATTAACGGAATTAATCGCGGCCTCGGCTTCGCCATTCCGATCAACATGGCGCACGAAATCGGCAACGACCTGATCGCCGGGAAAAAGATCATGCGCCCGTGGCTCTGAATCAGGATCGAAACGCTGGGCGACGATCCTGGCATTCGCGAGTTGTTCAAAGGAATCGACAAAGGCGTGGTCGTCCGGACGATTGAAGCCGACGCGCCGGCATACAAGAGCGATCTCCGTCCGTTCGACGTGATCACGCATGTCGATGCGAACGCAGTCACGAGCGATTCGCAACTCCAGCACGAGATTTTGAAAAAGAAGATCGGACAAAAAGTTGAGCTCACGGTTTGGCGGAAAGGGCAAACGTTAAAAGTTCCGGTCACGACCGGCGAACTGCCGAACGAAATTTCACGCGCGTCGAACGAGCCGGCGCGTCCGCCGCGAAATGCCGAGGAACAAGTCGGAAAGTTTGGGTTGCAGGTCCAGGAGTTGACCAAGGAAATGGCGCAACGCTTCAAGCTCGGCGTTCAAAAAGGTGTGATCGTGACCGACGTGGCCGACAACAGTCTCGCCGCGCAACAGGGAATCGAACGCGAGGACGTCATCACCGAAGTCGACGGTAACCCGGTGACCAATGTGAAAACTTTTCGCGAGGCGTTAAATAAAGCCGATCCAAAAAAGGGCGTGCTGCTCTATCTCGACCGCAAGGGCAGTAAGACCTTTGCGGTGCTAAAAGCGACCGGAGCCGACGCTCCACAGGATCAGTAAGATCGGTCCGCCTTCGGTCCGAGCCGGACTGGCCTCAACGCTCCGGCGTGACAAGTATCTACTTTTTCTCCGATTGCGCCTTCTGCGCCTCGGCGCGCAAATAATCCCGCAGTGGCTGATTGTTAATGTAAAGCTGTTCGAGCGCAGCGTCGCCGTTGCGCACACGCACGGTCACGAAAGCGTTCTGTTGTCCGCGCCGGCTGTTCTCGACATACGCTTTTTCCGCCGCCGGCGCGTCCCGTTCGGTCACCCAATATTGATTCAGCGGAAAAGCAATATTCTCCCGATCATTCGACCACCACGCTTCGACTTTGACGAAATTGTCGCCGTCCCCTTTCTCGGTCGTGAGCCGGTCCACTTCGGCAAAGCCCTCAGCATTTTCTTTTAGAACTGCATACACCGAATCGCCGGACCGGAATTTTTGGTTTGCCGTGTATCGATCAACGTCATAGCTCAACCGCACATAGCGACCGCGCACCGCATCTTCGGGATCGACCGGCGCGGTTTTGAATTTCCAGACCCGGCCGTGGGCCAGAGTCTGAACGCGGGCCCATGCCATCCACGCCGGCACGCTTAATTGCGCGAGAGCGACCAGAACAAAAACTAGAATGAACAACTTTTTCATACCGGCGCCGCGGAGCGTTTTTTGAACATGAGAACATTGGCGACCAGAAACCCGGCGCCGACAACAATGAATCCCAGCCCGCGTGTGACAAAGCTCAGCTCGCTGTCGAAGAAGCGGCTAATCGCAAGCGCGGCGATGAGTAACAAACCAAAATTTGCGCGCGCGACGCTGTTTGCTCGAATGCCGCGGACCAGAATGTCGATCCCAAGCCACAACGCGTAGCAGTTCATCAGTGCGGCGGCGGTAAACGAACAACGTGTGCCCAACCAACGTTCTGCCGGTTTGTCACACAGATTCGCAAGTCCCCACCCAATCGCAGTGACAATCGGAAAAACTGCGGCCGGCCAACTGAATTGAGAGCGACCGCGAGAAAAACCGATGGCCGCCATTGCGATCGCCGCGAGCGGGAAAAGAAATTCGAGCGCGAAGGCGATGTTTGCCTGAAAAGTCCGCTCGCCCCAAAAGAATTCGCGCGTCATATGCCAGCTTGATTCGAAGCTGAGACAGATCGCAGTGACGCCGATGCCGATTCCGCCCAACAACGCGACAATGTGCAATCGATCGTCGTTGCGCGGAAAGAATCTGATTCCTGCCAGATAAATGGCGGTGAACAAGCCCGCGAACGCGACACTTCCGAGGTCCGATTTTGCGAAATCGGCCGTGAAGCCCATCCCGAACGTGAGCGCGATCACCAGTGCGATACTCAGGGCAGTGCATTCGCGGCTCTCGCGGTCTTTCCAATAGCGCAGCAAGAAATATGGAACGACGAGAAGAAACGCGATCCAGAAGAACATCGGGTTCGGCGAGCGAACGAAGAAAGCCATCTCACGGGCAAACAACCAGACGATCAACCCAATCGCATAAACGACCGCGCCGAAGGCGGAGCGCAGCAAATACACCATCGGAATGCAGAGCAGCAGCCATACTTTCATGAAGTCGGCGAACGACCCCGAAATTTGATAGGTCTGGCTGATCAATGAAATTGCGGTGGCGACCGCGGCAAAATCGAAGATCGCGACCGCTTCGCGCCATGGGCGTGATTCATTTCGTTGCAACAACACGAAAGCGACAAGCGCCAACGCGATGACCAAAGGAATGAACGCGATGATGGTTCGCGTTGTGCGGCTGAGATCGTCCCAGTTATGGGCGATGAGGAGAATGATGCCGGCGCCGAGGAATGCAGCGCCAACGGTAGCGAGAATTACGAAGCCGAAATTGGAGCGCGTTTCAACCGAGGCGTAGTGATGCTCGATCTTGGCCGCATTCTCAGAAGAAATCGCGCCCGCGGCGACCAATTCCGGGAGTTGGCCACGAAGCCAGCGAACGGCACGCCGATTGATTGATCCGGCCACGCAGCGGATTCAATCAGAGAGACTTTTGAATGTAAACTTAGCTTTTCCGCGCGCCCACCGCGACCAGGAGAATACCGCCGACCAAACAAATGCCGCTCAGGACCGGCGGAATATTGATTCCCTGTTTTTCGGTGTGCTTGATTTCCAAAGGACCAAGTTGCGCATCTTTTTTCTCCCGGTCCCAGTGCAAACCGCCCCAGGCAAAACCAACGATGCCGACGATGATTAGAATAATGCCAATGATTCCTGCTGGTTTCACGCGTGAGACTACAGTGGCCGGCGTCCGCCGATCAATTGCAGAATGAGAACCACGAGCGCGATGAGGAGCAGGATGTGAATGTAAGAGCCGAGAACGTGAAACCCGATGAAGCCGAGCAGCCACAGAATCAGCAGAATTACAAAGATAGTCCAAAGCATATAAACCTTTCCGTGTTGAGTTGTTACCAATGATTCGTTTGGTCAGGCGTAGCCGCGCCTAAAGAAATTTAGACGGTTCTCTCCAAACTCTTATTCCTATTTCCCGGCCTTTTTCAGGACAGCGCGTAAATCCCAACCGCTCTCTTCCAACTGTGCTCGGGCGGTGTGGTAATCGCTCTCGGTCAATTCCGCGACCATGCGCGTCGCGCGGTCGCGCAACTTCGTGCTCGTGGTATTGAGGTCGATCATCAAATTTCCTTTCACCTTTCCGAGCGCGACCATGGCGCCGGTGCTGATGACATTGAGCGCGATCTTGGTTGCCGTTCCGGCTTTCAATCGCGTCGACCCGGTCAAGATCTCGGGGCCGACTGCGAGATCGATCGCGAGGTCCACCTTCACATTTTTTTCACGGCCCGGATTGCACGTGAGCAGAATTGTCTTGGCGCCTAACGACCTGGCTTGTGCGAGCGCGCCGAGAACGAACGGCGTGCGACCGCTCGCTGTGATTCCAATCACAACATCGACATGCTTGATGCCCCGACGGTCAACTGCCAGCGCGCCGTTGCTCGTTTCGTCTTCTGCGCCTTCAACGCTTCGATGCAACGCGGTCGCCCCGCCGGCAATAATTCCTTGCACCAATTCCGGCGATGCGCCGAAGGTAGGTGGAATTTCGCTCGCGTCGAGCACGCCAAGCCGTCCACTCGTCCCGGCGCCGACGTAAAACAACCGACCGCCTTTTCGCAGCGACTCGGCAACAAGATCTACCGTGCGACCGAGATCGACCTTGGCCGCGGCCACCGCTTCGCCAACAAACTTTTCTTCCTCGATGAAAAGCTCTACCAAATCCTGCGCGCTCATTTTCTCGAGATTTTCGGAGCGCGGATTGCGTTGCTCGGTCAACGCCGCGGCCAGATCGTCGATCTTCTCCGACGCGGGCTCGGAATGAAGTTCCGGCCAGGTTTGCATTTCCGCCGCCAGCCAGGCCGCGCCAAATTCCGGGGCGCGCTCCGAGTTCGTGACGCGCGCGTCAGGCAGAATTTTTTTCAAACGGCGACGAAAGGTGTGATTATAAATTGAGTCGCGCTGAAAAAGTCCGCCGAGCAAGACCACTTTCGGGGCAAGGGCGTGCAAGCGCGTCGCAACCGCTTCGGTGTATTCGCAAAGAACACGCGCGCCTTCCTCGATGATTTCCATGACGCCGGCATCGCCGCCGGCCGCCGCTTCAAAAACCACCGGCGCGAGCATCGCCACTTCCATTTTGTCCGCGGTCTGCGCCCAGCGCACGAGTTCGTCCAGATTGTTTAACGACAACGCGCGCAAAATTTTCGTGGTGAACTGGACCTCGCCCCGGTGGAGATCGTATTCGCGCAAAATTAGCCGCAGCGCCTGCAAAGTGAGATAATAACCGCCCCCCACGTCGCCGAGAATGTGTCCCCAGCCTCCCGCGTTCTCGATTTTCTTGTCGCGACGACCCGTGACCGACGAGCCACTCCCGGCGTTGACCACAATTCCGTCCCCATGCCCAAGCGCCGCGGCCAAACCAGAATCGCGATCGCTACCGACGACGATTTTCGCCTGCGGCCAAACTTCCGCGCAGATTCGGGTGAGCGACTGTCGATCTTCCTCCGTCCCGCAGCCGGCGAGAAAGACCCCGGCGCGTTGAATTTCCTTCGGCAATTCGCGAAACATCGTTCGCAGTTGGTCCGGAGTAGCCAGGCGCAGGTTGGCCGGCGGCAATTTTCCTTGGTCGAGAATGCGTAGATCATTCTCACCGCGCTCGACTAATACCCAGGAGGTCTTGGTCCCGCCGCCCTCCACGCCGAGGATTTTTTCGCTGCCGTTCATTGTCGATCTTTCGCGTGTTTGTATCATGCTTCATGGCCAAAGACGAGGCTCAAGCCGAGACCCGAATCGAGCAGCTCCGGCGCGAGATCAGGGAGCACGACAAACGCTATTACGAAGAGGCGGCGCCGACCATCAGCGACCGGGATTACGACCGTTTTTACAAGGAGCTGGTCGATCTCGAGGCAAAGTTCCCGGAGCTCGTCACGCCGGAGTCACCCACCCAGCGGGTCGGCGGGACGCCGTTGCAGGCCTTCGATCAGATCCAGCATCGCGTGCCGATGCTCAGCCTCGACAACACTTACTCCGAAGAGGAGGTCGCCAATTTCTACAAGCGAATCACCAAATTGCTGCCGGACGAAAAAATTCGGGTCGTTATCGAACCAAAAGTAGATGGGGTGGCGGTTTCGGTGATGTACGAAAATGGGAAACTGAAATACGCGGCAACGCGCGGCGACGGCTCGGTCGGCGACGACATCACGCAAAACATCAAGACGATCAAATCGGTGCCGCATCAGTTGCGCGGCGGCGCGCCCAAGGTTTTTGAAGTACGGGGCGAAGCGTATCTCGACAGGAAAGGCTTCGAAAAGCTCAACAAAGAACGCGAAATGGCAGGGTTGCCTTTGTTTGCGAACCCGCGCAACGCGGCGGCCGGTTCATTGAAACATCTCGATCCAAAGGTGGCCGCGAAACGGCCGCTTGGAATGATTTTTTATGGAACGGGCGCGGTCGAAGGCACCGATGTCGATCTTCACTCGAAAATTTTCCCGTTGTTCGAAAAGCTGGGACTACCGACACACGAAGATTGGTGGTTGGCGGATTCAGTCGATAAGATTTTGAATGCGATCCGCGACCTGGACGAAATTCGTGGCGATTTCCCGTACGAAACTGATGGCGCTGTGATCAAGGTCGATGCGCTCGAACAACGCGAGCAACTCGGTTTCACCGCGAAATCGCCGCGCTGGGCGATCGCTTACAAATACGCGGCCGAGCGCGTTGAAACGAAGCTGCTCGACATCAAAGTGCAAGTTGGTCGCACCGGAATTCTCACGCCAGTCGCCGTGCTCGAGCCGGTTCTGGTCAGCGGCAGCACCGTTTCGCGCACCACGTTGCACAACGAGGACGAGATCAAACGTAAAGACATCCGCATCGGCGATACCGTCGTGATCGAAAAAGCCGGCGAAGTAATTCCTGCGGTCGTCGAAGTTGTGAAATCAAAACGACCGCGAAGCGCGAAGCCGTTCGATTTTCTCAAACACATTCACAGCAAGTGTCCCGTCTGCGGCGGCGAAGTCCGGCGCGATCCGCAGTTCGTCGCCTGGCGTTGCGAAAATCTACGTTGCCCAGCCCAAGCGACGCGTCGCCTGGAATTTTTCGCGGCGCGCGGCGCGCTCGATATCGAAAGCGTCGGCGGGATTGTCGCGGACAAACTGGTCGAGCGCGGTCTTGTCCGCGAACCGCTCGATTTATTTCGGCTTGAGGTTGATCCGCTCGCGAAGCTGAACCTCGGAACCGAGGAAGCGCCGCGTGTGTTCGGCGAAAAGAACGCGACCAAAGCGATTCAGGCAATCGACCGCGCCCGAACGCTTCCCCTTTCCCGCTGGCTTTACGCCCTCGCGATTCCCGATGTCGGTAAAACGACCGCTACCGACCTAGCGCGTTTTCACGAAACGATCGACGACGTCGCGAATTCAAAACTTCTCCGCGACGTGATCGCCTATCATGATGCTGATAAGCAAGGCCGCCAGGAAATCGCCGAACGTCTGATCAAATCCGGATTTGCCGAGCCCTCAAAAAGCAAAGTCGACAAACAGCGCGGGATCGTCACGCAAGTTGGACCGGTGGTTGCGCAAAGCGTTCTCGATTTCTTCTCGTCGACAGCGGGAAAGAAAATTGTCGCGCGAATGAAAGAGCTCGGAATTAGACCGAAGAGCGAAAAGGTTTCGGCGAAGAAAATGGCCGAGCTGCCGTTGGCCGGAAAAACTTTTGTTTTGACTGGAACCTTGCCGTCAATGACGCGCGAGGAAGCATCCGCGAAAATTGAAGCGCTTGGCGGTCACGTCAGCGGAAGCGTCAGTAAGAAGACCGATTTCGTTCTGGCAGGAAGCGAAGCCGGCAGCAAACTCGAGAAAGCGAAAGATCTCGGCCTGAAAATTATCGACGAGGCCGAGTTTAGGAGGCTTTTGTAGCTACGGCGTGCGTTCCGGCGACGACTGGAGATTCAACGGGATCGCGCGATTAGAAAGCGATGGAGCCGCAATCAGCGGCGCGCGCGCCTTGCTCGCCGGATGAAGATCGGCCTGGACGTTGAAGGTAATCTTTTCGTTGCCGCGCATGACGGTGATCGGGATGACGTCGCCCGCGGTGAGGAAGAATGAGGCGTCGAGAATATCTTCCGGTTCGTGAACTGGTGTCCGACCGATTTGGAGAACGACGTCGCCCGGTTTCATTCCTGATTCGGCAGCTGGCGTGTCTTTCATGATGTCCGTCGTAACCGCGCGCGATCCGTCCACTGCCGTAGTCGCTTCGCGAACATTGGCGCCGATCCAGCCATGACGCGGTTCGCCGAAACGGACGAAATCATTGCGAATTTTCTCCGCGGCTTCGATCGGCAGCGCGTAGCAGGAGTTACTTTCGAAGCTGTAGAGAAGAATCCCGACGACTTCGCCTTTCAAATTCAGAAGCGGCGCGCCGCCCTCACCGCGCTGCGGCGGTAAGTTCACCCGCAAGTGTTTTGTCGGAAAAAAGCCGCCGAAACATTTGCGATCGAACCCAGCGATCATGCCAAAGTGCGGTGTTTCCGCGAGATCGAGTGGATAACCAATCGCCACCACGGGTGTAGCGATTTCGAGTTGTTCGGAATTGCCGATTGGAAGCGCGGGACTGGCCAAATCGACTTTTAACAACGCGACGCCGCTGCGCAGGTCGGCCATCAATTGGCGCGCTGGATATTTCCTTCCTTTGAACTCAACATTGATGGTGTCGGCTTCGCCGCCCACCGAGTAGGCGGTGTAAAGCGTCCCCATTGGATCGACAAAGAACCCGGTCCCGGAAAGTTGACCATGTTGATCCGTGGCCTCGATTTTTACGACCGCTTTGCCGCAGCGCTCAAAGACGTCTTTGACTTCACGGCTGATGGTGAGCGTAGTCGGAGATTCCGGAGGTTGCTGCGCGAGAAGCGAAGCAACCGCGGCCAGAGAGGTAAACGTTGCCAGCAAGGAAAAACCTGCGGCCGATCTAGAACTTAAAAGTCGTCTCATAACTCACTGGCACGCTGTCGAGTACGTAGCGTGGCGTACCGCTGCGGTGAGTCTGGGCGCTTTCTGTAATGTTTCGAAGCGACCGCGTGTTGAAGACCCGGGTGGAGACGGGTGATGCCAGCGTCCACTCATCGTCCGCATTGGCTGGCACGGCCAAAACTGGACGATCTTTCACAGCCACCGAGGCTGATGGTGGCATCTGATAAATCCGCAGTGACAGAATCGCCGCGCAAACGAGCACGGCGGTGACTGCGGCGGGATAGGAAGTCAGGGTTCCGAGGTTGAAGGAGAAAACGAAATCACGTGCGCGATCGATGCAGATACGCCAGAGCGGTTGACGCAAAAGTTCGTTGCGTTGGCGGCGATGAAACTCGTGGAGGAAATTATCGAAGTATCCGGGCGGCGGCTGTTCGTAACGTTTCAGGCGAAGCAGCTTCGTTATTTCGTTGTCGTTAAACTCGTCCATTTTGTTGCTAATCAAGTAACCGGATTTTTTCGAAATTCGTCTAGATAATTTTGCAGTTGCCGGTTCGCGTAAAAGAGTCGGGATCGCACCGTTCCTTCGGAAACATTCAAGATTTTACTGATCTCTGCGTGAGGCATCCCTTGAATATGGAACATGGTGACCACAGCTCTGTGTTCATCAGACAATTTCATCATCGCCTCGTTCAACCTTTTTTGGAGCTCGGAGAGGTCGGCCTCCCGGACCGGGCTGGTGGAAGCGGTCGCTTCGAGGAATTCCTTATCGTTCTGGATGCTGGCATCGACGTCGTCCAAGCTCAGGGAATAACGGCGCCCGCGCTTCTTGAGGAAGTTGAGCGTCATGTTGACCGCGATCGAGTGGATCCACGTGTAAAACGAGGATTTGCCGCGAAAACCGCGGATCGCCTTGTAGGCCTTGGCGAAAATGTCCTGGAGCAGATCGTTCGTGTCCTCGTGGTTCGAGGTCATGTTGTAGACCAGCCCGTAAAGGCGCGGCGTGTATTTCACAACCAAATCGTCGAACGCGCCCGCGTCTCCCTCCTGCGTGCGCGCGACTAATTGCTGGTCTTCGTCCTTCCGGGCTTCGTCCATCGCCTTCTTTTTAGACTTAACACCGGCATCCGGCGCGGACGACAACAAATCGGATATGCGACGAGGGGGCTGAAGGGCGACCGCGGGATTCATTTTCTTGGATCCTAACACGCTCAGCGCCGATCCCGCACCGACATTAGCCAAAGCAGGTTGCCGATCGCCGCGATAAAGGCCGCGACATAAGTGAGGGCGGCGGCATTGAGCACCTTGTTCACGCCGGCCACTTCCTCGCCCGGCTGCACAATTCGCATTTGTTGCAGAATAATCTTCGCGCGCCGCGAGGCGTCGAATTCCACCGGAAGCGTGATCAACTGGAAGATCGCGAGAATGAGGTAGCAATAAATGCCGAGCGTGATCAGCCCGGTAATGTGAAACCACAAGCCGCCGATAATAATGAACGGCAGCATTTGCGACGCGACCATCGTCATCGGAACGATCGCCATCCGCCATTTCAACGGTGCGTAGGCTTTTGCGTGTTGAATCGCGTGCCCGGTTTCGTGGGCCGCGATTCCCAACGCTGCGACCGACGGCGTGCTGAAAACGTTGCTCGAGAGACAAAGCTTCTTCTGCGTCGGATCGTAGTGATCCCCCAGAAAGCCATCGGTCTGCACCACTTCGACGTCGTGGATTTGCGCTGCCTGCAAAATCTCTCGCGCGCATTCCGCGCCGGTAATATTGGATGACGCGCGCACTTCACCCCATTTTCGGAAAGCGCTGCTCACGCGAATCTGCGCCCAGATGCCGAGGATTGCCGGCACCAGGATATAAAGGAGGAAATTACCTCCCCCGAGCCCCATTGGATGGTACATACCTGTGGTAATCTAGTTGATCTAATTAGACGCTCAACCGGAACGCGCGTTCAGATTTCAACCTGCTTCGGGAAGCGCGAGAGAATCCTGCAGCCGGTCTTGGTCACGACCACCACGTCCTCGTGGCGAACGCCGCCGAGCCCGGGATAATAGAGACCCGGCTCGACCGTCACCACTTGTCGATCTTTGAGGACGACTTTTTGCAGCCGCGGGTATTCGTGAATCTCAAGCCCGAGCCCGTGACCCGTGCCGTGGAAAAATCCCACATTCACGCCTTTGCGAACTTCAGTTGGATAACCGCGTTTCTTAAACAACGCTTGGATCGCCTTGTGGATTTTCATCCCATCGACGCCGTCTTTGATTTCTCGCAGCGCAAGTTCCTGGCCGTCGAGGACAGTTTGCCAAAGCTTGCGTTGCGCTTCGCTCGCCTTTCCGCGCACGACTGTCCGCGTCATGTCGCCCCAATACCCGGTCTTCGCGTCGCGCGGGAAAATATCGAGAATGATCAATGAGTTGGCGTAAAGCGGACCGTGCCCGCGCTCGTGGGGATCGCACGCCTGATCTCCGCCAGCGACGATCGTGTTGGTCGGCGTTCCGCCCGCGCGCAACATCGCCGAATCGATTTCAGCGCGCAGAATTTCCGAGGTCAACGGTTTGCCGGACCAAATCAATTTTTTCCCTTTCGGTTTCGATGCCTTCAAAACTTCCATCGCGCGTTTCAGTCCCGCTTCGGTGATGCGCAAAGCACGGCCGATCAATTTCAATTCTTCGTCCGTTTTCGCTTCCCGCTCCGGCCAATAGAGTCCATCAGGCGTGGCAAGATCGACATCGTTCGCGAGCGCGCGGGCATAGCCGAGCGGAAAACTCGGCGGCACGACTGCATTCTTTACCCCGCGCTTCTGGAGAAAACGCGCGAGCACTTTTTCAAAGGGCGGCGCCTGTCTTGCGTTGCCTTGGACTTCGCGCTCAAGCTGATTGAAGGAAACAAATTCGTCTACCTTGGCCGTGCGTCGGCCGCGGCCCATTTCGAGATCCGTCAAAACGATGGTGCGTTTTCCATTTTGCTCGAGAAAAATAAAAGGGTCGCCCGCCCAAAATTTTGTCGCGTAAAGCATGTCCGCATCGATGTCGCTCGGCGCGACAATGAGCCGTGTCTGTCCGTTCGCAGTCGTGTTCATGAAGCAATCTTGCTCTACCTCTTCCTCTTCGTCTACTCGACCAAGAGAAGATTAAGATTGAGAGCAAGCGGAAGAGGCTTCGCTAGGTCCGACGGACTTCGAGTTGGCGTCGCAAGATGTAATACAAGAGCCCGAGCATGCCGAGGGTCGATCCGATGAGCACGATCGTGTTGAACACGAAAACGCTGATCTTCACCCCGAGATAACCTTTCTGCGCACCGAAGAAAACGTTTGGCCGGCTGCCCCGCCGATAATCACTCTGCTCCATCTCGGCGTTCGAGATCAAATCGGAAACTTTCTGGTTCACGTAAACTGTTTCCGCGGTCACATCGCCTTTCGCGGCCTTGAAATCCTTCGCATCGAACGCGTTTTTCCGATTGAGCACGAGATCAACTTTTTTCAGATAATGATCGAGCTCATCCGGCGTTTTCGCTTCCAAGCCGGACAACACCGCGAGCACTTCCTTCAATGCATCTAACCGTTTCCCCTGCGTTGGATCTGGCGAGCGTTTGGCCACGATCAAATCGATCTCGCGTTGGGCGCGCTCTTGCCGCGAAGTCAGCGGATTTAATTTCGCCTGGGCCACGATCATCTCCTCGTAGGACCAGCGCATCGGAATGAACTGGCAGACAAACGGCACCTGCAATTTGCTGTCCATCTTCTTGCTGCGGTCTTTGCTCGGATGTTCGTGAAACCAGCGCGTTAGCGAATAGACCAAACTGAGATTGCGGTTCATGTCCTCGTATTTGATCAGTGCGCCGCTCATCAAAATCTGTGGAATCAAAACCAGTGGCACGATGTTGGCCGCGGTTTTCGCATCGGACACAACAGACGAAACGAGCAAGCCGAGCGCGAGACTTCCGACCGCGGTCATGAACATCAACGCGAGATGCACCCAAAACATTCCGCGGACTTCGAGAATGTAATTGCCGATCAAAACGAAAAGGATGCATTGAACAAGCGCGAAGATCGACAATGACGCCATCTTCGCGAAAATGTAGTAGGGCAATCGCACATCGAGATTGCGCTCGCGTTGCAATACCGGCCGGTCGCGAATGATGTCGTCCGCGCTGTTGGTCAGCGACAGGAACATCACGACCAGCAATCCGAGAAACAAATACGTCGGAATGTGAAAGGCCGACGCGAAGTCATATTTCCCGCTTTCCGAATAGCGCAACAGCGTGCCGATCAAAACCGCCAACACCGGGGCCGCGCAGGTCGTGATCCAAATGTTCGCGCGGTTGCGCAATTTACTGATGAACGAACGCCGCAAGAGCGCGCGGAACTGCGTCCATTCGTCGTGCCATCGGATTGGCGTTCGCTTTCGTTTCGTGACCGGCGCCGACGCGGCGAGTGCCGCTTGCTCGCGCCGAAGCGAGACTTGTTTGACGTCTTGGATCAGTCGGAACGCTTCGTATTTGTCCCGCCAGAATTCCGGCGAGTAACGCCGCGCCGCCACGAGCTGGCCGCGACTGTTCTCCTCATAAATGATGTCGCCGCTCAGATCACGCAGCGGCGTTTCGAGCACGTCGAAAATAAATTCCGGCCGCGTCGTTCCGCAGGACGGACACGCGCCGAGATCCTGGCCGAAGGCGTGTTGATGCTCAGCCTCCGCGAAGTAACGAAGCATTTCGGTTGGCGTTCCGAAAAAGACGAGCCGGCCGCCTTTGTCGAGCAGGATCGCCTTGTGAAACAACTGAAACAGCTTCGAGCTGGGCTGATGGATCGTGACGATGATGATCTTGTTGTGCGCCATCGAACGAATGATCTCGATGACGTGCTCGGAATCTTTCGACGACAAACCCGAAGTCGGTTCATCGAACAAATAAACGTCCGACATGCCGATCATATCGAGGCCGATGTTCAATCGTTTGCGCTCGCCGCCGCTCAACGTCTTCTTGGCCGCGGCGCCGACCACCGCATCGCGGCGCTCGCCCAATCCGAGCTCGACCAGTTTCGCTTCCAGGCGACGAACGCGATCGCGACGGGACAAATGCGGTGAACGAATCGCGGCCGCGAGTTGAAGGTTCTCGCCAATCGTCAGGTGCTCGTCGAACGCGTCCTCTTGCGGGATGTGGCTGATGTATTTCTTCAGCTCGTCGAGATTCGGATAAAGCGAACGGCCGTTTAAATAAATATTGCCGCCGGTCGGCTGGAGTTGTCCGGCCAGAACGCGAAGCAACGTGCTCTTGCCGCACCCGCTCGCGCCCATCACGCAGACCAGCTCGCCGCGCGTCAGCGGGAACGAAATTCCTTCCAACCCGGTGTCGGCGCCTCCGAAACGGTGCGTCACCTCGCTCACTTCGAGCGTTCGAATAATGTTCCGCTCTTCTTCAATGATGCGCTCGGAAAAGTTGCAGCGCAGGAATTGCCCGACGTCGATCCGGATCGTGTCGCCGTCCTTCAGGGGATGGGTCGATCGTACCGCGTCATCGCCCACCATGATCGGACGGTCGGCTTCGATAACTTCCAATTGGCCAACGCGCTGCTCGTAGTCGCAGAAAATCTTCAGCAAGACGTCGCCCGCCGTTCCCGGCGAAAGCAAAATGTCGTCCGGTTGCAGTTTACTCGGATCGTTCGAGACCAGGTATTCCGACTTGGCGGCCTGAAGTTGAAAGCGACCGCCGAATGCGCGCGCGCGGCGGCGCAGGTCGGTCAGATCCAACTCGCTGTCGTTGTGAAAGAGGATCTTGTCGTCGAGCGCGGCTTCGACCGTCGTTCCGGCGGCTAATTTCACGCCGTTGAGCACGGCATCAACATTGCGCAGCGCTTTCACCCGCACTTTCAATCCGAACGCAATCTCGAGCGCGCTTTCACGCGTCCGCGCGCGCTCCAAACTCACTTCGTCCGCGTCCTTGGAAACCCGGACAAAAATTTGCGGAACGGAAACGTTCTTCTTGGCGTTGAAATATTGCGCCAGCTCCTGGTAGGTCAGCACGTGATCGCCGACTAAAATCCGTTGCCCGGGATAAATTCGGCAGAACCCGCCGCGCACCAGAGGCCGGCCGCGCACCGAAACATTTTGACCACTGTAATTCTTCAGCAGGATGAGATCGTGATAGCGAAACGCCATCAACCGGTCGGTCTCCGCGAGATTTTTCACCTTCACGTCGGCTTTTCCGTTATTGGCGAACGAGAGCGATTCCAACGGCGACGCGCCGCGCTGATAAATCGACGGGTCGGCGTCTTCCGAGGCGTTGAGTTGATAAACGATGTCAATCGCTTGCGCGGCCATGCCGAGTTGCGACATGAACGAGTAAAAGGCCACGACTTGTTCCTGTTTCAGGCCGGCTTGCGAGATCAGATCGTAAAGTTGGACGCCGAGCATGATCTTGCGCTCGGTCGTGAGCTCGGCGCCCAGTTTCTGCGCCATCGCCGACAAGTCCTGCTGTTCGTAGAGCGCCTGACGGAAGAGTTGGCGAAGCTCCGAGTAGACCGCTTCCGGATAATCGTAACGCAAAAATCCAAGACTCGAGTCGATCTCTTCCTCAAGCAGAACGCCGTCCGCTTTGGAAAAGCTCGCCAGCACTTGAATCAGCAAGGGAAGTAGGTTCGGACCTTCCGCAACGCTGCGCGGCTTGCGCAAGGCGCGTCGCATCAAACGACGGCCCTGCCGCCGCACGCGATACGCAAACGGCGTCACTTTTTGAACCGCGCGGTCTAGTTTTTCCGCGACCGTTGAAACCAATTGTGTCATTTCGAACTTCGGAAGTGAAATTTTACAGGAATCGCGTCGTTAAGCAATGGAGCGCCGAGGGTTGAACGTTTTTCAGCGGCAAATGTCGATCTTTACACCCAGAATTTGAGGTCTCCGGCTCAGACCCTGCTTTTTTGCAATGCCATCCGTTCATGATAGCGTCCTTCCCACCGACTAAACGCACCCCTTATGCCACAAAACGATCGTAACTCTCAACGCCGCGACGACAAACAGCGCGGCGGCGGCAATGACCCCAGCTTCAACTGGCGCGGCGTCATCCTGATTGCGGTCGCGTTCGGCTTTTTCGCTCTCGCAATGCTTTTCTGGCGCGGGAACTATCCGCAATTCGAAGACGTCCCTTACAATCGCTTCCTCGAGCTGGTCGAGAACAAGCAGATCGTGAACGACAAGAATTCGCCGCTCACTCTGTATGTTGAGGAAGGGCAGCCGACCCAGCAGTTGCGCGGCAAGTATCTCAAGCAGGGCAACGCCGGCGCGCCGAACATGGAGGTGCCGTTTCGGACGACGGTTTATTTGGGATTCGCCAACGATTTGAAGGACAAACTCGAAAAGGCGGGACTTAATCCCGCCATCCGGTCCGAATCGCATCCGTGGACGCAAGTGTTCGCCAGTTTTGCGCCCGTGCTGTTGTTACTGCTCCTTCTTTACTTTTTGTTCCGCCAACAAATCCGCATGGCAGGCAAAGGCGCGCTCAATTTCGGCAAGTCGAAAGCGCGCATGCTCGCGCGTGACAAAAACAAGATCACGTTCAAGGACGTCGCCGGCGTTGAGGAAGCAAAGGATGAAGTCCAGGAGCTCGTCGAATTTTTGCGCGACCCGAAAAAATTTCAGAAACTCGGCGGCCGAATTCCAAAGGGCGTGTTGATGGTGGGACCTCCGGGCACGGGCAAAACTTTGCTCGCGCGCGCAATCGCCGGTGAAGCGGACGTTCCATTTTTCTCGATCAGCGGTTCGGATTGCGTCGAAATGTTTGTCGGCGTCGGCGCGAGCCGCGTTCGCGACATGTTCGAGCAAGGCAAGAAATCCGCGCCCTGCATTATTTTCATCGACGAAATCGACGCCGTCGGCCGTCATCGCGGTCATGG
>DATEWZ010000148.1:0-9004 GCA_035257485.1 Chthoniobacterales bacterium
CCGATCAGCAAATAGCCGGCGTGCGCGATGCTGGAATAACCGAGCAAGCGTTTGAGATTATTTTGCGGAAGTGCGGCGAGATTTCCGTAAACGACGGTAAGCAGCGCGAGCAAAACGAGGAGACGCTGCATGTTCGGCAGCATGAGAAAGGGTTTGAGGACGCGAAGCAAAACAACGAATCCGGCGGCCTTCGATCCGACCGAAAGAAACGCAGTCACGGGCGTCGGCGCGCCTTGATAAACGTCCGGGACCCAGATTTGAAATGGAACCGCCGCGATTTTGAATCCAAGTCCGACCAGAACTAGGACAGCGCCAAAGGTCGCCGCGTGGATGTCGATCTTTCCGGTGCTGAACGCGGCGGTGACCTTCTGAAGATTTGTTTCGCCGGTCACGCCGAAGATCCAGGTGATTCCGTAAACAAGGAACGCCGTTGAGAGCGCGCCGAGAATCAGATATTTCACACCGGCCTCAAGCGCGGTCGCGTTTCGGCGCGGAAAACTGACGAGCAAAAAGAACGAGATTGTGACCAGCTCGAGCGCAACGAAGATGAAAATGAAATCGATCGCCGAAACGAGATACATCAAACCGGCGCAGGTTAGCAACGGAAGGGAAAAAAATTCGCCGAGGTTCGACGCGCCTTCGGCATCGCTTCGTTCCGTCGGCGCATAATCGATCATCATCACGAGGACAATGATTGTCGTGACGAGCGCGAACCGTTTGAAGAAGACGGCCAATGCATCGGCCGTGTAAAAATTCCAGAGACCGGTCGCATCTGGTCCCGAGGGATTAGGCGCGAGGAAAAAGGTCGCGATGAGAACGAGAACGAGACCGGCGATCCCGGTGTAAGCAAAAACTTTCTTCTCGATCTTCGGCGCGAAGGTTTCAAAGAGGAGGATTCCCATCCCGAGAACGAGCACGTCGATTTCAAGATGATGCGCTGGGATTCCCATCATTTTGTGGCGGTGAACGAAGTTCGAAACGTCGGCATCACCATTTGCACGAGCGTTTGCGGAAAGAACCCAAACCAGATCAGTCCAGCGATCAGCAGAGCGACCGGAATTTTCAGGTCGCTGCCAAGATCGACAATTTTTGCCCAGCGCTCATTCATCGTGCCCATGAATGTCGAGCGATACGCGCGCAACATGTAAACGGTCGAGATGACGACGCCCCAAAGCGCAAGCACGGTCGCGATTTGGAACATGTGAAAGCGTTCCATCGACCAGCCGTTGCGGATGGCGCCGAAGAAAATCATGATCTCGGACGCGAAGTTGGCGAAACCGGGAAGGCCGACCGCGGCGAACGCGGCGAAACCGAACACGAGTCCGGCGAATGGCATCACTTTGGCGAGCCCGCCTAATTCTTCGAATGCGAGCGTGCCGGTGCGGTTTCGAATTTGTCCGGCAATCGCAAACAGGAGCGCGATCGAAAGTCCGTGCGCGAAAATCAGCGCGGCGGCGCCGGTTGTGCCGAGACTGTTCGCGCTCGCGATTCCGAGGAAAATGTAACCCATGTGCATCACGCTCGAGTAACCGAGCATCCAATCGAGTTTCTTTTGCGCGATCGTGACCAGACCGATGTAGATGATGTTGCCGAGCAACAATCCGGCGAGCAGATACATCCAGTAATGCGTGCCTTCCGGCAGCATTGGGATCGCGAGGCGCAGCAATCCGTAGAGCCCAAATTTTTTCAATACCCCGGCATGCAACATCGCGGCCGGCGCGGGCGCTGATGCGTAAGCTTCCGGCGCCCAGGAATGAAATGGAAAGAGCGAAATCAAAACTCCGAAGCCGATCAGCAACAAAAGATAAATGTGGCGCTGGTCTGGCGCGGCCAGGGCGTGGACCGCGGCAGCTTGTTGCAATTTTGCGATATCAAAGCTGCGCTCCGGCGGGGGGAAACTTTGATAGAGTAAAATCAACCCGATCAGCAAAATGAAACTGCCGAGCGTGAGATAGATCGTGATCTTCCACGCTGCGCGTACATGATTTCCCGTTCCCCAAATTCCAATCAGGAGAAATGTCGGAATCAACGCGAGCTCATGGAATGCGTAAAAGAAAAACAGATCGGTCGAAGCGAAAGCGCCGATCGCGCCGGCGGAAATCAAAAGGAGACAGGCATAGAACGCGCATTCGTAGTTCTCGATCTTACCGGCGAACCAAATGGCGGCGACGGTCACGAGCGTCGCGAGCAAGAGCATGAGGAGGCTCAGTCCATCAACACCGAACGCGAGATGAATCTGCCAATCGGTCGAAACGAGAAACGAGCTCGTGAATTGGAACCCGGTCGCACCTTGATCGAAGCGCGCGAAGACGAACAAAGTGACGGCGAGATTGGCGATCGCTGCGATCAGCGCGGTCAGTCGCGCCGGCGCTCCGAAGACAATGACGAGCGCGGCGATGATTGGACAGAGAACGAGAAAGAGAATCATTAGCGGAAAATGACGAAGTAAATGAGGGCGACGATTCCCATTCCAAAAAGAAATGCGTAAGCCTGAAGATTACCGACCTGGAACAATCGCAGGAGCGATCCGAAACCAAATGTGGCGCCGCCGGTTCCGCGGACCGCGCCGCCGTCAATGATCGCGCGATCAAGAAAAGCAGCAATGCGGGCGAGGAATTCCTGAGTGTGCTTGATCAGCCAGGCGTAAAATTCGTCGAAGTAAAAAAGGCGGCGAAAAAGATCGACATGCACCGGTTCGCGTTCGCGATTGCGGTAAACCATGAACGCGCTGCCGGCGCCGACGACTAGGGCAACGATTGCCAGCGTGGGAACAATTGCGCTCGCTTCTTTTTCATGCGGAACGACGAGAAAATTCTGTGCGACAACTTCAAAACCGGCTGTGAGCGCGAAGAAGGCGAGGACGATCAATGGAATGATCATCACCGGTGGCGATTCGTGCGCACCGCGCGCGGAATCGCTGCGTGGCTTGCCCAGAAAAACAATCAGCACTTGTCGCGAAACGTAAAACGCAGTGAGGAACGCCGTCGCGAGGCCGATGACGAAGATCGGCAGGTTGCGCTGGAAGGCGAGGGCGAGGATGTCGTCCTTGCTAAAAAATCCGCTGAACGGCGGACAACCGATTAGCGCGAGCGCGCCGACGGCGAACGTCGCGAACGTGATTTTTAATTTCGAGTTGAGCCCGCCCATGTTCCAAATGTTTTGCTCGTGATGCAGGGCGACGATCACCGAGCCCGCGGCAAGAAAGAGGAGCGCTTTGAAAAACGCGTGTGTGAAAAGATGAAACATCGCCGCTTCGTTGGATGCGAGGCCGACCGCCATCACCATGTAGCCGAGCTGTGAGATGGTGGAGTAGGCGAGAATGCGTTTGATGTCGGATTGCTGCGTCGCGATCAATGCGCCGAGCAATGCGGTGATTGTCCCGATCCAGGCGATCGTCAGCAGCGCGGTCTGCGAGGCTTGAATTAAAAACGCGACGCGGACGAGAAGATAAACGCCGGCCGCGACCATTGTTGCGGCGTGGATCAATGCCGACACGGGCGTTGGGCCTTCCATCGCGTCCGGCAGCCACACGTGGAGCGGGAACTGCGCGGATTTGCCGACTGCGCCGCAAAAAATCAAGATCGCAGCGATCGTTAGATAACCGGGATTACTCGTGATCTTTGAGAAGTGCGCGACCACGTCGTCGAACACGACCGAGCCGCACGCCATCCAAACCATCAGGATGCCGATCATGAATCCAAAATCGCCGATGCGAGTGGTGAGGAATGCCTTCTTCGCCGCTTCCGCCGCCGAATCGCGTTCGAACCAGTGACCGATCAGAACGTAGGAAGTGAATCCAACCAGCTCCCAAAAGATGAACATCATTACGAAATTGTTCGCGAGGACGATGCCGAGCATCGCGAACATGAAGAGCGAGAGCGCGGCGAAGTAGCGCGATTTGCCGGGATCGTCGCGCATGTAGCCCAATGAGTAGATGTGGATCAACGATCCGACGCCGGAAACGATCAGCAACATCAACCGGCTTAGATCGTCGAGGACGAACGCGATCGGAACGTTGAACACCCCGCGGATGTCGATCCAGGTGAACTCCGGCGCGGAGATGTCGGTCCGCATGAACACGAAACAACTGCAGATAAAACTTCCGAGGACAGCGGCGACGGAAATCAACGCGCTCAAATTTTTCCAGCGTCGCGTGAACAACGTGATCACTGCCGCCGAGCCGAGCGGCAGCAGCAGGACCATCCACGGAATCAAACTGTTGGTCGTAAATCTCAAAACTTTAGAGTCGTGATGTCTTCGACGTGCGTGGTCTGCCGCAAACGAAAGAGCGCGACGACGATGGCGAGACCGACCGCGACTTCGGCCGCGGCTACGGTGATGATGAAGAAAACAAAGATCTGCGCGTTGTAATTCGGCGCGCCAGTTGGATCGACATGAAAACGGGAGAAGGCGACGAGCGACAGGTTCGCGGCGTTTAACATCAGCTCGAGCGCCATCAAAATGATGATGATGTTGCGCCGCACCATCACGCCGGCAAAACCGATCGTGAAAAGGATTCCGCTCACGACGAGATAATGGCCGAGCGTGATCATGTTAACGGCTCTCGCGCCGGCTCAGCATCACGACGCCAATCGTGGCAACGAGAATTACGACGCCGATGATTTGGAAGGGCAGGTTGTAGTTTCCAAAAAGCAGGAGCCCGATCGATTGAACATCGTCGGATGCAGGCTTTGCGAGAGGCGGGAATGGTTCTTTGGCGATCGATAGCCGACCAACGATCGAAAAAATCTCGATTGCGAGAACGAACGCGACCGCGACGCCGCCCGCAGACGCGACCCAGTTGATCTTGCGCAATTTCTCCGGGCGCAAATCGAGCAGCATGATGATGAACAAAAACAAAACCATGATGGCGCCCGCATAGACGAGAACTTGAATGACGCCGATGAAATACGCGTCCAGCAAAACGAACAGAACCGCGAGCGCGAGAAACGAAACGACCAGACTGAGCGCGCTTGCTACCGGATTGCGATTGATGATGACGGCTGCGCCAAAGCCGATCATTAACAACGCAAAAATCCAGAATAACAACGAAGACATTTTTCTTAGGCCACGGATGAACACAGATAAAACACAGATGTAAAATCGGAATCAGAAAAATCTGTGATCATCTGTGTCAATCTGTGGCTTTCACTTTTTATCGTTCCATTTCAGGACCACGCCGTGCATCACGCCCCCGATCTCGAGCAGTTTGTCTTTGTGATGCACCATGTCCTCGCGCGTGAATCCGGTTATCGCGTAATCTTTTCGCAAGTAGATCGCCTGTTCGGGGCAGACCTCTTCGCACATGCCGCAGTAAATGCAGCGCACCATGTCGATGTCGAACTCGCTTGGATATTTTTCGACTTTGGCAAAGCGATCGCTTTTTGAAATCTCGCCGGGAATAATTTTGATGGCGCGCGGCGGACAAATGAATTCACAAAGCTGACAGGCAACGCAGCGGACACGACCGTCGGTGTCGCGAACGAGCGCAGGCGCACCGCGATAATGATCGGGCAGGTTCGGATCCCATTTTTCCTCCGGGTATTCCATGGTCACTTTTGTCCGGCGAAAGATCATGTTCTTGAAATGCTTGATCGTGATCGCGAGCCCGGCCGCGATCGCGGGCAGGAACATTCGTTCGCGCCAGTTGAGATTCGGTCTTGGAACAGTGATCGCCATTAAAGTTTGAAGTAAGCGAGAATGATCGCGACCAGGAAAATGTTTACGAGCGCGATTTCGAAAAAGAACAGCCATCCCAGGCGCATCAATTGGTCCCAGCGAAATCGCGGCAGGGTCCAACGAATCCACATCATGAAAAAGATGAGCGCGCAAACTTTCGCGAAGAAAACGGCGATGTTGATCAAACCAAAAATCCAACCGTGCGAACCGTCCGGGATTCCGGGAAAATGCCAGCCGCCTAGAAAAAGCGTGGTAATGATTCCCGAGCCGGTGATCATCGCGATGTATTCGCCGAGAAAAAACAATCCGAACTTCATCGACGCGTATTCGGTGTGATAACCGCCGGCGAGCTCCTGTTCCGCTTCAGGCAAATCAAACGGCAAGCGATTTGTTTCCGCGAGGATCGCGATGCTGAAGACGACAAACGAGATGAACATTGGAATGGCGAGCAGCCATTTCGCCGGATTCGTCCAATCGCCGACGAACGGAGCGACCAGCCAACCGTGGTCGATCTGATATTGAACGACATTCGTTAATCGAAGATTGCCGACGAGCAAGAAAACCGGAATCACCGCGAGGGCGAGCGAAAGTTCGTAGGAAATCATTTGCGAGCTGGAACGCACGCCGCCGAGAAATGGATATTTGGAATTCGAGGCCCAACCGCCGAGCACAATCCCGTAAACACCGAGAGAGGCGATCGCGAACACGAACAGGATGCCGACGTTGATGTCCGCGATGACCATCGGGACGCCGAAGAGCGTGCTCCCGAAGGGAATCACCGAAAGCGTGATCACGGCCGGGATCATCGCGAGGCACGGCGCGAGAAAATAATAAAGCGTGTTCACGTGCGCGGGTGTGAACTGTTCCTTGAGCAAAAATTTTCCCGCGTCGGCGATCGGTTGAAGCAAGCCGGCGAACCCAACGCGATTGGGGCCGAGTCGATCTTGCATGAGCGCGCTGACGCGACGTTCGGCGTAAACCGCATAGTTCATCAGCCCGAGGACAAAGCCGAGCAGACAAACAATCTTGGCGATCGATGTGCCGATAAAAAAATAGTCCATTGTCGATCTTATCGTCCGGGCGGGCGCTTCTTCTCCGCGCGTTCGATATCTTTCTCTTTCGGATCGCGCGGCGGTCGTGGCGATTCATCTTCTTTGATCAGGTGAACGCCGAGATCGCCGATTTTACTCAACGTCAATCCATGAAATTGATGAATCTCCGTGCTCATTTGCCGAAACACGTCCTCAATTGTGTAAAGTCCGTTGCCGCCGCCGAGCGCTTGCAAAAGGTCGCGCAAAATTTCCCAATCATCGCGCGCATTACCTGGCGGACGCACCGCGCGATTCAGTCGTTGCAATCGACCTTTGCCATTGATCATCGAGCCGCGCTTTTCCGCGAATCCGGACGCGGGCAAGCGCACGGTTGCGTGATCGTTTGCCTCGTTCGACAAAATATCCATCGCGACGAATGCGGAAAGGCTCGTCAATTGTTCGACTGAAATTCCCGCTTTGGTTGGATTCTCGCCGAGCACGAGCAGTGCACTGATTTGACCGGACTTCACACCTTTTGCGATGGCGGCAAGTGTTTCGCCGGGCTCGGACTCCAAACCTAGAATTAATCGCGCACCAACTCGGTTCGGGTTCCGGTATTGACTCAGCAAGATCTCATCGCCCTCGCCGCGACGCGGCACGATGTCTATGGAGCGAGGATCGAGCAGGTCCGCGATTTTCTTTGCGAGCCAAAGTTCTTCGTTCGTCATTCGACCGGAAGCAATCATCGCGATGCTCGAACCGTGAAATTGCCGCAGTTGCAGCGCTGCTTGATTGATCGCGTTCTTCCAATCCGTCGCCGCGAGCGTGTGGCCAGTAAGAATTTCCGGCTCGAGCAATCGGTTCTCGGCTTCGAGATATTTGAAATTCAATCGCCCGTAGTCGCACATCCAACACGAGTTCACGTGGTCGTTCTCGCGCGGCGTTTGCCGATAAACGATATCTTCGCGCGTTCCGATCAGCGTGTTGCAGCCCGTCGCGCAACTCGTGCAGATGCTTTTCGTCTCCTTCAGGAACCAAACCCGCATCTTGAATCGAAAATCCGTCGAAGTGAGCGCGCCGACCGGACAGATATCGACCGTGTTCAGCGAATAATTGTTTTCCAAACGTTTGCCGGGATGCGCAGTCAGCACGGTGTGACTCCCGCGATCAACAAAGCCGAGCACGTCGTCGTGCGCGATCTCGTTGCAAAAACGAACGCAGCGCGAACACAAGATGCAGCGCTCGTCGTCCAACGTGACGCGCGGACCGAGCTCGACGTTTTTCGGTTTTTTGACTTTGTTTTCGAAAAATCGAGAACCTTGGTTGCCGTACTCAACGCTGAATTCCTGGAGCTCGCATTCGCCGGCTTGATCGCAGATCGGGCAATCGAGCGGATGATTGATGAGCAAAAACTCCATCACGCCTTTGCGGCATTCTTCGACCAGCGGCGAATTCGTTCGCACGCCCATGCCTTCGGCGACATCTTGCGCGCAGGAAATTTGCGGACGCGGCATCCAGTTGACGATCGGTTTGCCGTCAGCGCCGAGCTCGGGTTTTCGGTCGGGGCCCATTCTCGCCATGCCCATCTCGATCAAACACATTCGGCAATTGCCGGGTGAGCTGAGCTTCTTGTGATAACAATAGCGCGGCACGTAGGCGCCGACTTGCGCGCACGCTTCGATCACGCGCGTGCCTTTCCGAAACTGATGCCACACGCCGTCGATCTGGACGTTGAACATCGGTGCTGATGATTCGTTAGACATTGCGTCTTCTTGAAATCTTACTCTTGCTCGTGCTCTTGCTTAGAATCGAATTCAAATCGAACACGCTTGCGATCAAGAGCATGAGTAAGAGCAAGAGCATGAAAGTTTCAAATCACACAATCGGCGCCTGCTTTTTCCCAGCCAGGATCGTGGGCGAGGGGACTGGTTGGAATTTTATCGCGCTCGATCAATTCCGTTGGTGTTTGTTCGGGCGGCAACGGCGGCGGAACCGACTTGCGCGCATGACGCGCGAATTCTTCCGGGAATTTTTCGACAAAACTTTGGGTCGGCCACGCGCACGCTTCTCCGAACGCGCAGATCGTTCGCCCGGCGATGTTGTCGCCGATCGTTTTCAACGTGCGCGGATCTTCGGTGACTCCGCCGCCGCGCAACATTCGGTCGGTGATTTTTTTCATCCAAAGCGACCCTTCGCGGCAGGGCGTGCACTGTCCGCACGATTCGTGCGCGTAGAATTCATTGATGTTGTTAAGCACCCAGACCATGTCGCGCGAATCGTCGAGCACGATCACG
>DATEWZ010000149.1:0-2019 GCA_035257485.1 Chthoniobacterales bacterium
AGCGGCCGCCGGTTTTCTGGAGCATTTGGTTCCAATCGAGCTCGAGAATCTTTCTGTTGTGCTGCGGCCGCCACGGGAACGCGTAGATCCGATAAAAACCGAGAACGTGATCGATTCGAAAAATTTGAAAGCTGCGGCAAATGCCGCGGACGCGTGCGCGCCACCAATCGAAATTTCGGCGACGCATCTCTCCCCAGTCGTAGAGCGGAATCCCCCAATTCTGTCCCCATTTTTGGGTAAACTTGTCGTCTTTGAAATGCGTCTCTGGCGGCGCGCCGCCGCACCAGTCGAGCGCGAACTGGTCGCGCTTTGAAAAAACGTCCGCGCTGTAATAGCTGACCCCGAATGGAATGTCGCCCATCAACGCCACACCGCGCTTTTCGGCGTAAACTTTGACCTGCGACCATTGCTCGTGCGCGACCCATTGCACGTAGCGAAAAAATTCTTCGCGCCGCGCGAATTCCGTTTTCTTTTCGGACACTTGTTTGCTGAGCCAGCTTCGCGCCGAATCGAACTGTTGCTGTTCCTTGGGCCATTTGTCCCATGCTTCGCTGCCATCATTCGCTTCCATCAGCGCGCGAAAGAACACGTAGTCGTTCAGCCAGCCGGCCTGGCGTTCGCAGAACTTTCGAAACTTCGATCGTCGATCTTGCGATGCAAACGCGGAGAAGTTTGTAAATGCCCCTTCGAGCGAACGCCGTTTTAGTTTCTTAACGGCGGCGTATTTCACCGGGCCGTGTCGAAGTTTGGCAAGATCGGCATCAGCGAGCGCGGCTTCGTAATCTGGGCGCCTTAAATCTTGCGGCGAACCGGGCGCGAGATGCAACGTTGTTGGTTCGATCGCGATTGCGCTGATCGCATTGTATGGGCTGTTGTCGTGGCCCATTTCATTGATTGGCAGAAGTTGGACCACTTTAAATCCAATCTCCGCCGCCCAATCGATGAATTCGCGTAACACCGCGACGTCGCCGATTCCAAGATCGTTCTCGCTTCGCAATCCGAACAGCGGCGCGAGTATTCCCGCGATTTTTTTCTCCGGCGACAATTGCATTCCCTTGAAAACTCTTAGCCCCGCTGCACCTGCCAGTCTTCGACGAGCTTGTTCGGGATTTCTTTCAAAAATCGCGAGGGCCGCTGGAAAACATCGCCGTAGCCGCCGGTCAGCCGCATGTGCGGATAACTGAGATAAAGCTCGTCCTTCGCGCGGGTGATCGCGACGTAAAACAATCGCCGTTCTTCTTCCAAGTCTTTCCGTTCGTCCATCGAGCGGCTGCTCGGAAACATTCCGTCGGTTAGCCAGATCACGAAGACGGTATGAAATTCCAAACCTTTCGCCTGGTGAACGGTTGAGAGGTTCACCGCTTCGCGATCGGCGTTTTGATTTGGCGCCGCTTCCGCATCGACATTGCTGATCAAAGCAAGCTGAGAAAGAAATTCGTTCAAATCTTTGAACTGGCGCGCAAAGGCAGCAAGCTGGGTGAGATCTTCTTTGCGCAATTCGTAATTGGTGAAACTCACCTTCGCGTAATCGTCATAAATCGCCTCCACGACTGACGCGATCATTTCCGAAGGCGGGTTCGGCTGACCGCCCGGCGCGATTTCATCCAGGGTGTGCGCGAGCTGGGTCCAATGCTTCTTCGATTTCGCGCTCACGTTCATCGGCAGCAATCGCTCGCTCCATGATTTGATCTCGCCGCGTTCGTTCAGCGATTTGTCCCACGCGCTCCAAAGATTCTCCGCGCTCCGGTTTCCAATTCCCGGCAGCAGCTTGACCATCCGCTTGAAGGCGACCTCGTCCCGCGGATTTGCGACCAGACGCAAAAACGAGACGACGTCTTTGATATGCGCCTGCTCGAAGAATCGAATGCCGCTGGTGATTTGATACGGAATCCCGCGGCGCGAGAGCTCGAGCTGTAGTTCGATTGCGTGATAGTGCGCGCGATAAAGCACCGCGATCTCGTTCAAATCGACATTTTCATCGCGCAATTCGAGGATCCGTTGCGCGACGAACTGCGCTTG
>DATEWZ010000150.1:0-19036 GCA_035257485.1 Chthoniobacterales bacterium
CTGGACGATTTGCAACGCGCACGGTTTTGGTGCGCCTCCAAAATAATCCGCCCGGCGGACGCAAGCCTGATCGCGGAATGTCGCCAGATGTGCGCACTGATTGAAATGCCGGCCGCGATATTGCTGCCGTTGCCCAAAGATTGGGACAAATATCGCGCGCCGCAGGAATCTTCACGATGACTGCCGGCACTCGCACGTTCTCAATCCAAGAGGCGTTGCTTGATCCGCCGGCATTGCCGCCGCCGCCGTTGCGTCACGCCCTTTTTGTTTCGCTGCTCGCGCTCGCGGCCTTGCTTCATCTGACAACGCTCGGCTTGGGCGATCTCTACAATCACACTGAGGGTCAGTACGCCGGCGCAGCGCGCGAGATGATTCAAGCGCACCAATGGCTTTGGCCGACAAACGATGGTCTGCCGCGCTTGCCGAAACCGCCGTTGCTTTACTGGCTCCTCATCGGTTCGTTCAAGATTTTCGGATTCAATTCCGCGGCTGCGCGATTGCCGATCGCACTGGCGACGATCGCAACCGTCGCGCTGGCCTTCCTGATCGGCGAAAAATTGAAAGACTATTGGCGTGGATTTTTCGCCGGTCTGATTTATCTCTGCACTTGCGGAACCTCCATACTCGGGCGCGTGATCATGCCCGAGCCGGTCTTCAGCGCATTCATCGCCGGTGCGATCTTTTGCGGGGTGTGCGGTTATCAACGCCGGCGAGGTCGCGCGCTTTGGTTTCTCGGGTTTTGGATTTGCTGCGCGCTCGCTTGCCTGACCAAGAGTTTGCTCGGGGTGGTTTATCCGCTCGCGCTTTTCGTTTTGCTTTCTGTTTTCCATCGGGAAGCGCGTTTGCGATTCAAAAAACTTTTTCACTGGGCCTATCCCTTGATCTTCGTCGCGCTTTTCACGCCGTGGTACATCGCGACCGAAAAACATTTCCCGGGATTTTTGCAGCAGCTTCTGGGGGTCGAATGGCTTGGTCATTTGCGTTCCTTTTCAAACATTCCCGGAAGTGACAACGGCGTCCCGGTTTTCCGATTTCTCTGGATGCATTTCGTCTGGTTGTTCCCGTGGTCGGTCGCCGTGCTTCCGGGCGCTGTCATTTGTTGGAAAAAAATCATCCGGCCCCGCGAACTGGAGTTTGCTGAAGCTCTTCCGTTGTGTTGGATGGCCGTGGTATTTCTTCCGCTGCTGCTCATCGGCCAGCGTCAGGATTATTATTCGATGAGTATGTGGAGCGGGTTCGCGATTTTTAGTGCGACGGCATGGGAACGTTTTCCGCAACGCTGGCAATTTCTCGGCGCGGCGTTTGTTGGAATTGTCGGCGCCGGCGCGGCGTTGCTCGCCCTTCTTCAGCCGAATCTTTTCAGCGCCAGCGAAAACCAGAGCAGCAGTTGGACAACGTGGGACGCGTTGCAGGAGTTGCCTGTGTCGACCGCAACCGTTCTACGACCGATGATCTCAATCATGGCCGTGTCGCTGATTGTTGCGGCGCTAATTGGAATTTATTTGGCGATAAAAAATCGCCCACGCCTCTGCTTGGGCGCGTTGGCCGCGGCGATGGTTCCAATCACGCTTTCGCTGGCGGACGGAGTTGCCCTGATGGCGCCGCATTTTTCTCTGGCCGAGGCCGCGCGATTTTTGGAAACACGGCTGACCGAAAAAGACGCGGTGGTCTACGAGGGCGAGTTGGATGATGCGAGCAGTCTCGTCTTTTATCTGCATCGTCGGTTCTATTTGGTGAACCAGCCGGTCAACGACGAAATGCACATTGTCAGCGGTAGAAGCGTTTCGATCGACGAGGACGCGATCTTGCGGCATTGGGGCGATCCGCAAGCAATTTATCTGATCATCAAACAGGACCGTGTGCCGCATTGGCAGGAGATGATCACCCAGCGGTTTCATATTTATCACCAAATGATGGCCAGCGGTCGCTGGGTGGTACTGAGCAATCAGTTGTAGCCGGGCTTGAAAAAATCGCGCGGCGCATTTGAAAAGCGCGCCGATCAGGCTACTGTTGGCGCTCATTTTACCCCTATGTCTCAGCATCGCAGTCTTAGAGGAACCAGCACGATCGTGGCGAAACGCAACGTTCTGAAGCGTTTCGAGCGAGTCGAGCTGCTCAAGAAGCGCGGCCAATGGAAAGATGGCCGCAAGGTCCTCGGCCTTCCGAAAACCAAGCCAGACGCGTAAGATTGTTCAGCCATGAGGCTGAACCGTTATCTCGCCGCCGCCGGAATCGCGTCCCGGCGAAAATGTGACGAATTGATCGCCGCCGGCCGGGTCACGATCAACGGACGCGTTTGCACAAATTTCAGCGCCCAACCGAGCGAACGCGATCACGTCAAAGTGGACAATAAGCTCGTCCACCTCGAGCGCGCGCTGACGATTGCGTTGCATAAACCGGCCGGTTTTGTTTCGACGCGCAGCGATCCGAATGCGCGCGATACCATCTTCGACTTACTGCCGCCCAAATTTCCGCGCCTTTTCAACATCGGCCGGCTCGACGCGCAAAGTGAAGGATTGCTGCTGCTCACGAACGATGGCGATCTCGCGCAGCGACTAACCCATCCGCGTTTCAAGATCGAAAAGGAATACGAAGTGACCTTAGATCGCCCATGGGACCACGAACACGCGCAAAAGCTCACGCGCGGAATTTTTCT
Organism: Chthoniobacterales bacterium; assembly: GCA_035257485.1. Classification (GTDB taxonomy): domain Bacteria; phylum Verrucomicrobiota; class Verrucomicrobiia; order Chthoniobacterales; family UBA10450; genus AV40. The sequence continues at coordinate 2,657 of DATEWZ010000150.1, forward strand.
CGACGGTCAGCGCGCTCAGATTGCTCGAGTGCATTCGATCGGCCCGACCCGGCTGCGCGTCGTGCTTCGTCAGGGGATCAATCAACAGATTCGGCGAATGTTCTACGCCGTTGGTTATGAAGTGGAACGACTGCTACGAGTCCGAATCGGAAATTTGCGCCTGGGCGATTTGCCGCGAGGCGAATGGCGCGCGCTAACGAAATCTGAAATCGCTAACTTGAGTAGAACTCAAAACAAACCGCGCGGACGGGAGAGCAGGTAAATCCAGTTCGTAAGAAAGACAAGAATGACAGCAACGCGGACAAGTTTCCTTTCCGCGGGCGTGATTTGAACAAAACGGAGTCGCCGCGCGCGCAGAATCAAAACCGCAAACGCGTAGAGATCGAAGATCGACATTCCGCAGAGCACAGTGAAAACAAGCGGGTTCCATTTCCAGGCGCCGGCAAAGTCGAGGTGAAAAAATGCGATCGCGCATCGCGTGGCGCCACACGTCAGGCAGGGATGGCCGGTGATCGTCAAAAAGATGCAATGCGGCCATGGCAATCCCAGCGCGAACCAAATCGCGGCGAAGGCGAGGCCACCCAGTGAAATGCTGAGCCAGACTAACTCGTGATCGAACTCGAGCGGTGCGAGAGGACGCCGAACAATCCGCATCGCCCAATCACTGGTTCGAGTGCTGCATCATCGCGCCGATGCCGCCGAAGATCATTATGCAGACGATCCACAAGCCACAGCAAACGATGATCGGCAGAAAAACCGCGAGCACAGCGCGACCGGTATCGGTTTCATGAGTGCGCGCCAGTCCGATGCAGTACAAAACGAGACTCCAGATTGAGGCAACCGCACCCCCGCACAACGGCACGATCATCAACGGATAAGTCGAGCCGATCGAAAAACAAACCACACGAAACGTCGTCTCAAACGCCTGTTTCGCGCCGCCAACGATCATCAAGCAGACGTGAAGAATCGCAGCGGCAAGGAAAATCAGGATCGTCAGTCCGATTGGAACAAAGATGACCGCGAGAATAACTCCGGCGCCCATGCCAAACATTCCGGCGAACGCGTTATGGCGATTGCCGCCGCCCATGAACGCGAGCGAAGGCATGAAGAGAATGAACAGCAGATAAAATAGGTAACCGAAGGTGCCGCCGATTAACCCGTACAACAACGGCTCGCCGAGCCCGCCTTCGCGTTGCATCGCGGTAAACGCCTCGCCCGGTCGCGTCAGGACGATCTGTAATGTTTCAATGAAGGCAGAGAAAAATCCTTTGCTGTGGCGTAGATCCCACGGAAGTCCGCTTCGCGGCAAGACCCCGGCGGTTGTCGATCCTGCAACCACGGTTGCGGGCGCGGCCGGAGCTTGCGGCGGCGGCACCGCTGCCGCGGACGCCGTGGGAAAATCCTGAGCGAATTCGGAAAATTGCGAAAGCGGTTGCCAATTCGCCATTCCTTCTTTCCAACCGAGGTCCGTTCCAAGGAAACGGCCCCCGCGAATACCTTCGCGAACTTGCTCTTCCGGAAATGCGCCCAGACTTGTTGCGCCCCGATTAACGTGGATCGTCGCCATAATGCGGCGTTTTAATGAGCGCCGCGGACAAAGTCAACGTCAGGCTCGCCCATCGTTATCCAGCGCGCGCCAAAAATACCAGGCCGCCACCGAGCGGTGCGGCGCGAATTTCTTTCCGTGCTTCAACATTTGCTTCGGGGTCGGCAACTTTCGTTTTCCAAAAGTCTTCGCAAAACCCTTTTGCACCCCGTAATCGTGGATCGGCCAGACATCCGGCCGCGCGAGATCGAAAAGGAGCAGCATCTCAACCGTCCAGCGGCCGATGCCGCGCACCTGAATCAAACGCTCGACAATTTCCTCATCGCTCATCTTCGCAAGCGCCGCAGCCGTCGGTACGGTGCCGTCGATTGTTTTCGCCGCGAGATCCTTGAGCGCGGCGACTTTGCTCCGAGAAAGCCCCGCGGCCCGCAATTTTCTGTCCGGCGTTTTCAAAACCTCTTTGGGATCCAGATATTTTCGTTTGCCGTAGAGCGCGCGCACTCGTCCCCAAATCGTGGCCGCGGCTTTTCCACTGAGCTGCTGGTAAGCGATCGATTCGGCGAGCGCATCGAAAGGCCGCGCCGCGCCGCCGGGCTTCAATTCGTAACGCTTCGACCGCGCGATAAGCGCGGCCATGCGCGGATCGGCCGCGGAGAGATGCCGGTGCGCGTCGTCGTGGTCCATATGTCGATCTAAGTAAAATGATGAAGCGCAAATCCGTCAATTGCCCGCTTGCTCCGGCATGCGTTTTCGTTTTGGTGAACTGATGAGACAATCGCAGTCGCCGGAGCAGCTCGCGAACGAAATGAAAAAGCGTAATGTGAAGTCTGAGTTGCGCGTTATGAACGTCGGAGAAACGATCACTGTCTGAGTTTTTGGCGATAAAAAATTGAAGCGATCGCGAGCAAAATCGTCCAAGGGAGAAGCGAAGATGGGTATTTTAGGGGATGGGGCGGCGTTGGTTGAGAATCTAGTTCCAGTCGGCTTGATGACCGCCGCCAGCAAAATCGTCGAAGCACCGCTCGGTCTGGCGACCGTGGCGACGAAATTAGTCGAAGCAATCGCGATCAATTCCATATCGGACGGAACTCGACGGAAACGTCCGGTGGTGATCAAGCGGCGGAACATTCATAGCGAACAATTGGCAGACCTGACGAACCTTTATTTTCGCGTGGCCGATATTCCGATTCGGTTCTGGAGCAAAGTCAATGAGTGGCAGCGTTGGGAAATCGATTGCTTCAACATGTTGAACGACGATCGCTTTCAAGCCCACGCCTCGGGCTCGCGAGTGGTGATCGCAGACAAACTTCCGGGCGAAAGTCTGTGGGAACATCTAAATCGCGGCACGCTGACGCGAAAAATGCTGACCGCGGCAGCGGTTGAATTTCGGCGCGCCCATCAGTTTTGGAGCGACGAATTTCGCGGACGCTGGTCGCATGGGGACGCAAGCATCACAAACGTCATTTATGAGGCGAGCACCAACCGCGCGCGTTTGATCGATTTTGAAATCTATCATGAGAAATCACTGGCAACGGCGGCACGTCAGGCCGACGACCTGCTGGTTTTTCTGCTCGATCTCGTCGGCACGCTCCAGACACGGCAATGGATCCCGTTCGTGAAGACATTTCTCGAGGCTTACGGCGACAAGGAAGTGATTGCCCAACTTCGGACGCAACTCGATCTGCCGGGCGGCCTGGCCTGGATTTGGTGGGGCGTGCGCACGAATTTCACCAATCCGGCCACCGTAAAACGCCGACTTGCGAACTTGAGTCGCGCGATTGCCAAAATGAAATTCTACGACGGCGCTGATTCGGCGCGGGCGCGGATCAACCGCCGGCCCTCGATCAATTGCCAGGCGATTAAGCCCGGAACTCCAAAACCGAGTTCGCGCACTCTCGCAATTAAAGACAGGGCCAACGCGGTGTCGCCTGGAATGCCGAGAAGATTGCCGACGACAAGGTAACCACTTTCCTGAACGCCCAATCCGGCCGGCACCGGGAAAGCGACCGCGCGCACAGTCAGCGCCATGCTTTGGAAAACGGTGGCGTTGACGATCGTGGGCTGAAGATTCAACGCCCAAAGCGCAATATAGACCTCGCCCGAATTAAGGATCAGCGAAAGCATCGTCCAGGCGCAGCACGCGAACACCGCGGATCGCCTCGCGTAAAGCGCGCGCACGGTAGCGTCCAATGTTTCACCACTTTCCACGAGCGATTGCCACTCGGGTGAATTGGCGATCTTCGCGATCATCCGCGCGAGGAAACGGAACATTCCGAGCCTCTGCACAAAATAGAAACCGCAGACCGCCGCAACCCCGATGATCGTTCCGATCACGACCGGGCGAGCGACTTCCTGGTGGCCGCTCGCGTTCACCAACAGAACGACTCCGAGCAATGTGAAAGCCGCTTGCGTGAATACGCCGAGGGTAAGATCGACAAGCACCGTGCCGGCAGCAGTAGCGATGGGTGTGCCGCTGATCGTCGCAAGCCGCGCGCGAACAATATCGCCACCAACTGCAGCCGATGGCACGAGCGTCGTGACCGATTCGCCGATCCAGCGCATCCAATAAAGCTGTCCGAACCGCGGCCGCTCTTCCTTTGGGAACAAAACCCACCACGCCAAATTATCGAGCAGAACCGGGACCAGAAAATGATAGGCAATAATTGCGAGCAGCGCCCAACCGGCCGTCGCGATTGCTTTGATCACCTGCGGTGCGCCTTCCCGAACCAGGAGCACGGTCAGAAGCGCTGCGCCAGCAAAGGCGAGCAAATAAAAAGTTAAACGGATCCGGTTCGGAATTTTCATCTTGGCAAAGCGAATCGCTCGAATTCAACGAATGCGACCGCGATGCTAACACGAAACGCTGCTCTGCGCTTCGACGGATGGAAGAGATTAAACGATCGACTCTGGGGCGGCGACCGCTTCGTTGGCTTTGACCGGAATCGGAACCAACTCAGGCGCCGGTTCAGGCAACACTTCGGCGACGACTTCCGGTAGTGAGACGCGCGTGAACGGACGGGCAACGAACAAACAGATTGTCAGCCACATCATGCCGAAAAACATTCCGCCCAGAACGTCGGTCAGATAATGCGCCCCGAGCGCGATCCGGCTGAAGCCGACCAGAACAATAACAAGCGTCGCGGCGAAGAAAAGCAGAGCACGGCCGCGACGGCTCTTGATTAACGGAATCAGAAAGAGGGCGATCTGGCCATAAAGAAGGGTCGCGCCAATGGTATGGCCGCTGGCAAAACTGTAACCGGACCAGTCGACCATCCAACCCTCCTCAAATGGACGATGTCGATGCACGAGAATCTTCACCAGCTCGTTGAGGAGCATTCCGCCGGGCACGGCCACGACCAGGGTCACAAGCGATGGCCACCAGCGTTTAAAGATGAAAAACAGGACAGAAATCGACAGGACGATTGCGATCCACTCGCTTGAGCCGAATTCAGTGATCCCGCGAAGAAGGCTGACAAACGTGGGCGTGAGATGATTATGGAACCAGAGCGCGATGCCGCGATCGAGCCCGGCGACCGGATTGCCTATTGCTAAAAGGGGGGTTGTCACAAAAAAGCCGTGCAAAGTAACGGCGATTTTGAGCCAGTCAAATGCCAAAAGCCAGCCTCCGCCTCAGTCCGCCGAATGATCGCTTGCCCAGAAAGATGAAATGCGATACACGGAGCTTGGCTGTCTGATGCGTTTACAAGATCGACAACCACCGTTTGCGCCTAAACTTATGAATCGCCTTCGCCTCGCCTTAACCGCCGCTCTCCTCACTTTGGGCTCATCGCTGTATGCCGGAACTGCGATGGAATTACAGCCCGCACCGTCGCCAACTGAAGAGGAGGTAAACCACCTCAACATCTTTGAGTACGAGACGACCTACACCTTCAATAGCGATTACAAGGAATACCGCGGAAAGTTCGGGGACGGCGATTCGCTCTACAACCAAATCGCCTACTCCCATCGGTTTTTGATTACTGGCAATTGGTATCTGCGCCTCGGAGCGGAATACGAACGATTCGATTTCGGCGGCGACAATGGGCACAATAGTTTGCTCGTACCGGGGTGCCTTTCCTGTGGAATCGTCGGTAGTAACAATGGATTGCCGGATCATTTGCAAACGATTCATGCGCTCGTCGCTTACGAATACATTTTTAAAGATCACGCGGGCGCGGGGATCGAGGTCGATCCTGGCGTTTATTTCGAGGACCATGTAGATGGCGATGCGTTCGACATTCCGTGGAAAGTTTGGGTCACCTTCCCATTAAAGAAGGACAAAATTTTTGGAGTCATCGGAGCGGGCGGTTCGATCAACTCAAATCCGATTGCTGCGCCAGGGGGAGGTATCATCTGGCTGTTCACCGATCATCTTCGGCTTGAAGGGGTGTTTCCGAAGCCCGCGCTGGTTTACAATCCTAATGACGATTGGGAATTTCGCATCGCCGGCAATCTTTATTACGCAAGCTTTCGAACCGACAACGTCTACACCCCGGCAGCCAAACTCGTGGTCCACGATCCGATCGTGCAGTACAGCGAAATCCGCGTCGGCGCGCAGGTGACCTATTCACACTTTAAACCGTTTGATCTCACACTCGACGCCGGTTGCACGGCCAGACGCCGTTTCGATTTCTTCCGCGCTGAAGCGGCCGTAGAAAGCGAGGCCGCGCCGTACGTGCGGTTCGCGGTCGAAGCGAAGTTCTAAGGAAAGATTTCGTCCAACTTTCGCGCGACCGACTGACTGCCGTGCACTTTCAGACGGCCAGTCATGAAGGCCCATGAACCTTTGAGTTTGCCATTGCACATGGCGACCCAATCGTTGTCGCTGGTGATGAACGTGACGCTCGGATTGTCGATCTTGCCCTTGCCCATTTTGTAAGTGCCATCGTTCACTTCGATCCACCATTGGCCGCCGTTCGGTCCGCTCAGTTCCCACTGCCACTTCGCGTGCACGCCTTTCGCTTTGTCAGCTTTGAAGCTTTCCTTCATTCCGTCGAACACCTGCTGCGGCGTGGAATTTTCTTCCGCCCAGGCCTGGCTTGCGCCGAGGACTGCGATTAACAATGAAATGATGAAAGCGCTTTTCGTTTTCATTCAGTATTAGATCGTTTGACGGAATATTCCCGGTTCCCATTCATCCGTACAATTCCGGCCGACGGTGATCGAAGACTCGAACCAAGTCCCGTACTTGTCCGATCACATCGGCGGAGATCTCGGCTTCGATCAATTCTTCTCGGCCGGGCGGACCCGAGGCGAGAATTTTTCCCGCTGGATCGACAATCAGCGAGCCGCCGCAAAACGTGACGCCGTCGTCGGTGCCAACGCGATTGGCAATGATGAAGTAACTTTGATTTTCCACCGCACGCGCGAGCGCGAGAATGCGCAGATGCGCCGCGCGAACGTCCGGCCAGGCCGAGGAATTCACGATCACATTCGCGCCATGCTTCACCGCGAGCGTGCGCGCCATTTCCGGAAACCGCAAATCGTAACAAATGCTCAGGCCGACGTTAAAGTTGTCGATAGTAGCCGCGACGAATTCTTTTCCGGGCGAAAGACAAGCGCGCTCATCTAGCGGCGCAGCAGTCACGAGATGGGTCTTGCGATATTTCGCGAGGACTTCCCCCTTCGCGTTCACCAAAACCTGCGCGTTGAAAATGGAATCGCCCTCGCGATCCGAAATTCCGGCAACAAGCGCGAGCGAATTCTCTTTCGCGATCTTTTGTAGTTCAGAAACGGCGCCCTCTTTCCAAGGTCGCGCGTGTTTTTGAATAACGGGCATCGAATAGCCGGTGTCGCTCATTTCCGGAAAAACGACGAGATCGGCTCCGGAATTTTTCGCGCGCGACGCGAACTCGCGAATCTTTCCCAGATTCGCTTCGAAATTTGCGAGCGTGCAGGAAATCTGGGCAGCCGCGACTTTCACGATGTCGATCTTACCTCAAATTTCGATCGAGCGCGCCGATCTTGCGAATCTCCGGCCATTTCCATGCCGCGCCAAGCACGACGAGGATCGTTCCAATTCCCCCACCCACCACCGAGATCACTGGGCCAAAGAGCGCGGCGGTTAATCCCGACTCGAGCGCGCCGAATTCATTTGAGGTGCCAATGAAAATATTGTTCACCGCCGAAACGCGGCCACGCATTTCGTCCGGCGTGACCAATTGCACGATCGAGCCGCGAATGATCACGCTCACGCTGTCGACCGCGCCGGCAAGAAACAACATTGCCAGAGATAACCAGAGCGCTTTCGACAAACCGAAAATAATCGTCGCGAGTCCAAAGCCGGCCACGCACCAAAGCAACAGTTTGCCGGCCTGTCGCATCGGAGGCAAATGCGCGACTGTTAACGCCATTGCGAACGCGCCGACGGCCGGCGCCGCCCGCATCCAGCCGAGACCGATCGGGCCGCAATGCAAGATTTGATCGGCAAAAATTGGCAGCAACGCCACCGCGCCGCCTAACAAGACCGCAAAAAGATCGAGCGTGATCGTCGCCAGGATAACTTTCCTGCTGAAAACAAACCTCGCGCCCGCGGCCAGACTGCTCCAGGTGCTCTCCTCTTTTGGTTTGCGCGTCTGCGGCGCGCGCGGAATCGGGAGCGCGAGCAGGAAAAACAACGTCGCGGTAATCGTGTCGATTGCATAAACGATCGGAAAACCCTGGTGCGCGACGACGAAACCGCTGAGCGCCGGCCCGACAACCGATCCGACTTGGAAAACGCTGTTGTTCCACGTCACTGCGTTGGAAAACGCATCGCGCGAGACCAGCGTTGGGAAAAATGAGGCCCGCGCCGCCCACGAAAATGTTCGTGCGATGGCGCCGAGAAAAAGCAGCAGATAAATCAGCGGAATCGACGCGTCGTCGAAATGAAAGGTTTGCTGATGTTGCTCAAACACATTCGCGATCTGAGTGAGTCCCTGATTGCATGCGCGCAAGATCGGCCATTGCGGAATGTTAAGATGCTGCCATGACACGAGCGCGAGCAGCGCCGACGTGATCGCGCTGAAAATTTGTGAAACGAGAATGATGTGTTTGCGGCTGACGCGGTCGGCGAGATGTCCAGCCGGCAATGAGAAGCCGACAATTGGAACTGCGAAGACAAGTCCGACCAATCCGAGCGCGGTTGCCGAATGCGTGCGTCGATAAATCTCCCATTCGACTGCGACCGCGAGCATTTGTCGGCCGAGGAGCGACAAAAAATTACCCGATGCGAAAAGACGGTAGCTGCGCGAGCGAAACGCGGCGTAGGGATCGTGCGGCGGCGGAATTGCCGCGCCGGTTATTTCCGGTCGATCACCGATCGGCGAATCATAATGTGTGCTGCGGTCGATTGGCTCAGCCATCTGTGCGCGAGAACTCGCGCACGAGATCGAGGCAAACGCAAGCATGCGATGTCGCATGTAAACAACGTCGCCTCACCGAAATAGAGAGATTGCGCAGGAGATTTTGATTTAGTACAAGACGAGCCGTGGCGGACAAAAACAGCAAGCAGCCTTTGAATCTTCCCGGTGCGTGGTACGTGGACACGACCTGCACGCTGTGTCGCACTTGTCTCGAAGAAGCGCCAAATCTTCTCAAAGTGAACGAAGACGAAACCGCGGTTTATTTCGCCAAGCAGCCCAAAGGCGATGCCGAAACCGCGGCCGCGCAACGCTCGATGGAAGTTTGTCCGACTCTTGCCATCGGTAACGACGGTTAGAAATTTGCGGCGACCGCGAATCGCCGGTAAAGATCGACATGTCAGAAGTTAGCGCTCCGCCAAAACCTGCCGCGCCCGCATCGCACTGGACGCGGCAAAATCCGTTTCCGGGAAAAATGATCGTCAATCGGCGGCTCAGCGCGCCGGATTCGGAAAAGGACACGCGCCACTTCGAAGTCGATCTCACCAACTGGGGTTTGAATTTCGAGCCCGGCGACTCGGTCGCAGTTTATCCGACGAACGATCCGAATCTGGTAAACGAAATCCTGCGCGCGCTCGGCGCGATCGGTGACGAGCAAGTAACGGCCGGAAAAACGCAAAAGCCGCTTCGCGAAGCGCTGCTCAAAGATTTTTCGATCACCCAACCAACGCCGAAGTTTTTGAAAGCAATTGTCGAGCGCGCCTCGGCCGCGCCAATGTTGAAGGAACTGCTGCATCCAGACCGCAAAGGCGATCTCCAGAATTATCTGTGGGGCATCGAAGTGATCGACTTTTTGCTCGATCACCCGTCGGCAAAATTCACGCCGCAAGAATTTGTCGGGCTGCTCACGAAATTGCAGCCGCGGTTGTATTCGGTCGCGTCGAGCCTCCGTGTTTTTCCCGATCGCGTGCATTTCATTGTCGATGTTGTGCAATACGAAAGCCGCGGACGCGTCCGCAAGGGTGTTTGCTCAAGTTTCATGGCCGAACGCGCGGACAAGGTTCCGGTGCCGGTTTATCCCAGTTCGGCGAAACATTTTCACATGCCGGAGGACGGCAGCATTCCGTTGATCATGATTGGACCGGGCACGGGCGTCGCGCCGTTCCGCGCATTTTTGCAGGACCGCCAGGCGCTCGGCGCAAAAGGAAAGAACTGGCTCTTCTTCGGCGCGCAACGCGAGAAGTGCGATTATGCCTACAAGGAAGATTGGGAGAATTTCTCGCGTGACGGAATTCTGACGAAACTCGACTGCGCGTGGTCGCGCGATCAGGCGCACAAGATTTACGTGCAAAACAAAATGCTCGAGCACGCGGCCGAGATCTGGAAATGGATCGACGGCGAGAACGCGCAGTTCTTTGTTTGCGGCGACGCGCGCCGAATGGCGAAGGACGTCGATGCTGCGCTACGGAAAATCGTCCAGGAGCAAGGCGGCAGATCGGTCGATGACGCGAACACCTACGTCGAGAAGCTCAAGACCGACAAGCGTTACAAGCGCGACGTGTATTGAAGCTGGGGCAAGCGGACCGCGAACAAAAGTCCAAACAACCAAATCCCCGCGCAGAAGATCGATAATCCTATTCCGAGAATCAACCACTGTGGCCGATACATGAGAGTCAACGTCCCGCGCGAACCCGCCGGAACTTCGACGACTGGAAATAAGTTTCGGTAGGAATCGAGGCGGAGTTTTTTATCGCCGATTCGCGCTTCGTACCCGCGAAAGAACGGACGCGAAAAAGTCAGCAGCGCGGATGCACCGTCGGTTGGAACATCGACCTTCGCCATCGTCCAGTTTCGTGAATCGTTGATTTCAGAAATCTTTGCCACGGCAAACTGTTCGTTTGGGCGGGAGTCGATCGAAGTTACGGAACGAACACGCGCGAGCGGTTCGCCGATTCGATGATAAACCGCGGCTTCGTCGGTCGCGGTGACAAATTCCCAATCCGAACCGAGGGCGGGATCGATTCCCGAATCCCATGCCACGACGAGACCATCGATTCCGATTTGTTCGAGCAAGCCAGCGGCCTTCGATTGGTCCCAAACCAAATATTCGGCCTCGCGCTGATTGATCTCGCCATGAATCCGGATGTCGAATTCGCGCGCGACACCTGCGGGAAGAATCGGGCTATAGCCACTGATGAAACGCAGACCGGCCCACATCGACGTGCTGCCCGGCCGAATGAGTTGGCCGATCGGCTGCGGCTTTTTCTCGACCCGATAATTCGATTCCGGCTCGGGATAAATGCTCAAATACAATCGCTGCCGATCGAGCGGCTCGGGATTCAATAATTCCTGGCTCAAATTGTATTTCGGCACGCCGCAATTCGGCGGAATGCCAAGGTAGGTCGCCAACAAGATCGCAAACGTGACGATCGTCGGCGACCAGCGTTGCAATTTCTCGCCACCAATAAACCATTCCGCCATCGCCCACACGACCGCGATCTGAAAATAGATCAAGATGAGCGCAACGCCGTAATCGCCCTGCGTTTGAAAGATCGACATCGGAACGGTGACGGCGATCAAGAGAAGGACCGCCGCCGAAGCGACTCGTTTTCCCGGACGATGTTGCAGGACTTCAGCGGCGCAAAGCGCGAGCACGAGATGAAAAAATGGCAGCCAACGAAAGCTCCAGCGAAAGACTCCTGCAGTCGGGACCAGGCAGAGCAAGAGCACGATTAGGAGCAAGAGGATTTCCCATTTCAGTCGACGAATCAGCATCCGCGGCCGCCACAGAAATCCCGCGATGAGCGCAGCCGGTGTGACGAGACCGTTCGCCAGTTCAGTGGCGCTGTGCGGAAGATAGCGCGTGGAAAAATCCGCCCAGTTCACCGTCCAGCACGGCAAAATGAACCCGGGCAACGCGCGCAACGGAACAATCCATTGCCAATGCGCATCCGCCGATTGGACTTGTTCGCGCGCGGAACCATGCGCGTAATCCAGAATCGCGAGCCAAGCCGGCGCCGAAAGCCCAAAACCGAGCGCGGCGCCAAACAACATCGGCAAGGTCGACGAAAATGTTGGAGGGACCTTAGTGTCCCGATCTCCCGTCGACTCAGTAGTGTCGCGACACTGAGGCCGCTCCCACATTGTCTTGACCGCGAGCCACGCGATCAAAAGAATCAACATCAAGACGGTGTAGGGAAATCCGCCGGTAACGACCAAATAAACAAACGGCGCCGGCCAGAGGAATCGCCGGCGACTTCGTTGTCGATCCAAAGCGCGCTCGAGTCCCCACCACGCCCACGGAATCCAGGCGAATGCACCGAGCGCGCCGAACCAATCTGTCGCGCCCCAACAAACAATCCAGCCGTTCAAGGCCGCGATCAGCGCGACGAAGATCGACAACGACACCGAAATTTTGCGATCGCGCGCGAGCAAGAACGCGCCGGCGGCGAGAACGAACAAGTGCGCGATCGAAAGCGCGGCCGCTTGTTGTGGAAACGTGAGCGGGAATTTCCAAATCAGAACGACAACCGCGTTTACGAAGATTGAGAAGGTTCCGTATTGAAATTCGCCCGCGAGATTATTGCAGACCCACGAATGCGGACTGAGCAGTGGTAAATGACCTTCGCTCCAACTCCGTGCGACATCGGCGAACACCGGCAAGATCGAGAATTCGTAATCGTCGTTCCAAAAAAGGAGCGGATCGTGACCGAGAAGAAGAAGTGAAAACGCGACGACAATTGTGCCGGCACTTATCGCGCCGAGCCAATTGCGTCGCGCAAGTGACCTGTGACCAATGACCAGAGAGGGATCTCGCACGAGTCCCGATTCTTGCTGGTCACTCGTCACTTGTCACTGGTCACTCTTATAAAACGACCGGTTTGCCTTCGGTCATGACGAGCACTTTGTCTTCAATGCCGTGCTCTCGCGCCGACACTCGCAAACGCTCGAGCGGTTCGTGCAGCGGTTCGTAACCGAGACGGAACGTTCCATAATGCATTGGGACGAACGTTTTCGCGTTGAGCTCGTTAAAGGCGCGCACCGCTTCTTCGGGATTCATGTGAACTTCGCGCGCAAGCGGCGGATCGTAAGCTCCGATCGGCAGAAGGGCGATCTCGATGTTGTGACGTTCGCCAATTTCCTTGAATCCTTCGAAGTAGGCGGTGTCGCCGCAATGGAAAACCGAGCGGCCGTTCGCACCGATGACGAAACCGCCGAAGCCGCGATGAGTATCGGCGAGAAAACGCGCGCCCCAATGATGCGCCGGCGTGAGCGAGACGCGGAGCGGACCGAGCTCGATTGTCTGCCATTCGTCGAGTTCGTGCACGATATTGAACCCGAGTCGGTGGACGAGTCGGCCAACGCCGACCGGAACGACGATTGGTTGATCGGCCGCAACGGCGCGTAGCGTTCGTCGATCGAGATGATCGAAATGCGCATGGGTGACGAGAACGAAATCAATCGACGGCAAATGGTGAAGGTGTATGCCCGGTTCCTTGAGTCGCTTGATCACGCTCAGCCACATCGACCAGATCGGATCGATGAGAATGTTCGCGTCGTGCGTTTGAATCAGGAACGACGCGTGGCCGATCCAGGTGATGCAGATCTGCCCTGGCTGCACTTTTGGAAAAGGCGGGCGCGCGCGGGTGCCGGAACGCTTGGTGAAGAGCGACGGGATCCAGACCTTGGTAATGAAATTGCGCTTGGTCCATTCGCTACCCGGGCGCAATTTGACGCGCTTCGATTTTTTCGGTCCGCCCGAGGAACCTTGGCGGACGATCTTACGCTTTCTCGAAAAAGGATTCGGCACTGTCCAAAGACGATATAAGCGGGTGGGATTGAATCAAACGCTCAGGCTTTGCCCGCAGTGAGCAACCGAAAGCGTAATTTCCAATACGAAACCGGCAACGGCGGAGGGAGGCAGGCGAAAACGCCGTAGCCGCGCTGTGCGTTTGGGCGGGGGTCGCGCTCGTTGTCCAAACTCTGGTAGCGTTGGAAGAGCGGATCGTCACCGAAAAAGGCGTTCGGAAAATTTCGCTGGACGAATTTTCGCTGCGGCGAGTTCGGAGGAAAATCGTGGACGAAAATCGCGCACGGTTTATTGGTGCGCAGCAGATCGACTGCCAATTTGATCGCGCGAAAATCTTTCGGGCCGTCGATCAGGACCGCATCACCTTGCTGAAGTTTTTGCGGCAAAATCTCGCGCGAATCGCCGTAGAGAAGATCGACATTCGGTTCGGTCTTTAATTTCGCTTCTGCCGCTGGCGCATTTTCGGACTCACGCTCATATTCCACACTGACGATCCGCGATTCCGGAAAGCAACGGGCGAGGATGAGCGTGCTCTTGCCGCGTGCGCGACCGGATTCGAGAATTTTTTTCGGCGCGAACGGTTTAACGGCTGCGTAAAACAAAAACATCTCGCTCTCCCAAATTCCGCCGAAACCGGCCTCGGGGGGGATTGCCGCAATGATTTGTTCGTACTTAGGAAACATTTCCGTCGCCTGCTGCGCGACGATGCTCTTGCTCAGTGACAAGTGACGAGTGACGGGTGACGAGTCATCGGAACGAGCGGACATTGTCGCAAAGATCGACAATTTGTCTGCGCCCGTCACGAGATTTAAGTTGAGAGCGATGCAAAATTTGCGGTTCGATGAGCGCGGCTGCTTTATCGCCGGCGCAGCCAAATCGGGAACGACGCTGCTGGTGTCGCTACTCGACAGTCACCCCGAGCTGCTGGTGATGCCGCAGGACACCGCCTATTTCCCGACCGTGCGAACGAAATATCGCGATCGCGGCCGGCGCCCGCAGTTCGATTATTTGACCAAGGAATCGTGGACGAACGTGCTCTTTGGATTTCAAGCGATGCGCGGCCGTCAGGATTACGCCGAGTTTCCGAAAAAGGAATTTCTCGAAACGTTCGAGCGAATCGCGTTCGACCCCGCGAACGAGAAGCGCGATTTGCTCGTGTTAATGATGGAGGCGTACGCGGACGTCGTGCGCGTGCCGCTCGATCGGGTCAAGCGCTGGGTGGAGAAAACTCCGGCCAATCGAAATTACGTTCCGGAAATTTTCGACCGTTTCCCGAAAGCGAAGCTGCTCCTGACCATGCGCGACCCCCGCGCGCTGCTGTCGGCCCAGATCGCGCTCGAGAATACCCGCAAGACGCGTCGATTTTCCGTCTATTACGTGGTGGCGCACTGGCGGGCGGCCGCGAAGCTCGCGCGGAAAATTCGCGACAAAGAAATTCCTGGCCTGGTGGTTTGCTACGAAGACCTCGCGCTGGATCCGCGAATGTCGATGCAAAAAGTGTGTAATTATCTCGAAATCGATTTCGATCCCGAGGTTGTGCTTAACCCGACGAAGGTCGGCCGATCGTGGGGCGGCAATTCCGCGGCCGGCACGCGGTTCGCCGAAATCAGCACCGCACCGGTCGCGCGCTGGAAAAGCGACCTTCACGAAGATGAGATTGGCTGGGTCGAATGGCATTGCCGCGATCTGATGCCGGAATTTGGTTACGAACCGCGGCTCACGCGCCGGTCGCTGCGTTATTTCATGAAACCGATCCGGGGCGAACGGCCGAAGGAATTCTTCAAATCACGTGCCTATTCCTTGCGAGACCGGCTAAAAGGTTAAATAGGCCCGTGGCGCAACTTGATTGATTGGGATTTTGCGCTTTCAGTTTCCGACGCCATGAAAACGTGGAGGATCATCGTTCCGATCGTTTTGATTTGCTCGAGCGCGTTCGCGGTCGAGTCCCGGCTGCCGATGAAAACGATTTTCAAGGGTCAGGACCAATTCAATCGCCTGGTCGGACTCGCGAAGGATAATAATTGGAAGTCGTTGCCGATCGGTCAACGGACGGCCGCGGTCGGCCAATCGTTGACCGGGACACGTTACAAATCCTACACCCTCGAGATCGACAATCGGATCGAATCACCGTCGGCTAATTTTTACGGGCTCGATTGCTGGACGTTTTTTGAAGTCTCGCTCGCGTTCGCGCGAATGCTGAATGAACCGGAAGAAAACTGGACGCCGGAAAATTTCCTGCATTACATCGAGGTCGATCGCTACCGCGGCGGCGTTTGCACGGGCGAATATCTTTCGCGCCTGCATTATTTGGAGGACTGGCTTTATGACAATAACAAGCGCGGGCTCGTCGAAGATTTAACAGCGAATCTCGGTGGCAAGGGCGTGCCGCATGCGGCGCGCGAGATGACGGCCGGATGGCGGCATTACCGTTATCTGGCGGCAAACAAATCCTTGCTCGGGCCGCTCGGGCGAATGGAAGCGAGCGTTTCATCGCGACCGTTGTACATGATTCCGAAAAAAAGCGTGGCGAAGATCGAAGGAAAACTGCAAAGCGGCGACATCATCGGGATCGTGGGATATGACGGCCGAATGTTTTCCACCACGCACGTCGGCCTGGCGCTCCGGACGAGCGACGGTGTTTTGCATTTCATGCACGCATCCGCGCCGCACAATTACGGAAAAGT
>DATEWZ010000151.1:0-12365 GCA_035257485.1 Chthoniobacterales bacterium
GGCAGCCGGTTGTCCCGGCGCCGGATTCATCGGCGCGCCGGCGGCGGGCGGTTGGCCCGGACCCGGCGGTGGCGGCTGTTGACCAGGCGGCCGCTGTTGCGGCGGTTGTGCGAATGCACTCAACGCGATGAGGCTTAGAAAGAGAGTAAGCAATGTTTTCATAATTTCGGCGGAGTTAATTTAACTGCTCGGCACATCCCCTTTATTCCAAAACGGTTGTGCGCGAGTCGAGCAAAAGTTTTCACTTTTCTTACGGGACGCACCGTTATGGGCGAACGTCATTTATACTTCGCATCACACGGCGCCTCAGGATGTAAGACAAGCTTCGATACCTGAATGTTAGAAGGCGCTTGGGGCTCTCAGCGCGCGTTGACGACGGAATTTCGCAGTAGAGGCCAATCCCCGATTTGGGCTTCTAATTTATCGCCCGCGCGGATGGGTCCCACTCCGGACGGCGTGCCAGTCAATATGACGTCCCCGGGAAATAAGGTGAGTGATTGACTGGCGAAGGAAACGATCTCCCCCACCGAATAAATCATCTGACTCGTGCGCGCTTTCTGCCGAACTTCGCCGTTCTGCCGCAGCTCGATCGGCAGATCGCGAACATCGACATCGGCATAAACGAACGGCCCGATCGGTGTGTAAGTGTCGAACGATTTGCACCGGCCGAACTGTTTCTCGGACTTCTGCAAATCGCGATCGCTGATATCGAGACCGAGAGTGTAGCCAAAAATGAAATCGGCCGCGCGTTCGGGCGCAACATTCTTCGCCAGTCGCCCTATCACAATGCCGAGCTCAGTTTCGTAATCGGTTTGATGCCCAGGAAACGCAATCGTGATCTCACCCTCATGCGCAACCAGTGAGCTCGGCGCTTTGAACCAAATCAGCGGTGTGCCGAGTGGGGTCCGTTTCATCTCCGCGATGTGGTCGGCGTAATTCAAACCCACGGCGATCAACTTGGATGGCGCGACTGGAAGATCGACATCCACCTCGACGAGCTTTCGCATTTCGCCGGTCGGCTTGATCGCCACCCAAAATGGACCGGCCAAAATCTCCACCTCGTCCCCGCGGACCTCGCCGTAGAAAAATTTTTCTCCCGATTTGAATCCGCCAAACGTCCGCATGCTTCTTATTTCGCAACGACCGCCACAAAATCGCGCACCGGCTTTTGTTCGGCGATGGAAAATGCGCTGCCGTTGGCACGTTTGAACCAAAAGCCGCTCGAGGAGCCGCCGTCCAGATTTAAGGCGCGCTGAATTTTGAAATCGGGGATCGTCACGATCGCGAGAATACTCGACAAGTCGGCCAGCGTAACGTCCGAGCAAAAGCCCAGCGCGGCCTTGTCGCCGGACGAGACCGCCGCAAAAGTTCGCCGCGCCACCTTATTCGACTCCAGTCCGCGTACGGATTTCCCAAGATCGACAATCATCGGCCCGCATTCGACGGCCGCGTCCAGTTTTTGGCCAGCCGTAAATTCGGCGATGCGAAAAATCTGAACTTTTTTTGGCGAAGCGCTGAGCACGCCACTAAGTAACCGCGCTCTTTGCAACGGCGCGATCGTTGTTCCATCGACAATCAACAAACCGATTGGCCGATATTCGGGATCGAAATAACCGCCATTGACTCCGGCGAGAAAGTTTCCACGCGCCATGGCGTCGTCCAGATCGAGCCGGGGCTCTGATGCTTGATCAATTACGCGAAGTCGGCACGACTTCGTGGAAAAAATGGCGAGCTCGAGAGACGCGCGTTCGCCGCTATTCGAATCTTCGACTACGAGATAACGATGCTCGAGGCCCTTTGCGGCCGAAGGCTCGGATTGACTCGAAATTTGCGCCCACTGCGCCTGGGCGGCGGAAAGAAGAACGAGAAAGAGTCCGGCGCTAAGCTTTCGCACCGTACTTGTCGATCAAAGCTTGAAAGCGCGGATCTTTGCGGAGCGGGTCCCACGCTGGATTTAATTTCAGCGTGTTCACAGTGACTTCGCTCGGCCGATTCATTAACCCATCCAATAATTGGATCGCGTGGTCGTTGTCGCCCAAAATGGCGTAGATTTCGGCGACGTCCGCGGTGATTTGCGGACCTTCAAATGCATCCTTGCTTTCGGGCCGCAACTGCTGAGCGCGCTGCGCCTCAGCCAAAGCGGCGTCTTTTTCTCCCAACCACGCGTGAAGTTTCGCCAATTGGATGCGTGCTTCCGCTGAATCCGGCGTTCGTTTCACGCTTTCCTCCATAAAGGTTTTGGCTTTCAAAAACGCCGCGCGCGATTCCGGCTCGTGGCCAAGGGCCTTTTGAGCAAGACCAATCGCGAAATACTTCAGCGCAATCGAGCCGGGCACGGCTGAGAAAAGATCGTCTTGTGTGTTCTGCGCCAACTCAAGGACCTCTTTGTATTTCCGCTGGAGAAAGAGGAAATCGACCGTGCCGCCCAGCACTTTGATCCGCTCTTCATTGCTCAACTCCATCGATTTCACTTTCTCTAAGCACTTTTCTCCGATGCTTAGGTCTCCCCTGGCAACCACCGCGAGCTTGGCTTTTATTTGCCAGAGACCAAGACCGTCAGGCTGAATCTGGAGCGCGCGGTCGATGACTTTATCGGCCGCGGCGTAATCTCGCTGCATCGCGTAATTGAAAGAGAGGTTTTGCAACGGCCAGGCGTCTTTCGGATTCAGGCTGGCTGCCTTTTCCAGATTTGCCGTGGATTCGGCCCACTTTCCCTGACGCCGTTGAATCGCACCAGTGGCCAAGTAAGCATTCGAATCGTTGGGCAAACCGCGTCGAGCGAGCTCAAACTCCTTCAGTGCGGCGTCGTAATTGGTGTCGCCATAATAATAGGAAAAGCCCATGGCAACGTGCGCTTCGGATAAATCGGGTTCCAATTGGAGCGCGCGTTCGGCAAGAGAGCGCGCTTTATCGCGGCGCGCCGGCGTCGGCTCGTAAGTATGAAAAATCCAGCTTTCGAGTTGCGAATAGGCGGCGTAGGCGAGAGCAAATTTCGGATCGAGATCGATCGCCCGCTGATACATTTGCTCGCCTTGCTTCAGCATTGCGAAGTCTTCCATTCCGCTATGAAAATGGTTTTGCGCGCGAACGAACGCCAGATACGCCTCGCCGTTTTCGGTCGGCCTGCGTTGCATGCTCTCTTTTTCCAACGGCGACAGTTTTGCTTTTAGTTCGGTCGCGATCTTCTGCGCGAGGTCGGTTTGAATCGCGAAGACGTCGGTCAGGTCGCGATCGTAATCGTTGGCCCACAAATGCTCGTCGGTGGTCGCGTCGATCAACTGCACGTTAACGCGCACGCGATTGCCGATTCGCTGCACGCCTCCCTCGAGAATGGTCGAAACGCCGAGTGCTTTCCCAATCTCGCGAACGTTCAGCGTTTTGCCGCGGTACGGCATGACCGATGTCCGCGAGATCACTTTCAAATCACCGATCTTGGCGAGATTGGTCAGGATGTCGTCCTGAATGCCGTCGGCAAAAAATTCGTTTTCTTTTTCGCTGCTCCGGTTCTCAAAGGGCAAGACCGCTATCGATTTGTCGATCTTGTGGGCAGCCGCGCGCGGCAACAAAAAGAAACCTGCTGCCGCGGAAATAATAATTCCGGTCGCCACCAGCATGACAACGTTTCGTTTCCGATGCGAAGCCGGCGCCCCCATGGCAGGTGTCGCTTTGACCCCTTGAGAAGTAATGTCGAAGGCCCATGCCAGAATCAGCGCGATCGGAAATCCGGTCAGCAAAAGAACGATGACCAGGCGCAGCGACCAGTTCGGCAATTCCCACGCGGGAAACGAAGCCGAGGCCAGTTGAATAATACCGCCCGCCGCGATCACATAAGCAGCGGCGACGCGATAAACCTTGCGCCGCTTCACCTCATCGAAGAAGCCAGTCATAGCTACGGATTCAGAGTGATTATCGCTCAAGGAATAACCCTTAGACAGGCAATTTCAACGAGCCGTTCACTTAATGCCGGTCGCGAAAACCGTCTGAAATTGCGGGTTTTGTTTCTCACGGGAGACCACGCTCACCTCGATTTCGCGAAACCCGCCATGCTCAAGGAGTTGGTGCAATTTCACTTCGCTGAATCCGAGCCAGCGGTCGGCGTAGAGTTCGCGCGCTTTTTCAAATCGGTGGCTCAACAAATCGAGCACAACGATGCGGCCATTCTTTTTTAGAATCCGACGCGCGGCTTCAATTGCGCGTTCGGGTTTGGTCGCGTGATGTAAGGCCTGGCTGAGCAAAACAAGATCGACACTCTCGTTTGCCACGGGCGGATCCTCCAGATCGCCCAGTCGGTACTCGAGATTCTTGAAGCCGTGTTTTTTCGCCAACTTCGCGCCGAACTCCACCATTTTCGGCGAATTGTCGATGGCGATGACTTTGCGCGCGCTCTTGGCGAGCAATTGCGAGAGCGTCCCCTCGCCCGCGCCAAGATCGACAATCGTCAGTTTGGGAACGAGCGAGATCAGAGCGTGCGAAAGCGCGCGCCACGATCGGCCCGGAACGTAACTGCGGCCGAACTTTCCCGCGAGCTCGTCGAAGTACTCGCGCGCTTTGTCCTGGCGTTTGCGCAAAGTCAGCTTCAAGGCAATTCGGTCTCGCGCCGTCTCAGGAATCTCGCGCGCCAGGATCTCGATCATTTGCTGGACGCGATTCCGCGCGCCATTTTTCCCCGCGCTCCTGGTCGCGCCGTAATAGACATTTTTTCCCGAGCGGCGACCCGCGACCACGCCGGCGCGCTTCAATTGCGCGAGATGACTCGAGATGCGCGACTGCCCCATGTTCAGAATCTTCTGAAGCTCGGCCACGGAAAGCTCTTCCTCTTCGAGCAACAAAAGGAGCCGGAGCCGGGTCGGATCAGCCAGGAGCCGTGCCAAATTAAGGGTTGACGTCATCCGTATCTCGAGACGATATATCTACATATCATGATTGGTCAATATGTTGACTGAGCATGATTCAAGCTCTCAACCTTTCCAATACCATGTCGCGTCGCTACGTTTTTTCTTCCGAGTCTGTCGGTGAAGGCCATCCCGACAAAGTCTGCGACACTATTTCCGACGCGGTGCTCGACGCATGTCTCAAACAGGATCGAAATAGTCGCGTCGCTTGCGAGACCTACGCGAAGAGTCACACCGTCATTGTCGGCGGCGAAATCACGATTCCGAACTTGCCGGAGAATCGTCCGCTCGAAGCCGTTCTTCCTATTTCCAAGATCGTGCGCGAATGCGTGCGCGAAATCGGTTACGTCAACGACGACGACGTTTTTCACGCGGACAAGATCGACATCCAAAACATCATCACGCGTCAATCGCTCGACATTGCGCAAGGCGTGGATGCCCGCGGCGCCGAAGGAAAAGAGACGAGCGAGCAAGGCGCGGGCGATCAGGGATTGATGTTCGGATATGCGAGCAATGAAACGCCCGAGCTCATGCCGGCGCCGATCATGTTTGCTCATCGACTTGGCCGGGAGCTGACTCGTATTCGCAAAAGCGGAAAAGTGGGCTGGCTCCGCCCGGATGCGAAATCTCAAGTCTCAGTCATCTACGAAGATGGAAAACCGATCGGCATTTCCTGCGTCGTTGTTTCGACGCAGCACGCGAAAGACGTGAAGCATTCGGAAATCCGCAGCTTCATTATCGAAGAAGTGATTCGAAAAGTTTTGCCGGCCGAAATGCTGAGCGACGAAACGAAATTCCTCGTCAATCCAACCGGCAACTTTGTCATCGGCGGACCGGAAGGCGATACCGGTCTGACGGGTCGAAAAATTATTGTGGATTCTTACGGCGGCATGGGTCGACATGGCGGCGGCGCGTTTTCGGGAAAAGATCCGAGCAAAGTCGATCGCAGCGCGGCCTACATGGGACGCTGGGTCGCGAAAAACGTGGTTGCAGCGGGGCTCGCGTCGAAGTGCGAGATTCAATTCGCCTACGCGATCGGCCATCCCGAGCCCCTCAGCGTGCACATCGACACCTTCGGCACGCACACCGTCGATGAAGATAAAATCGAACGGGCGGTAAGATCGACATTTAGTTTCAAACCAGCCGCCATTATCGAGCAGCTCAATCTCCTTCGCCCGATTTACTCAAAGACCACCAACTATGGACACTTCGGCAAGATCGGCGATCCCGACATTACGTGGGAGCAAGCCGACAAGGCCGCCGAGCTAAAAAAAGCAGCCAAATAATTTATGAGCACGACGAGCACTCAAACGAAAACAAAACAGGATTTCAAAGTCGCGGACATTTCGCTCGCCGACTTTGGTCGCAAAGAAATCTCGATCGCGGAAAAGGAAATGCCGGGATTGATGGCGATCCGCGAAAAGTATGCGCCGCAAAAGCCGCTCGCCGGCGTCCGCATCACCGGTTCGTTGCATATGACCATCCAGACGGCGGTCTTGATCGAGACGCTTATCGATCTTGGCGCATCGGTGCGCTGGGCCTCGTGCAATATTTTTTCAACGCAAGACCACGCCGCGGCCGCAATCGCGAAGGCCGGAGTTTCCGTGTTCGCATGGAAAGGCGAATCGCTCGAGGAATATTGGTGGTGCACTTATCAGGCGCTCTCGCACCCCGACGGCAAAGGTCCGCAATTGATCGTCGATGACGGCGGCGACGCGACGTTGCTCATTCACAAAGGTTACGAGCTCGAAGAAGGCAACGATTGGGCGAAATCGAAATCGGCGAACAAGGAGGAACAGGTCATCAAAGATTTGTTGCTCGAGATCCAGCGCGAGAATCCCTATCGCTGGCACGAGATCGCCAAAGAATGGCGCGGCGTTTCGGAGGAAACAACGACCGGCGTGCATCGCTTATACAAGATGCATCAGGAAAACAAATTGCTCGTTCCCGCGATCAACGTGAACGATTCGGTCACCAAATCGAAGTTCGACAATCTTTACGGCTGCCGGCATTCGCTGGTCGACGGATTGAATCGCGCACTCGATGTGATGATCGCCGGCAAAGTGGCCGTTGTCTGCGGCTACGGCGATGTCGGCAAAGGCTGCGCTCAATCGTTGCGCGGTCAGGGCGCGCGCGTTGTCATCACCGAGATCGATCCGATCAACGCGTTGCAAGCGGCGATGGAAGGTTACGAAGTGACGACGATCGAAAATACTTTGGGCCGCGGCGACATTTACATCAGTGCGACCGGAAACACCGACGTAATCACGTTCGAGCACATGCAGAAAATGAAAGACCAGGCGGTGGTCGGAAACATTGGACACTTTGACAACGAGATTCAGGTGGACGCGCTCAACGATGCGAAAGGCGTCAAGCGCACCAACATCAAACCGCAGCTCGACAAGTACACCTTTCCCGACGGGCACGAGATCTTCCTGTTGTCGGAAGGTCGCTTACTCAATCTCGGCAATGCCACCGGGCATCCGAGTTTCGTGATGTCGAATTCGTTTTCGAATCAGGTGCTCGCGCAACTCGATCTGTGGAAGAACCGAGAAAACTACAAAGTCGGCGTTTACGTTTTATCGAAGAAGCTCGACGAGGAAGTCGCGCGCCTGCACTTAGACAAGATCGGCGTGAAGCTGACCAAACTTTCGCAGAAACAAGCCGATTATCTTGGCGTGCCGGTCGAGGGACCGTTCAAGTCCGAGCACTATCGCTATTGATTGCGACGTCTGATTCGGCGCGCAATCGACAGAAGCGGCGCGAACGTCAGCACCAGAAGCGTGGTTGTCGGTTCGGGAACTTGAATCGCAATGCTGTCGAAAAATGCGGTGTTATCGCCGGTCGCTCCGGGCGAAACCGCGAAAGTCAGTGTGTGGCTCCCAGCGCCGGCATTGAATTGGATCACTCGAGTAATGAAGGGTTGCGCGGTCGTCGTCGCGTCGGTTGCGATGATCGTTGAATCGAGCAGGACCTGATAACTTAGATCGCCCGTTGCGCCTTGTCCGTCGTCGGATCGTCCGGCGACTAGATACGAAAGCAGAAAGGTTCCGGATAAACTGAAGTTGATTGACTCCGAAAAGGCTCCTACTTGCCGCCGGACTGCAAAAAGGCGTACTGACTGCCATCCGGCGCCGCTGGCCCGAAAAATCCGGCGCCTGGCGCATTAATGATTCCGGCGTTGCCGGGCGAAAATCCAGGTGGCCCCGAATGGACCGTACAAAAACGAGTTCGGCGTCAGCGCCGGCAGCTCGAAACTGGTATTGCTTACGGTTTGTCCGTTGGCATTGAGCAGCGCGCAACACCACAGGGTCAGCATTAATCCGGTCTTCGCAAAGCGTCGTACGAAAACAGGCGTCATGAGACGAGGCATCATATCAAAGGGAACTGCTTCGACTTCCAGATTGCAGCATTATCCGTACAAAAGCGATCACCAAAACGACTTCTGGACTTCGACCTGGGTCGCTTCCACGTAATTACATCCAGGCGCTTTGCCGCGACGCCATTTGCCACTTACCCGAACGGTTTTGTGATCGTGCGCCGCCTCAGTCAGAATTTTTGAGACACGAAACGGCGCCGCCATGGAGACCGACCTTGCGCCATGAAAAACGAACATGATTTGCGAGGCGCACGATTCGCCTTCGGAAAAACTGACTTTGCCGACTTCATCGAATTCGCCGGCCGCTCGAAATGGTTTCGCGGTGATGGCGGCCGGCTTTGACATTTGCGGCTCGCCGCAGCTCGCGAATAAAATCGCAATCGCCAGGATCGACAGCAAGCGCGCAAACGAGATCATCTATTTCTCCTCTACGAACTTTTCGCCGTTCCACGTCACTTTGTGCAACACTTTCTTGGTTTTCAAACTGCGAACGAGAACCGCTCGCCCACGGCGCGGCAATTCAAAATACCAGTTCCGAGAAAGGTCCGGTTCGTCCGCTCCACCGCTCCAGCGATCTTCAATTGGAAAAATTCTTCGTGACGCTTTCTCCATCCGACCGTCCGCTCCGAGCCGATAGAAATTGATTATCACTCGATCGTCGCCTTCCAATTCCCCTTCACACACAGCGAGCAACGGCCGTCCGTCGCGATAACGAAAGAGCGCAACTTCAAATGACGGCTGTGCGCCGTCCCCACCCACACTCATGTAGCCGTTTTCCTTGTCGACCACGGTCGCGTTGTGCAGCCACTGGCGCGCCGGAGTCTCGAACGTGTCCTTTGGCAGCAACAAATAATAATCCAGGATCGTGACACGCTCCGGTTCGAACTTAACCACGGACGCGTGGTGCTCTTTGTCGAACTGAATGGAAATTTGTTCGGCCGTTCGGCCCCAGGAGTCGCTCAGGATTTGGTATTCGAGATCCAACAACCCGGGCTTGGTCCAGCGCATCGGAATGATCTGCGAATGTTGTTCGTCCGAGGGAGACGCATTGTCAGGAACTTTTGGCGGCGAAATCTGCGGCATTTTGATTTCGTCAAAACTCTCGCCGTTTCGGATGAACACCCGAGTCGCCGCGTCGCCCTCGTACTCTTTGGTCCGCCGAAAGTAAGCAGCCCACTGGGAATCGCTCGACCAAACCAATTTTGCCTCTGGATCGAAAACCTGGCCCGCATCCAAATCCAAAATCACCTTTCGCGTCTTGGCATCGACGATCGCATCGCTCTGCGGAAACGGTTGTTTGTCTCCGCGACTGATGTGCAACGCAAACTTTCCATCCGGCGATTTCGAGGTCACATATTCGTCCGCGTAAGAGACGGCAGAAGAAAAGCAAAATCCAACCGCAACGACGAAGATGATCGACAAGCGTTTCATTCTCGTGACTTAGAATTCGCTAGGACACGGCGATTTCTTCCACGATTTCTCGCGAAAACTAACTAACCGTCACCGTGACTGCGTCGCTCGGCTGGCCGATTTCTTTTTCATTCACGATCGCGCGCGCGGTGTATTTTAGGTCACCTCTGCCGGGCGCGGTATCGATGGCCGGTGTCCGAAAATAAAAGCCGACTTTCTGCGGTGCCTTGTCGCTCTTGCCCTGACGATAAAGATTAATTCCGGAAACGCCCCCGCCCGCTTTGCGAAACGGAATCGTGACAAAGTTTCCGGTCTGCCGCGCGCGACCGAGCTCTGCTTGATATTTGTTGGCGTCTAACTTTTCCGTTTCGATCCGGAGCTTCTTCGCAATATCGGCGTTGAAGCTTGAATTTACCTTGATTCGCTCGACCCGGGCTTGCCGTCGGGTGTCGATTCCAGGTCGGACCGGAGTTGGCGCGCTACCCGCGCTGGGAAGATCGACATAGTCGCCGGAGGATTGTCCGCTCAAGACCGCGTTGCCTACGTGACCGGGATCGGCGTCAATGTCGGAACCGAGCGTTTTCAAAATGTGGACGGCGTATTTCGCGTCGTTGACCGCGTTGGTAACCTCGGTGTCGCTGAATCCGAGATCTTTCCCGACGTTCGGAAATTCTTTGGCAAAATTATCGTACCAAGCTGTTCGACCGGCACGATCCGTTGGAAAATAGGATTTGCTCATCGGTGTAACGCTCCTGCGGATCGTTGTACCGGATTCGACGGAGGGGCGTCAATTCGGAAGAAGTGACAAGTCCGCAGTGACCAGTGACAAGTCGAAAAATCCTGTTCTCTTTATCTCGTCACTCGTCACATGTCAGTTATCACTGTTTGCCAATGAGAAATCGCCAGGCTGCCCTCATTTTCATTCTGGTCACGGTCACGCTCGACATCCTGGCGATGGGTTTGATCATCCCGGTTTTGCCGAAACTGATCTTGGATTTTCTCGGCGGAAAAATGACGAGCGCAACCAACTGGAGCACTTGGTTCACGGCGGTGTTTGCCCTGATGCAGTTTTTCTGTTCGCCGATCCTTGGCGTTTTGTCAGATCGCATTGGCCGGCGGCCAATTATTCTGCTCTCAAATCTTGGGCTTGGACTCGATTACATCGTCATGGCTTTGGCGCCGTCGATTAGCTGGTTGTTTATCGGCCGTATCATTTCCGGAATCACCACTTCCAGCATTCCAACGGCCATGGCCTATATCGCTGACGTAACAACAAAGGAGAAGCGCGCCGCGGCCTTCGGAATGATTGGGATTGCGTTTGGCATCGGCTTTGCGTTCGGTCCTGTTATTGGCGGTATCCTAGGCAATTTCAATCCGCGATTTGCGTTCTGGTTTGCCGCTGCGCTAAGCCTGACCAATTGGCTGTGGGGATATTTTTTTGTGCCAGAGTCCTTGCCGGACGAACGGCGACGGCACTTTGAGCTACGACGAGCAAATCCCGTTGGTTCTCTTAGAATTTTGCGCTCTCATCCCGAACTCTGGCGGCTGACAACGATCCAATTCCTCGCCTACACCGCGCATAACGTCTTCAGTGTTTGGGTTCTCTACGCCATCTATCGTTACAATTGGAGCGAATTGACGAACGGCATTTCGTTGATGGTTGTTGGCATCGTGACCGCAATCATTTCTGGCGGCTTGACCGGACCAATGGTGAAACGATTCGGAGAAAAGAAGACGCTCTATACCGGTCAATTTTTCGGCGCATCCGGCATGCTCATCGCGGGGTTGGCCAGAACCGGCGCGTGGTTATTCGGATCCATTCCAATCATCTCGCTTTGGAACATTTCAATGCCAGCCGCACAGAGCATGATGACGCATCGCGTCAGCGAAAAAGAACAAGGCGAGCTGCAAGGCGCGATCCAAAGCATGCGTTCAATCACCTTCATCATTGGCCCAATCTTATTCCTGCAGACGTTCCGTTGGTTCATTGATCCGAAACACTCGGTGCACATTCCGGGCGCGCCTTATTACCTGGCCGCAGCTCTGCTGTTCACGGCAATGTTAATGTCGACGCGGATCAAGGAAACGCGGGTGGTGTCGACCGAAACCGCAGCCTCGCCTCCCGAAGCGCCGCCTGAAATGACTGCCACCGGCGCCGCGCCGATCGCTTCCCAAGAAAACATTTGAGAATTACACCGTCCTCGGCGATTAAACCGACGTGAAAGCGACCGCGCGTTTCTTGATCGCCGCGGTGACAATTTTCGCCTGGTTCGCGATTTCGAATCACTGCGCAATTCGCGCGCTAGCGACAAAAGCGGAGAGTCCAGGAAGCGTTTGTCCGTTCCACGCCAAACCGGCAAAGCCTCAAACGCCGCCGACCGCGACCGAGTGCTGCAAAATTCTTCGTGCAGTTCCGACGACACCGGCACCGGACCTCACTCCGAAAATTATCGATCTCCTTCCTCTCCCCACTGGATTCCATCAATTGGCGATTCTCGAGCCGCCGAAAATTTCGCTCGATCCGGCAACGCTCGACACCGGACCGCCCGGCAAAACATTTTTCGCTGAATTGAATCGGAGCATGCGCGCGCACGCTCCGCCGTTCGTCGCTTAACGCGATCCTCGATCGCGCATCGCTGCTGTAGCGGCAGGCGTCTCTGTCACGCCGAAGCTTTAGCGAAGGC
>DATEWZ010000152.1:0-4788 GCA_035257485.1 Chthoniobacterales bacterium
AGGTGCGCATTCCAAGCCGCATCGAGATCCGCGAATGCTCGTTTCAAGTCGCCCTCAGAGTCTTCCACTGGAGAACGCAGCTACGCCGAGACCGGCTTTGGCTCGGCGGATTTGCGGGAGCCGAGGGCGGCTTTGACGAAATTGTTGCCAAGCTCCCACATCGGTCCGGGAAATTTACGACACTCGGAAAGAACGTCATCCAGCGCGTTCACGAACATACCCACTTCCTTTTCACCAATAATCAGCGGCGGCAGAATTTTCATCACGTCCATCGCGTGACCTGCAACCTGAGTGAGAATGCGATGCTTGCTCAGCATTTGGGTCACGATCATTTGCGCGAAGAGCACCTTGTCGATCTTGTGCAGAAGTTTCCAAGCCATCTTGAGCTTGAACTCGCTCGGCTCATGAAACTCGATCCCGACCATCAAACCTTTGCCGCGAACTTCTTTGATGAAGGAATGTTTTTCTTTTAGCGCGTCGACTTTCTCCATCAACAACGCGCCCATCTTGGCCGAGTTCTCGAGCAAGTTTTCGTTGTCGATCACTTCCAGCGAAGCGAGTCCGCAAGCCATTGCCAAATTGTTCCGGCCGAACGTAGTCGAGTGCACGACGCAACGGTCCATTCGTGAAAAAGTTTTCTGGTAAATGTCGCGTCGGGTAACGATCGCGCCGCACGGGACGTAACCGCCGCTCAACGTTTTCGCGAGCGTGATGATGTCCGGCTCCAGGTTCCAATGTTGGAAGCCGAACATTTTGCCGGTGCGCCCGAGTCCGGTTTGCACTTCGTCGGAAATCAAGAGCGTTCCGTATTTCCGGCAAAGTTCCTGCGCGCGCGGAAAGAAATCAGTGTCGGAGGTTTGGCAGCCCTTGCCTTGAACGGTCTCAATTACAAAGGCGGCGACGTCTTTGGATCGCAGTTGTCGATCCAATTCATCGAGATCATCGAGCGGCACGCGCGCATCGAATCCTTCCATCAACGGACCGAAACCTTCGGTGAAACTTTCGCAGCCCATCAGCGAGAGCGATCCAACGCTCAAGCCGTGAAACGCGCTCGCGAGCGAAACCATTCGCTTCCGTCCGGTCGCGGCGCGCGCGAATTTGATCGCGCCTTCCATCGCTTCGGTGCCGGAGTTGCAAAAGAAAACCGCATCGAGATGCGGCGGCGTGCGCTTGGTGATCGCTTCCGCGAGCAAACCGCTTAGCAACGAGCAATCCATCTGCACCATGTTCGGAAGATCGAGATCGAGCACATCGCGGATCGCTTTCTTCACGACGGGATGATTTCGGCCGATGTTGAAAACGCTGTAGCCGCTCAGGAAGTCGAGATACGGCTGGTTATCCATGTCGTAGAGATACGCGCCCTCGGCCCGGGCATAGACTTTGTCGAAGCCGATAACGCGCTGCGCCTGCACGAGGGTGCGGTTCAAATGTTTCTCGTGCAGCTGATAATTCTCGCCCAAACGCGCGGCGATGATCTCCTTCAAATCAAAAGCCATATCGAGGCGCAAAATGTCCGCGATTTACACGCGAAGCGCAAATGGAGGGACACGCTCCGTCGTGTCCGGAAAAAGAGGCGCCGACGGAGCGGCGCCCTCCAACAACAAAAAGCCGCAGGATCTCGCGACCCTGCGGCTTTTGAATTTGCGAACTTACGCTCGCTTAATCTTCCACTTCGACGTGCTCAACTACGCGGGTCTCGCCCGTGCCGGTGTAATACACCTTCACGCGGTCCTTCGGCGTTAGCGCTCTGCTAATCACGTGACCAGTCTTGTCGATGACTCGCACAGGAGCCTTTAACGCGAACGTGATTGGACCCTCGCGCTCGTCCTTGACCACGATGGTTTTGCCCGGCTCATACGTTGTTACGACGCCCGACGAGTAAGTCGTGCTGGTCGTGGTCGTGGTTGCCGGAGCGGTAGTCGTGGTTTGTTCAGTTGTGGTGGTTGTCTGCGCAAACGCAAATGGCGCAACCGCAGCACAAGCCAATCCAATAATCAGTTTCTTCATTGTGTTCCCTTTCAGTTTGTTATCGTTTCTTCGACTCAGTTCGGGTGGAAATTATTCGACTGCT
Organism: Chthoniobacterales bacterium; assembly: GCA_035257485.1. Lineage (GTDB taxonomy): Bacteria > Verrucomicrobiota > Verrucomicrobiia > Chthoniobacterales > UBA10450 > AV40. Next base: position 2,072 of record DATEWZ010000152.1, read on the forward strand.
CAGCCGGGCCGCTGGTTAAAGCGACCCAGTTGTCAGTTGGTGGGAATTAACAAAATCGTCAGCGCAAGCGCCGAGCAATTCCGTGAGTCACCGGGTGAATGACGTGGTTGTCGATTTTCTGAGCTACTTTGCCGGCGAAATGCGCCGCCCTGTAGGGCATCCGCTCACCCGGAAACGCGGGCGCATTTTGGACGCAGAGAAACGTCGCCAACACGGCAGCGGCGAAAATGGCAATGGTTCGTTTCATCTTCACTCCCTTCTATATATAGGTTAGACAGGTCCCGCGCGCTCCGTATTCGACCTTATTCGACAAAAAACTGCGCGTTGTGTCGCGTCCGACATTCGTTAACGTGCGTTGTCGATGACGAACGCTACCGCCGATCCGAAAGTAACTCCGGAGTTGGTGGCGAAACACGGTCTAACGCCGGAGGAATTCGACCGGATTAAAAAAAATCTCCGCCGCGAGCCGAATTTCACCGAGCTCGGGATTTTCTCGGTGATGTGGAGCGAGCATTGTTCGTATAAGAATTCACGCAAAGAGCTCAAAAAATTTCCAACGAGCGGGCCGAACATTCTGGTCAAAGCCGGTGAGGAAAACGCCGGCGTGGTCGATATCGGCGACGGCTGGGCGATCGCGTTCAAAATGGAAAGTCACAATCACCCGAGCGCGATCGAGCCGTTCCAGGGCGCGGCCACCGGGGTCGGCGGAATCATTCGCGACATCTTTACGATGGGAGCGCGCCCGGAATTTTCTCTCAACTCGCTGCGCTTCGGACCAATTGATAATGGAGGGACGCGCTCCGTCGCGTCCGAGAATGAAAAGGCGCCGACGGAGCGGCGCCCTCCAGAAGATCGTGCATCACGCATTGCCGCCAATCGTCGATTATTCACGGGTGTCGTTTCCGGCATCGCGCATTACGGGAACTGCATCGGCATCCCTACGATCGGGGGCGAGATTTATTTCGACGAAAGCTTCGAAGGCAATCCGCTGGTGAATGTTTTTTGTCTCGGCGTTTTGCGTCACGATCAACTCGCGCGCGGCGCGGCGCGCGGTGTTGGCAATCCGGTTTTTTACGTCGGCGCCGAAACCGGGCGCGACGGCCTCGCCGGCGCGGCGTTCGCTTCGCGCGAGCTGACCGAAGAATCGAAGGAAGATCGCCCTGCCGTCCAGGTTGGCGATCCGTTCAAAGAAAAACTTTTGCTCGAAGCCTGTCTCGAACTTCTCGCGAACGACGCCGTCGCAGGAATTCAGGACATGGGCGCAGCGGGGCTGACTTGTTCAACGTGCGAAACGGCGAGTCGCGGCGGAAGCGGAATCGAGATCGATCTCGCGAAAGTTCCAAAACGGGAGCCCGGCATGACGCCGTATGAAACTCTCCTGAGCGAATCGCAGGAGCGAATGTTGATCATCGCCAAACGCGGGAAAGAAAAAATTGTCCGCGACATTTTCGATAAATGGGACGTGCCGTGGGCCGAGATCGGGCGCGTGACCGACGACGGTATGATGCGCGTGCGCAACAACGGCAGCGTCGCCGCGGAAATTCCCGCGAAACCGCTCGCCGAAGAAGCGCCGCTTTACTCACGCGAAGCGAAGCCGCCGCGGAAAACTACTTCATTCGATTTCAAAAAACTTCCAAAGATCGACAATAGCGAAGCGCTCCGCCAACTTCTCCGCGATCCGACGATCGCGTCGAAGAACTGGGTTTATCGTCAGTACGATCACACTGTTCGCACTGGCACGATGGTGAAGCCCGGCTCAGACGCGGCCGTGTTTCACGTGAAATACGCGAATAAGATTCTGGCGGCTACGAGCGATTGCAATTCGTTGTATTGCGCGCTCGATCCGCGTGAAGGCGCGAAGATCGCGGTTGCGGAAGCGGCGCGAAATCTGACCTGCTCCGGCGCAAAGCCGCTCGCGGTCACGGACAATTTGAATTTCGGCAATCCATACAAGCCGGAAAACTTCTGGCAGCTGCGCGAGGCGGTCGAGGGCGCGGCCGAAGCCTGCCGGGCGTTCGAGACCCCGGTGACGGGCGGAAACGTCTCTCTATATAATGAGAACCCCGCCGGCGTGGTCGATCCCACCCCCACCATCGGCATGGTTGGCCTGATCGAGAGGGAAGAGCACGTTACGACGCAATGGTTCAAAGACGCCGGCGGCGAAATCATTTTGGTCGGCAGCGTCGGCGACGAGCTCGGCGGTTCGCGGTTTCTCAAAGTTTGCCACGGTAAAAAGCTTGGTCCCCCGCCCCATGTCGATCTTACCCACGAAATCGAAATTCAAAACGCGGTCCGCGATTTGATCCGCGGCGGTTTGGTAAAGAGCGCGCACGATTGCAGCGAAGGCGGACTCGCAGTCGCGATCGCGGAATGTTGTTTCAACCCGAAAGGGAGACTTGGAGCGGAAGTTAAATTCGACACGTCGCACAGCGACGTGGCTACAGCACTCTTCAATGAATCGCAGTCGCGAATCGTAATTTCAGTCGCGCCGGAGAATTTGCAGAAAACGAGGTCGATCCTGGAAAAAGCCGGCGGCCCGTTTCAGCAACTTGGGAAAGTCGGCGGCGACAAATTGTCGATTGAAACCGCCGGCGAAAAATTTTCCTGGCCGGTCGCAGATCTTTACGACGACTGGTGGAATTCAATTCGCCGGCTGGTCGAAAGCGATTCCCGCGCGGAAGGCATTCCGAGTTTGTGATGCGAGACCCCTCGACTTC
>DATEWZ010000153.1:0-2589 GCA_035257485.1 Chthoniobacterales bacterium
GGAAGGGTTGGAACTGCGTTCTGGAGTTTTGGAGGGTCCCGCTCCGTCGGGACCAATCTTGGTGGAAATTAATGGGACGCGACAGAGCGCGTCCCTCCAATTTGAAATAGATCTTTTGCAGGGGCAGAAGACCGGATTTTATCTGGACCAGGCGGCGAATTATCCCGCCGTCGCGCACTACGCGGAAAAGCGACGAGTGCTCGATTGTTTTGCGAACCAGGGTGCGTTCGCGCTCGCGTGTGCGAAGGCTGGCGCGGCTGACGTCGCCGCGGTCGAAGAAAATTCGGATAACGTCGACGCCGGAAAACGAAACGCGGAACGAAACGGAGCGAAGGTTCGATGGATCGAGCAGGACGTTTTTGCGTTTCTGCGCAGCGCAGAGAAGGCGGAAGCGGAATACGATCTGATCATTCTCGATCCGCCGTCGTTCACGAAAACCAAGAGCGGATTGGGCGACGCGTTGCGCGGTTATCGCGATCTGCACCTGCGCGCGTTCAAATTGCTTTCGAAGAATGGACTGCTCGCCACGTTTTCGTGTTCGCATCACGTGAGCGATGCGGCGTTCAATCAGACAATCGCCGACGCCCTGGTCGATGCGCGTCGTTCGGCGCGAAGACTACGCCGATTCGAGCAGGCGCTCGATCACCCGATGCTACCGACGATTCCCGAAACGGAGTATTTCAAAGGCGTTCTGCTCGAAATGATGCCCGGCCGTTGATCCGATCTTGTCGCGCGAAAATTCTCTCGGAAAGAATTGGAAATATGCGCGCGCGTCATTAATGTGCGCCCAGCGGCAAGCACACGAAAGGTGAGACGCGATTGAAGAAGTTTGACATGCCGGAGAAAATTCGCCCGATCGAACAAATGCTGGAATTGAGTGAAGAGGAGACGTTGTCGCCGGAGCACCTCGATTCCCAGGTCCAAAAAGCGCAGGAGCAATTGCTTCAGCTCAAGCGGCAGCAGGACCAGATCGAAAAGCAGAAACGCGAGCTCGAGGAGCTGAGCCGCAAGCAGGAGGAGCTCGAGCGCGGCCGGGCCGAGATGAGCGATAAGTTGACGCGCTCGCTCGTTGTTCTGGAACGCGAGGCCTACGACGCGCAAAAGCGCCTCGAGCAGTTGCGCGGGATGCGGGAAAGTTTTGGCCAACACTTGGAATTGATCGAAGCGATCGATCCGAAGACTTGGAACCCAGCCGACCTGCACAAGGAACTCAGCCGCGCGCTCAGCACGGTGGAAGGCGCACGCGTCGAATACACCCAGCAACGAAGCCGTTTGCAGGCTACTGAAGACAGCGATGGAGGCGAGGCTCTGCCTGAAATCGAACCGGTTTTTTCCGGCGGCGGCCGCTCGCTGATGCAATGGATTAAGATCGGATTCGCCTTCAGTTTGCCGCTGATCGTTTTCGGATTTATCGCGCTTCTCCTTTTCTACTGGATGGCGTCAACGGGTCGGTGACGCGGGATGCTTCGTCGCTCGCCTAGATCGAACACCGCGCTCGATCAGTCTAAACAAGACTTGGCGCAGCAGGAATCCGAGCTGCGCGACCAAATGCAAAAACTTCAGCGGATGATCGATGAAGCTCCGCGCGTGGCGGAGGAAATTCAAAAGCGCCAGCGCGAAGAATTGCTCATGCGCGCGAGCTCGGGCGGCAGTCGCCTGGATGTTTCGATGGCTTTGCATGACGAACGCTACGGCGGTGGCGCGCCGACCAGGCCACGCGGTTCGCTCCGCAAACAGCGCCGGGAAGGGCGCATCATTTTTCTGGTTTTGGTGATTGCGCTTTTGATCGCAGCGATTTGGTTGCTGAACCACCTTCATTTCTAAGCCAATGGCCAAATCCACCGAGCTTGACGTAGGCTACGTGTCGAAACTCGCGCGCCTGAATCTGGGCGGCGACGAGACCAAGCTGTTTCAAAAGCAGCTCGCCGACGTTTTGAAATACGCTGAGAAACTGAGCGAAGTCGATGTCAGCCAGGTTGAGGCCGCTGCGCACGCCGTTCCGATGTTCAATGTGTTTCGCGAAGACGAGCCCGGTCCCTGCTTCACGGCCGACGAAGCGCTAGCCAACGCGCCGCAAAAAGCGAATCAGCTCTTCGTCGTTCCCAAAGTAGTTGAATGAGCGAGAAGAATTTGCCGGCGCTCACGATCGCCGATCTTCAATCCCGCCTTCGCAAAAAGGAAGTTTCGCCGAGAAATGTCATCGAATCGCTTCGCACGCGAATCGAAAATGTTGAACCGAAGATCGACGCGTATCTGTCGCTCGATTTCGACTCCGCGCTCAAAGAGACGGAAAAGGTAGATGTCGATCTTCCACTCGGAGGCGTGCCGATCGCGGTCAAAGACATCATCAACGTCAAAGGTCAACCGTGCACCTGCGGCTCGAAAATTCTCGGCAATTATCGTTCACCCTACGACGCAACGGTGATCCGGAGGCTGCGCGCGGCCGGCGCGATTCCGCTCGGCAAAACAAATATGGACGAATTCGCGATGGGTTCGTCGACCGAGAACTCGAGTTTTAAAGTCACCCGCAATCCGTGGGACGTTTCGCGCGTGCCCGGCGGTTCGAGTGGCGGTTCGGCCGCCGCGGTA
>DATEWZ010000154.1:0-4628 GCA_035257485.1 Chthoniobacterales bacterium
AGGACCCGCGGATAAACGCCGTTGCCGGCGATAATGGCGAGTTGATCGGGCGCGTGCAATTTCGCGCGGAAGAGCAGCTAGGAATGCCGCCGGCGTTTTACATGCAATTGGGCCAGGGCCTTTTGCAACGACGCCTGGATCGCGACGACCTCCTCGGCGCTGTGATCCTCTTTCATCGCCGCCTGCGCGCGTGCGACCGCTTTCTCAGCTGCCTCAATGTCGATCTTTTCAGGTTGGAGCGCCATATCAGTCAAAACTGAAACGCCGTCGGCTCTGATCTCGACGAAACCTTCGCCAATTGCCAGCGCGCTTTCGCGTCCGTCTTTCACAACACGGAGTTCGCCTGGTTTCAATGCGGTCAGGACCGGCACGTGATTTGGATAAACACCGAGCTCGCCCTCCGATCCGGGCAACGTGACCATGTTCACGTCTTCGGAATAAATCTTTTCTTCCGGTGTAACGATCTCGAGCTTCAGCGTGTTCGCCATGCGATTAAGCTTTCTCCTCTTTGATCATGTCGATGTTACCCTTCATGTAGAAGTTCGCTTCCGGAACATCGTCATGTTTGCCATCGAGAATTTCTTTGAACCCGCGCACGGTTTCCGCGATGGAAACGTACTGGCCTTTTGTTCCAGTGAAGACTTCCGCGACGTGGAACGGTTGACTGAGGAAGCGCTGAATCTTGCGCGCGCGATGGACGGTCAGCTTGTCTTCCGGGCCCAATTCGTCCATTCCTAGAATCGCGATGATGTCCTGCAAATCTTTGTAGCGTTGCAACACGCGCTGCACCCCGCGCGCGACGTTGTAATGCTCTTCGCCAACAATTTCCGGCGCGAGCGATTTCGATGTCGATGCCAGAGGATCGACGGCCGGATAAATTCCAAGCTCGGCAATCGAACGCTCTAGCACGATGGTGGAATCCAAATGCGCGAACGTGTTTGCGGGGGCCGGATCGGTCAAGTCGTCCGCCGGAACGTAAACCGCCTGGAACGAAGTGATAGAACCTTTCTTGGTCGAGGTGATGCGCTCCTGCAAATCGCCCATTTCGGCAGAGAGCGTCGGTTGATAACCGACCGCGCTCGGCGTTCGGCCTAACAACGCCGAAACTTCCGAACCTGCTTGCGAGAAACGGAAGATGTTATCGATGAAGAGAAGCACGTCCTGATTGCGCTCGTCCCGGAAAAATTCCGTCATTGCCAGCGCGGAAAGTCCGACGCGCAAACGGGCGCCGGGCGGCTCGTTCATCTGGCCGAAAACCATTCCCACTTTCGATTTCGACAAATCTTTTTGATCGATTACGCCCGCCTCGCTCATTTCGCGATAGAGATCGTTGCCCTCGCGCGTGCGCTCGCCTACCCCGGCGAAAACCGACACACCGCCATGACCTTTGGCGATGTTGTTGATCAACTCCATGATGACAACGGTCTTGCCGACGCCGGCGCCACCGAACGCTCCGACCTTGCCGCCTTTGGAGAACGGACAGATTAGGTCGATGACTTTGATTCCGGTCTCGAGGATTTGGACCTTGGTATCCTGATCAGTTAATTGCGGAGCGGGTCGATGAATCGGATAACGCTTGGTGAATTTCACCGCACCACGATTATCGACTGGGTCGCCCGTCACATTGAATACGCGACCGAGGACGCCTTCGCCAACCGGCACCGTGATCGGGCCGCCCGTATCGTTCACGCTCATTCCGCGCTTCAAACCTTCGGTTGATGACATCGCGACCGAGCGGACCCAGTTTTCGCCGAGATGCTGTTGAACCTCGAGAGTCAGCTTGGTCGGATTGCCGTTGACCTCATACTCGATCTCGAGCGCGTTATAAATTTTCGGCATGCTTTTCTCGTCGGGGAATTCGACGTCCACGACCGGGCCGATGACTTGAACAATATTTCCTTTATTCATAAATCTTTTTCTTTTTAGCCGCCGACCGCCATTTGGGCAGTCGCGATCTCGAGCAGCTCGGTCGTGATGCTGGCCTGGCGCATTTTGTTGTATTCGAGAGTGAGATCCTTGATGAACTGGTTCGCGTTGTCGGTCGCGTTTTTCATCGCAACCATTCGCGCGCTGTGTTCAGAAGCGCGCGCGTCGAGGATCATCTGGAAAACCTGGTAATCGACGTAGTACGGCAGCATGGTGTCGAGCACTTGGAGCGCGTTCGGTTCGAAAAGATAACCAAGCATTGGATCGACATCTTCCGTGCGTTGGATCATTCCAACCGGATCGATTGCACCTTCAGTTCGCTCGCCTTTCGGCAAATCGAAACCGCTAATCGGCAAAAGCGTCTGGATGACCGGACGCTGGTTAATCGTGTTGATGAAATGCGTGTAAAGCACGGAGACTTTGTCGACTTCTCCAGCGAGAAATTTTTCCGTCGCGAACTTGGCGAGCGGCTTGGTTTCGACAAAGCTCGGCGTGTCTTTCAATTCAAAGTCGGCCAGCAATTCGCGCTTCGTCCGGGCGATGAACTGCCGCGCTTTTTTCCCGGTGACAACGAATGTGGTCTTTGTCTGGTCGAAGTTTGCCGCTTCGCGAAACAGATTGGTGTTTAGCGCACCGGCCAAACCTTTGTCGGTGCTGATGATTAAGACCAACTCTGTCTTCACCTCCCGAATTTGAAGCAGCGGATGCAACGTCGGATCGGTCCGCTTTTGCAGCGAAACGAGGACCTTGTTCATCAACGCGGCATATGGGCGGCCGGCCAGTGCATGGTGCTGTGCCTTGCGCATCTTCGAAGCGGCGACCATCTGCATCGCCTTCGTGATCTGCGACGTATTCCGGATCGATTTGATCCGGCGCCGTATGTCTTGCGTGTTCGCCATCTAAATTATTGCCAGGTCGTTTTGAACTCCTCCATCGCGCTCTTGAGTTGCGACTCCAGATCTTCATCGAGCTGCTTCTTCTCGCGAATTGCGCGGAGCAAAGGTTCTTTGCGCGTTTGCAGCCAGTCCTGGAGCTTTAGTTGGAATTCTTTCACGCGCTCAACCGGAACTGCATCGATGTATCCGTTTTGCATTGACCACATGATCGACACCTGTTCTTCAACCGGGATGGGGCTGTACTGCTTCTGCTTGAACAACTCGACGATACGCTGACCGCGATCGAGACGCGCTCTGGTCGCGGCATCGAGATCGGAACCGAACTGGGCAAACGCAGCCAGCTCGCGGAACTGAGCGAGGTCGAGCTTTACTTTACCTGCGACCTGCTTGATCGCTTTAATTTGCGCGGCCGAGCCGACGCGGCTCACCGACAACCCGACCGAGATCGCCGGGCGCACGCCTTGATAGAACAGATCGGTCTCAAGGTAAATCTGGCCGTCGGTAATCGAAATCACGTTCGTGGGAATGTAAGCCGACACGTCGCCCGCTTGCGTCTCAATAATCGGCAAAGCAGTCAGTGATCCGCCACCAAACTCGTCGCTGACGCGCGCGGCGCGCTCGAGCAAACGCGAATGGAGATAAAAGACGTCACCGGGATAAGCTTCACGGCCGGATGGCCGTTTCAAGACCAGCGAAACTTGCCGATAGGCGACGGCGTGCTTCGACAAATCGTCGTAGATGATGAGCGCATCCATGCCGTTGTCCATGAACCACTCGCCCATCGAGGCGCCGGCGAACGGCGCGAGATACTGATTGGTCGCAGCATCGGACGCGGGCGCGGAAATGATGGTCGTGTACGGCATCGCGCCTTCGCGTTCGAGGACGTCCAGCGCACGCGCAACGTTGGAATTTTTCTGACCGACCGCAACGTAAATGCAGTAAAGCGGGCGGTAATTTTTATCGCCTTGTTCTTGCGCGGCTTTGTTCAACCGTGCCTGACTGATGATCGTGTCGATCGCGATCGTCGTTTTTCCGGTCGCGCGATCGCCGATGATCAACTCGCGCTGGCCGCGGCCAATTGGAATCATCGCGTCGATCGCCATGATACCGGTCTGCACCGGCTGGCTGACGCTGCGGCGCTTGATCACGCCGGGCGCGATTTTTTCGAGCGGGTAAAATGTCTCCGATTTGACCTCACCTTTGCCGTCGAGCGGCTCTCCTATGGTATTGACCACGCGACCCAGCAGTCCTTTCCCTACCGGAACCGAGAGCAGTCGGCCGGTTGTCTTCGCTTCCGCCCCCTGCGATATCTTGGTGGGGTCACCTAGCAAAATTGCACCGACCTCGGTCTCTTCGAGATTGAGCGCCAGTCCGAAGATACCCCCAGGAAATTCGATCATCTCATTCAGCATGACATCGCTTAATCCTTCGATGCGTGCGACGCCGTCACCGGCTTCCCGGACAATCCCGACATTGCTTTTCGTGGTCGAGGTTTTTAGCCCGGCGATTTTGGTTTCGATTTCTTCAAGGATGCTGCTCATATCTCGTTAGGTGATCTCAAAGTTGTTGTTGAAGTCTTTCCAGGCGGTTACGGACGCTACTGTCCCAGACGTCGCTCCCGACGCGAATTCGCATCCCGCCAAGCAATGCCGGGTTGATCGCAAACTCCGTGGTTAAATCGGTGCCGTAACGCCTCGCCAGATTAAGGGAAATTTGCGAGGCAATCTGGGGATCCAGCGCGGTCGCGGTCTCGATCCGAGCGTGACGCTTCTCTGCTTCGAGGCGAAGCAATCGCTTGTAATATTC